>JBBDXO010000233.1:0-15322 GCA_040902295.1 Candidatus Rokuibacteriota bacterium | reverse complement strand
ACAGCTTCATGCAGGGAGTACAACTCACAGTGAGGACCGGTGCCGCCTTCCTCTCGGACGGCGACGCCGAGACCGCGGCGGACCTTCTCGTCCAGGCGGATACGAGTCTCAGCGGCCCGCCCGTACGCAGCCAGAGCTAGGCGACCATCTGTTCCCTCGGCAACCTGGGCCCGGAATGGGGAGCGTTCGCCGGATCGAAAGTCGTAAGTTCGTGATGGTCCGCCAGGGGCTCGGGTGGTGACAGCGCCCCTTCATTCCGCCCAGGGCGGCGGAGTGCGGAGCGTGCGGCACAGCCGGACGTTCGGCCGCGGCGGGGCGTCGAGCCGCGCCCTGAGATTTAATGGAGCGGCTATGGAGGAGAGCGCCGCGCACTGCTATCGCTTATATCATGACCGCCGGACGGCGCGAACCTATCGGTACCGGACAAACCACAACACGTATATTTCCTTACTTTCTACTCCTTACTTTCTACTATTGTCGATGCGATGACTCCGTTCGACCTTTCCATTCTGCTGGGGCCGGCGCGGCGGGACATACCGATGGCGGATCGGGCGGCTTGTCGAGCGCCGCGGTAAAGCGCTTGTACGCCTTGTCATCCAGCGGCAAAAGGCACCGATCGGGCAGCGCCGCGTCCGCCGCGCGCAGACCGATAGAGACGGTCGCGAAGCGGCACGCACGTATCGCGCAGACGCAGGAGCTATCGCCAAGAGTTGTGAACTGAGTCCGAGGAGCCGTGTGTTACAGTCGAGCACACGAGATCACGATGGCGACACCGACGCGAACCCTGCGCCTCAAGCCGCACCTCCGAGCCGAGATCGAGCGGATCGCGAAACGCTCGCGCCGCTCGTTTTCAGAAGTGACCCAGGACCTGCTGGAGGAGGCCGTGCGCATGCGTGAGTGTCCGGGCATTCACTTTGCCGACGAGCCCGCCGGCCGCGAGGCGAAGGTTACGGGCACTGGCCTCGGCGTGTGGGAGGTCATCAGCATGTACCGGGGCGCCGGTGACAACGTGAAGCGACTCCGAGCCCGCCATCCGCACCTCTTGGAGGCCCAGATCAGGGCCGCGCTGACCTACTACGAGCGGTCCTGGGCCGAGATCGATACCCTGATCGGCGAGAACGAGGCGCTCCACGAAACGCGGAAAGCCCGGCAAGACAGAGCCGCCCGGCGCCGTTGAGGTTCTACCTCGATGAGGACCTGGCCCCAGCCGCAGCCGCCGCGTTGCGGCGCCGGGGAATCGACGCCATCAGTGCCCACGAAGTCGGCAACCGTGGGCTGACCGACACGGCGCAACTGGCCTTCGCTGCGCGCGAAGGCCGGTGCTTGGTGAGCGGCAACGTCCGCCATTTCGTCCGCCTCGGCCAGGACGCGATCCGCGAGGCCCGCGGCCATGCGGGAATCGTCCTCTGTTCGTCCCGTCGTGCGCACGGCAGTCCGGGGCCCCTTGCCGCAGCGCTCGAGCGGTTGGCCCGGGACCACCCCGGCGGTCTTGGCGCGTACGACGTGATGTACCTGTAGAGCCTGCGCGCCCGGCGTGTGCCGATCTGCGTGTGGGCATGACGACGACTCCTGGCAAATGACACAAGGCAGAGTCGCACCGAGACCTTGACGATGAGAGATGAACTCGATAGCGTGCTGCTGAGCGTGGAGCGACTCGATCCCTCGGGTGTCCGAGCTGTCCGCGGAAGCGCGAACGAGTGGCTTTGAAGGGCAAACGAAAAATGGGTGCATAGTGCGCACGCTGGCGCTCGACATCGACCCGGTCCGCTTCGAGGTCATCCGCAATGCGCTGCTCGCCATCACCGAGGAGATGGGGGCCACGCTGCGGCGCGCGGCGTACTCCACCAACATCAAGACTCGCGGCGACTTCTCCTGCGCGTTCTTCGACCGTGAGTTGCGCACCATCGCCCAGGCCTTCGCCCAGCCCTCGCACCTGGGCTCCCTCGCCCACATCGTGCCGCGCGCCATCCGCACGTACGGCGCCGAGCGCCTGGCGCCGGGCGACGGGATCCTGATCAACGATCCCTACCTGGGCGGCGTGCACCTGAACGACATCACCCTCATCACGCCGGTCTTCCACGAGGGCGTGCTGCTGGGGTACGTGGCCAACATCGCCCACCACGTCGACGTCGGCGGCGGCGCGCCGGGCAGCATCGGCGTGTCGAGCGAGATCTACCAGGAAGGGCTGGTCATCCCGCCCGTGCGCTTCGTGAAGGGCGGCCACATCGACCCCGACATCTTCGCGCTCATCCGCTCCAATTTCCGGGGCACCCGGGAGATCTCCGGCGACTTCCGGGCCCAGACGGCGGCGAACCGGCTCGGCGCGCAGCGGATCGAGGCGCTCGTCGCCCAGCACGGCGCCGCCACCGTGGACCACTACCTCCACGAGCTGCTGCGCTACACGGAGCGGCGGACCGAGGCCGCGTTCGCGGAGTTTCCCGATGGCCGGTTTTCCGCGGAGATGTTCATGGACGGCGACGGCGTCAGCGACGAGCCGGTGAAGCTGGCCGCCACGGTGACGATCGAGCGTGGCCGCGTCTCCGTGGATCTCACGGGCTGCGACGAGCAGCGCAAGTCGCCGACCAACGCCACGTCGTCGCAGACGTACTCGGGCGTGGTGTACGTGCTGAAGTGCCTCATCGATCCCGACATCCCCGTCAACGATGGCTTCTACCGGCTGATCGACATCCGGAGCCGCCCCGGCTCGGTCGTCCATGCGCAGCACCCGGCCGCCGTGGCCGCCGGCTGGGAGATCGCCATGCAGCTCTGCGACCTGCTCTTTCGCGCGCTGGCGCCGGCGCTGCCGGACCGCGTGGTGGCGGGCACGAAGGGCTGCGTCTGCAACATCGCCTTCGGCGGCATGAACCCGGCCAGCGGCGAGTACTTCACCTACTACGAGACCATTGCCGGCGGCTACGGCGCGACGCTGACGACCGACGGCATGGACGCCGTGCAGGCGCACTTCCAGAACACGGAGAACGCCCCCGTCGAGGAGACCGAGGCCAGCTATCCCGTGCGCATCCTGCGCTACGAGCTGATCGAGAACTCCGAGGGCGGCGGGCGCCACCGCGGCGGCCTCGGCGTGCGGCGCGACTACACGTTTCCCGGCCACGCGCCGAGCTTCTCCATCCTCTCGGACAAGGCGCGCTTCGCGCCCTGGGGCCTCTTCGGCGGCCAGGACGCGCGCCCGGCGAAGTACATCCTGAACCCGGAGACGCCGCAGTCCCGCGAGCTGCCGTCGAAGATCACATTGCAGCTGGCGCCGGGTGACGTGGTGAGCGTGCAGACGCCGGGCGGCGGCGGCACGCAGTCGCCGCTCGAGCGCCCCGCCGAGCGCGTCGCCCTCGACGTCGCCCTGGGCAAGATCTCGGCCGAGCGCGCCCGCGCCGTGTACGGCGTGATCGTGCACCCGGCCACGCGGGCGCTCGACGCGGCCGCCACCGACGCCGAGCGCGGGGGGCGGGCGTGATGCGCGCGCTGCGCATCGGCATCGACATCGGCGGCACCTTCACCGACGCCGCGCTCGTCGACGGCGAGACCGGCGCCATCCGCGTGGTCAAGGTGCTCACGACCCCTGACGACCCGGCGCAGGGCTTCATGGTCGCGCTCGAGCGCGGCCTCGCCGAGGGCCAGGCGAGCGGCGGCGACGTGGCCGCCGTGGTCCACGCCACGACGGTCGCGACCAACGCGATCATCGAGGGCAAGATCGCGCGGGTCGGCATGCTGGTGACGCGCGGCTTCCGCGACATCCTCGAGATCGGCCGCCAGATCCGCTCGCGCCTGTACGACGTCCATCTGCAGAAGCCGCGTCCCCTGGTGGAGCGCCGCTTCAGCCTGGAGGTGAGCGAGCGGCTCGACCACGAGGGGCGCGTGCTGACACCCCTCGACCTCGGCGAGGTGCGCGAGGCCGCGCGGCGACTGCGGCACGAGGGCGTCGAGGCCGTCGTCGTCTGCCTCCTGCATTCCTACCTGAATCCCGCTCACGAGCGCGCGGTCGCCGCCATCGTGCGTGAAGAGCTGCCGGCCGCCTACCTGTCCGTCTCGTCGGAGGTGTGCCCGGAGTACCGCGAGTACCTGCGCGCCAGCACCACGGCGGTGAACGCGGCCGTGATGCCGATCGTCTCCCGCTACGTGGACGCGCTGGAGTCCCGTCTGCACGCGCTCGGCGCCGTGGCGCCCTTTTACGTGATGCAGTCCAACGGCGGCGTGATGACGTCCGCCTCGGCGAAGGCCCGCCCCGTGTACATGGTGGAGTCGGGGCCGGCCGCCGGCGTCATCGCCGCCGGCGCCATCGCCGCCCCCTACGGTTACCGCAACGTGATGTCGTTCGACATGGGCGGCACGACGGCCAAGGTCGGCCTCATCCAGGACGGGCAGCTCCGGCTGTCCACCGAGATCGAGGTGGGCGCCCAGGCGGTGACGCCGCTCGGCGAGGGCCGCGGCGGCGGGTATCCCGTCCGCACGCCGGTGATCGATCTCGTGGAGGTCGGCGCCGGCGGCGGCAGCGAGGCGTGGATCGACCCCGGTGGCGCGCTCCGCGTGGGCCCGCGCAGCGCCGGCGCCCGCCCGGGCCCCGCCTGCTACGGCCGCGGCGGCACCACGCCGACCATCACGGACGCCGACCTGGTCCTCGGCCGTCTGAATCCCGCGTTCTTCCTCGGCGGCGAGATGGCGCTGGATGCCGAGGCGGCGCGCCGGGCGATCGCCGACCGCGTCGCCACGCCGCTGGCTCTCGACCCGCTCGCCGCCGCCGCCGGCATCGTCGAGATCGCCAACGCCCACATGATCGGCGCGATGCGCCTCGTGTCCGTGCAGCGCGGCTACGATCCCCGTGACTTCGTGCTGGTGGCCTTCGGCGGCGCCGGCCCCCTGCACGCCAATGCCCTGGCGCGCGAGCTCGGCATCCCCGCCGTGCTGGTGCCGCCGAACCCCGGCATCGCCTCCGCCGTCGGCATGCTGATGACGGACCTGCGCCACGAGTTCGTCACCACGCGCCGCCTGCGACTGGACACGCTGGCGCCCGCCACGCTGGAGGCGCTCTTCGCCGCCTTCCTCGCCGAGGGCAAGGCCCGCCTGGACCGCGACGGCGTTCCCGCCGCCGACCGCCGGATGCTCGGCAGCGTCGATCTCCGCTACCACGGCCAGTCGTTCGAGCTGCCGATCGCCGTGCCGCCGGGCACCCTGACGCCGGCCGACATCGCGCGGCTGCGCACGGAGTTCGACGCCGCCCACGAGCGCGCTTACGGCTACGCCGCGCCGGAGGACGCCGTGGAGCTGGTCAATGTCCGGCTCGCGGCGATCGGCGTGACGCCCCGGCCGCGCCGCGCGCCCCTGCCCGAGGGTCCACGCGACCCCGCGGGCGCGCTCAAGGGCACGCGGGAGGTGTGGTTCGCCGAGATCGGCGGCTGGCAGAAGACGACCGTGCTGGATCGCACGAAGCTCCGCAGCGGCAACGTCATCGCCGGGCCCGCGATCGTCGAGGAGCACGACGCGAGCACGCTCGTGCACCCGGGGTGGGAGGCGGCGGTGGACGCGCATGGAAGCCTGCTGGTGCGGGCGGCGTCGAGGGACGTCCGGTAACGACTCGCTTACATCCGCGCGATGACCCCGCGCGCGAACGCCTCCGCCACGCGCCATTTCTCGTCGACGCCGGTGGCGAACATCAGCTCCTGCAGGCCCTGACGCTCGAGCTCGCGCACCTGCTCGACCAGCGCCTCGGCCGTGCCCACCATGCACGTCGCGCGGATGAGGTCGGCGTCGATCAGCTCGGCTTCCCCGGGGTGCAGGTAGGTGTAGTGGAACTCGTGCGTCCGGAAGTGCCGGTGCTCGGCCGGCGTCTGCTCCACGAGGGCGCAGTAGCGCTTCCAGATCGGGCGCAGGAACTCGGGGGGCTCGATGCCCCGCTCCTGCACCTCGTCGTAGAAGTAGTAGACGCTGGCCATGACGTTGGGCCCGACCGTGCGCACGACGCGTGGGGAATCGACCGGCTCGCCCGGCTCGAGCAGCGCCACGTTGGTCAACGCGCAGTTGCGGAAGCGATCGAGCGTGCGCCCCGCCCGGGCCGCTCCCGCGCGGGCATGGCCCAGCGCTTCGGCGACGGCGACACCGCGGGGCGGGATGGCGAACACGAGCCCGTCGCCGTGCTTGCCGGCGAGCTCCATCGCGCGCGGCCCGAAGCCCGAGACGTAGAGCGGGATCCTGGGCTCGAGCGCGAGATACTTCGCGTTGTTCGTCAGCATGCGGACGGGGCGCACCCGGTCGTGGTGGCGGTAGTCCACCGTCTCGCCCCGCAGCAACGCGGCCAGCACGCCCAGATACTCGTCGTACTCCGCGATCCGCATGGGCCGCTGGCCCATCGTGCGCATCGCCGTGTTGCCGGTGCCGATGCCGAGGTGCACACGGCCCGGCGCCAGCCGGTTCAGCGTCGCCATCGCCGCCACCTGGACGGGCGGGATGCGCGTGCCGCAGATGGCCGTGCCCGTCCCCAGCCGGATGCGGCGCGTCTGCCGGGCGGCGAGAGCCAGCACGGCGTAGCAGTCGGAGAAGATCATCTGGCTGTCCGTGACCCAGACCGAGTCGTAGCCGAGGCTCTCGGCGTGGTTGAAGAACCCGATCTCGTCGACATCCGCCATGACGCAGATACCGAACTGCATGGGTGATCCTTTCAGGCCGAGGGCCGCCACATGTAGACGTTTGCTCGCGGCGTAGCGGTGGAGGTGCGCAGTTGGGCGAGCAGCGAGAGTGACCCAGCAAAACGAGTAGATGAAACCAGACACGTAGCGCCGGGGAGCCGAGCCTCAGTTCAGCGAGCTACACCACATCGCCCAGAATGCAGCAGTCACAGCGACCTGCCCTTCGCCGGCTGCCCCTTCATCAGAAACGTCTTCGGAAGTGCACCTTCGCCACAGATTTTGAAAGAACCGAAGTCTTTATACCATGGGCCATCAGGTGCTTCCGGCTCGGACTCGCGCCATAGTTTCAGCGCGTACAGATCTTCTGCCGATATCTTGCGCTCCGCAGCGCGATCGAACAGATGGTCTCGTAAATCCGGTGGAAGGTCGGTCCACCGAATCTTCGGCATCATTCACCATATGTCATCCGCGCCAGTTCCTCCTTCAATCGCCGCTTCTCGACGGCATCTTCGGCTTGCGTGAGTCGATTCACGAGAGAAAAGAAGCGCTCTTTCTCTGTTTCCTTCGACTTCAGGCCGGCCTCTATCAAATCGACCAAGACGCGATTGGCGCTCATCTTTCTTGCTTTAGCCAACGCCCGAACCCGTTTAGCAACGCCCCTAGGAATCGAGACGCTTTGACGAATCGCTCTCTCTGTCTGACCCATGCAATCTATATAACACTATTCTGCACCACTCTGCACCACACTGCTGTGTCGCGGATGCGGCCGCGTTTGCGATCCTTTCCGGCCGAGTACCGTCACATGCCGAGATAGGCCTTGCGCACGAGGTCGCTGCCGCGCAGCTCCTCGCTCGGGCCCTCGAGCACCACACGGCCCGTCTGCAGCACGTAGCCGCGGTCGGCGAGGTCGAGGGCCGCGGGCACGTTCTGCTCGACGAGCAGCATGGTGAGCCCTTCCGTCTCGTGGAGCCGGCGCAGCGAGTCCATGACCTGGTCGACGAGGCGCGGCATGATGCCCAGGCTCGGCTCGTCGAGCATGAGGAAGCGCGGCCGCGACATCAGCGCGCGCGCGATGGCCAGCATCTGGGCCTCGCCGCCGCTCAGCGTCCCCGCCCGCTGCCGCGCCCGCTCGCGCAGGACGGGAAACAGCGACTGGATCCGCTCGAGCATCTCGCGCCGGTGGGCGGGATCGCCGTTGCTGTAGCTGCCCAGGGTCAGGTTCTCGGCCACGCTCAGCCGGCTGAACAGGCGGCGGCCCTCGGGCACGAGCGCCACCCCGAGCTTCACGCGGTCGGCCGCGTCCACGGCGCTGATCGCGCGGCCGTCGAAGGTCACCTCTCCCGCCTGCGGCTCCACCAGGCCCGCAATCGCCTTGAGCAGCGTGGTCTTGCCGGCGCCGTTGGCGCCGATGAGCGCCACCACCTCGCCGGCCTCCACCCGCAGCGACACGCCCTGCAGCGCGCGCACACCGGCGCCGTAGGCGACGTGGACGTCGCGCACCTGCAGCAGGCTATCGGGCGGCACGGCGGTCACCGAGGTACGCCCGGATCACCTGCTCGTCGCGCACGACGGCCTGGGGCGCGCCGTCGGCGATCTTGACGCCGTAGTCGAGCACGACCACGCGATGGGAGAGCGGCATGACGACCTCCATCACGTGCTCCACCACGCAGATCGTCACCTTCAGCTCCTCGTGGATCCGCCGCACCAGCTTCACGGCGGCGGCGGCCTCGATGGGCGTGAGGCCGGACATGGCCTCGTCGAGCAGCAGCAGCCTGGGCCGGGTGGCGAGGGCGCGGGCGATCTCCAGCCGTTTCTTGTCGGCCAGCGTGAGGGTGGCGGCGGGGGCGTCCTCCTTGCCGCGCAGCCCGGTGAAGTCGAGCAGCTCCCCCGCTCGCGCGCGGGCCTCGGCCACGCGGTTGGTGCGCTCGAGCGCGCCGCACACCACGTTGTCCAGCGCGGTCATGCGGCCGAAGGCCCGTACCACCTGCCACGTGCGCGCCACGCCGAGCCGGCAGATGCGCTCGGGCCGCGTGCGGGTGATGTCGCCGCCGTCGAAGACGATACGGCCGGCGTCGGGATGCATGTAGCCCGTGATGCAGTTGAAGAGCGTCGTCTTGCCGGCGCCGTTGGGGCCGATGAGGCCGACGATCTCGCCCGCCTCGATGGCCAGCGACACCTCGCGGTTGGCGAGCAGGCCGCCGAAGTGCTTGGTGGACGCCTCCACACTGAGCAACGGGGCCATCGTGCTAGGCCGTGGCCGGCCGGCGCAGGCGCAGCCAGCGCGCCCACGGCAGCGAGAGCAGGCCGGTGGGACGGAACGCCGCGATGAGGATGATGATGAGGCCGTACACGATGAGGTCGATGCCGCGGCCGGCGAGCGGGCCGGTGCCCAGCGTCGTGCTCATGATCTGCGCGATCGGGATCAGGATGACGGCGCCGAGCACCGGGCCCCAGAGCCGGCCGATGCCGCCCACCACGGTCGCCATGATCGGCAGTGTGCTCCAGTGGAGGTCCAGGACCTGCTCGGGAAAGACCGACAGCGCCCAGAACGCGTACAGCACTCCGGCGGCGGCGAAGACGGCGGCGGTGATGCTGCGGGCGATCACCTTGTAGAGCCGGCTGTCGATGCCGATCCCCTCGGCGGCCTCCTGGTCGTCGCGGATGGCACGGAAGTAGTAGCCGAGCTTCGAGCGCTCGACCAGCGCCATGAGCGCGAGCGTCACGGCGAACAGCACGAGGGCCGCGTAGTAGTAGCCCATCGACTTGGTCGGCCCGGAGAACTGCAATGAGAGCGCCTCGGCGACGACCCCGGCGGGCGGCTTCACCGGAAGGAACAGGCCCTGGCTGCCGCCGATGTATTCCCAGGTGGCGCCGATGGGCTGGGCGATCATCCAGATCGCGACCGTCGCGATCGCGAAGTAGTGGCCGCGCAGGCGCGTGAGCGGGTAGGTCAGCACGGCGCACATCACGGCGGCGACGGCGACGGCGGCCAGCAGGCCGAGCCACGCGTCCACGCCGAGCTTCACGTAGAGCAGCGCGGCCGTGTAGGCGCCGACGGCGAAGAACACCTGGGGCCCGAAGTCGAACTGCCCCGCCCAGCCGCCGATGACGTTCCAGCCCACACCCAGCATGGCATTGATCAGCACCAGGAAGCCCACCGTCTGGTAGTAGGTGGTGCCCTGGATCTGGAGCGGGATGGGATAGACGATGGCGGCGAGGGCCCCGATCACCAGCGCGATCCGACCGGCCCGCATCAGAACCGACCGAACAGGCCCTGCGGCCGGAAGAGTCCGATCAGGAGATACGAGGCGAACACGAAGGCGTCCTTGAAGGCCGGAGGCAGGTAGATGACGGTCACGCTCTGGATCACCCCGACCAGCAGCGCGGCCAGCAACGTGCCCAGGAGGCTGCCGAACCCCCCGAGGGCCACGACAGCGTAGGCCAGCACGGTGAACTGCAAGCCGACCTGAGGATAGACGGAGAAGAAATTGACGAGGATCGCGCCGGCGACGGCGACGAGCGCGGCCCCCAGGCCCCAGGCCACCGCGAACATGCGCTGGGGCCGGATGCCCACGAGCCGGGCGGCGTCGCGGTCCTCGCTGGTCGCCTGCAGCGCGAGGCCGAACTCCGTGCGCTCGATGAGCAGGTAGAGGGCCAGGAAGAGCACCAGCGCGAGCCCGGCGGCGAGCAGCAGCGGCACGCCGAACGTGATTCCGAAGAGGCTCAGCCTGGTGCCGCTGAGCCGCACGAGGAGGCTGTCGTTCACGAAGCGGAAATCGCTGGTGAAGCCGGCCACCACCGCGTTCTGCAGCAGGAACAGCAAGCCGATCGTCGCGAAGATCTGCGTGAAGGGGTCGCCCCCCTGCACACGGCGCATGAGGTGGCGGTAGACGAGCACGCCGAACGCGTACATCACCACGGCGATGGGCACGATGGCCAGCAGCGGATCGAGCCCGACACTGTCGCTGAGCCACCAGGCGCCGAACATGCCCAGCATGAGGAACTCGCCGTGGGCGAAGTTGATCATCTCCATGAGGCCCCAGATGATCGTCAGGCCCACGGCGACGAGCGCGTAGAGAAACCCCATCTGAAGGCCGTTGACGACGGCCTGCGCGAGCTCGGTCATCGCTTCGGGGGGTCGCTCAGTTGCCGGGCTTCGGCTTGCTGTCGCGCTCCTGCCAGCTCGGGTTCGGGTAGAGCGACTTGAAATTGGCCTTGCTCGCGAGGTCCCACGGCCACACCGTGTGCTTCTCGCCGTCCCAGCCGATCTGGGTCACCACGCCGGTGGCCAGCACGTTCTGCCCGTTCTCGAACCGGATGCCCTTGTAATCGATGATGAGCTGCTCCGGCCCCATCTTCGTCTCGTTCGCCGCCTTCTGGAGCGCGGCTGGCTCCACCGACTTCGCGCGGTTGATGACGTCCGCCATCCACAGCAGGCCGGTGATCTCGCGCATGGCCAGCTCGCCCATGCTCTGGCCGCGGCTGTACTTCTTGTAGATCTCGTTGACCTTCTTCCAGCTCGGGCGGTCCTGCACGAGATCGATCGCCGTGGGATCGCGCCCGAGCCAGCCGGCACCGCCGTTGGACCTCTTCTGCGCCTGCAGCCACGTCTCGTCGGAGTAGGCGCCGTTGCTGGTGGCGATCACCTTCGGCGCCCAGCCGGCGCGCTTGGCGTCGTTCTGGAACACGTTGGTGTCGGCCGTGTACTGCACGAGGAAGAGCACGTCGGGATTGGCCGCTTGCAGGCGCTGCACCTCGGAGGCGAGCGTGTTGGTGCCGGTCTTCGTCGTGAGGTCGAGCACCACCTTGTAGCCTGCCTTCGGGGCCAGCTCGCTGGCCACCTTGCGGTTGTCCTGGCAGAACAGGTTGTCGCACGTGAAGAAGGCGATGGTCTTGAGATCCGTGGGGCCGCCCTTGTCGCGCCACTCCTTGAGGAAGGAGAAGACGCTGGCCACCATCGTCGTGTCGTTGGGGCCCGTGCGGAAGAACCACTTGAGGCCCCGCTCCGTGAGCGTCGGAGAGGCGCAGGCGTGACACGTCATCGGCAGGCCCGCGCTCTCCACCACCGGCTGGAGGACCGAGGTGATGCCGCTCGTCCCTTCCCCGTTGATCCAGTGGACCTTGTTCACCGAGATGAGCTGCTCGATGATCGTGCGCGCCTGCTCGCCGCGGCTCTGGTCGTCGCGCACGATGAACTTGATGGGCGCGCCGCCGAGGCCGGGGAATCCCTTGCCCGGCCCGAGCGGCACCTGGAGATCCGCATAGTCGTTGTTGACGATGTCCTCGGCCGTCTGCGCCGACCACAGGTACTGCTGCCCGTAGTTGGCGAAGGTCCCCGTCAGCGGCAGGACCGAGCCGATGAGCACCTCGGTGACCTTCGACTGGGCGGGTGCCGTGCGAGACACGCCGAGGGCGGCGACGACGAGGACTGCGAGGGCGATGACAGAGACGGCGGTACGTCGCATACGAAGCCTCCAGACTGTGGTGACGGGTGGGCTCTCGCTCCGGTGGGTCGCGATCCTATCACAGGTCCACGGGCGCGGTGAACTCGCGGGTGACGCGGCATGGCGGGAAGCCCCACGAGGGAAAATAGGCGAGCTGTGGAATCGCGAGGTCCGCGCCGGCCACCACCACGGTGATGTCGCCCGCCTCCTTCACGACGGGCAGCATCCCCGAAGCCTCGATCACCCACGCCGGCCACTGGCGCGCCGTCGCACGCAGCCACCACGACCGCCACGCCGCCACCGGCACCCGGGCCTCTGCGTACAGCCAGCGTCGCACGTCGTCCTTGCTCCAGCCCTCGGCGGCCAGGCGCCGGGCGACGACCGGCGCCACCACGACGGCGACGCGCCCCTCGTGGAGCATCGTGAAGGCGGAGGCGGCGCTGGCCATGACACTGGCCACCTCGGCGAGGCCGCCGGTGACGTTGATGGCGGTCTCCGCGCGCAGCACGGTCACCGTGCTCTGCTCGGGCCGGTACCCGAAGTCCACGTGCAGCGCGGGCCACGGACTGTCCTCGCGCTCGGCCAGGCAGAGCGTGTAGCGCCCGGGCTGCCCCAGGCCCGCGAGCGAAACCGCGCCGGGCCACCCGCCGCCCAGGTTGAGCATGACGAGCCGCACCGCGCGCCCGATGGTGGCGTTGGCGCGCCAGCCGGGCCCCAGCGCGCCAAAACCCGCGTTGACACCCAGGCGCGCGGCGAGCGGGCCGCTGACGATCAGCAGCGGCGCGACGTTCTCGTCCGTCGTCTGCACGCCGCGCATGTTGAAGGCCGGGTCGAGCACCGCCTCCACGGCGGCGAGGACGACGGGAAAGTGCTCCGGACGGCAGCCCGCCATGACGGCGTTGGCGGCAACCTTCTCGACGGTGGCCTCGCCGCGCAACGGCTCCACCTCGCCCAGCACCTCGAACGGCGCCCGCGCCGTGGTGGCGCACATCGCCTCCACGCGGGCCAGCGTGGGCGGTACCACCGGCAGCCCGTCGGTCCAGCCGCGCGCCTCGAAGAGCGCGTTGACCTCCTCGACGGCGTCGGCCGCGCGCACCACCTCGACGCGGTGGCGCGGGAACTTCCCCGCGAGCGGCGTGCGCGAGAGCAGACCGCTCTCCTCGGCGCGCCGCCGCAACGTGTCGTCGATCCACTCTCCGGAGGCGCGCTGGCCTGACGGCAGGACGACCCAGAGCGCCTGCACGTCAGCGGGCGGGCAGCCGGACCGCCTTCGTCGTCGGGAAGCCGAGGATCCCGTTGTGCGCGAAGACGTAGGCGTTCGTGCGCAGCGGATCACCACTCACGGCGATCATGATGTCCTCCGCCCGGGCCACCACCGGTACCAGGCGGTCCGGATCGTCGGACTCGGCGAAAACGGGTGCGGCGCGGCCGCGCGCAACGAGGTCGCGGAGCGAGGGACGGCCGGGGACCAGGTTCGTCCACTCGCCGATGTAGCGCTCGAACCGGCGAGCCGGGATGCGCGCGTGCTCGAACAGCCGCCGCTGGACGTCCTGCTTCGTGAGCCCAGCCCGTGCCAGCGTCTGGGCGAGGATCGGGCTCAGCACCAGCAGCGGGCGCTGAGCGCCCACCGACATGCCGACGGTGAAGATCACCTCCCAGGCGACCAGCCGGGTGATGCCGTCGGCCAGGTACGGGATCATCTCCTCGGGCCGGGTGCCGAAGACGGAGGCGAGCACGGTGCCGCCGGTGAACCGCGAGATCGTGACGGCGCTTTCGCCGGCCTCGAGTCCCTGGTCCTGTGCGATCGTCGTCCAGCCCATGCGGCCCAGCGCCTCCTCGTTCTCCGCGAGCACGACGCGCCACGTGTTGCCGAACGTGCCCTTGTCCGTCTTGTGCGGAAGGAAGCCGGCGACGTTGCGCAGGTAGAGCCGCCAGAAGCGGCCGATGCTCGTGTTGGCCTGGAAGCCGTCGCGCAGCGCGCCCTGCTGGTAGTTGAAGCCGAGTCGCCGGATGATGGGCCCATTCACGACGATGAGCGTCTCGGCGCCCGGCGTGTTGCCGCTGTGCTCCACGCCGTAGCGCGGATCGGCCATGGCCTCCACCAGCGCGACCAGCACCGGCATGTACTCCGGTCGGCACCCCGCCATCACGCCGTTGATCGCCACGGTGCGCACGGTGGCGCTGCGCCGGTCGGGCAGCAGCACGCCGAGCTCCTCGTCGGCGTCGCGGTCGGTGCAGCGCAAGAACTCCTCCACCCGCGCCGCCGTCGGCGGCACGATGGGCAGCCCGTCGCCCCAGCCGTTCTCGTAGAAGAACCGGTTGATCTCGTCGGGGGTGCCCTCGAAGACGACCGCGCCCGGGTCCGGCTCCACATGGTCCGTCGCCTTCTCCGGCGCCGCGGTCAGCCCCTGAATCACGCCCTCGACGGTGACGCCGAGGACGTTGGCCCGCAGCTCGTCCACCGTCTGGACGTCGACGTGACCGGGCACGATGGCCACGGGCAGGCCCGGCAGGCCGAGACCGGTCGCGGTGGTGGCCGCCTGCCCGATGAATCCCTCACACGTGAGCGAGACCGACGGGACACCCGCCTCCTCGGCCGCCGCGCTTGCCCGCAACACGGCGGGCGTGCAGCTCCCTCAACAGGCCATCCCGGAGATCACGGCGTCCACGCCGTGCGCTCGCATCCGGGCCGGCAGCGTGGCGAGGACGTCGTGCTCCTCGGCGCCGTGCGTGGAGCCGAAGGTGCGGTAGCCGACGAACTTCACGCCGACAAACCGCTGGGCCAGCGCGGCCTCGAGCATCGGGAAGATCTCGTCGCCCCGGAAGAGATCGTCCCAGAGCTGCGCGATCGTCTTGCCCGCCAGCGTCTCCAGGCGCGGCGCCACCGGTCGCGCCGTCATCGTTCGCCGTCCTCTCGGCCACAGCACCCGCTCGAGCATGGCTCCGTCCTCCTCTGGGCATCCTTTATATAGCCAAATCCCTGAAGGCGCCGGTGAAGGAACGACAGCACGTCGTAGGCCCAGCGGCCGGCGTCCGAGATCGTCGTCCCTGCGACGCGTCGCAGTCGAGCCATCCCGCCTGCCGAAGGGTGCGGACTGTCGCCTCCCGAGGATCGCCGGCGAGCCAGTACAGCGTCTCGTCCAGGTCCGCGGCCGCCTCCTTTCGACTTGTATGCGCGATGACACGTCGCCCACGCTCCTTCCTACGCTCGTAGTAGTATGTATACATGCCGCGCAGGCAGCTCGT
>JBBDXO010000232.1:0-15332 GCA_040902295.1 Candidatus Rokuibacteriota bacterium | reverse complement strand
GTGGCCCGCCCGCCCGGCCCCCGGTGTCGCCGTATTTCACGAGACTCATTAGCGTCCTCGCGGCAGTAACACCGCTTGCACGAGGAACTCGGCGAGGATCGCCGTGTAGACGTCGGCGACCTCGACGCGCGCGGCTCGGGGGAGCGCGATGAGCAGCGCCTGGCGCGCGAGCGTGAGCAGCCCGTGGCGCCCGGCGCCCGCGGCGGTGTGGACGACCGCGTCCGCGGGCTCCACGGCGATGGCGAGCCGCGCGACCTCCGGGTGCGCGCGCAGGTGGGCGTCGCGAATGATCTCGGCGAGCGCGCGCAGCCGCAGCGCGAGCTCGCGGTCGACCCCGACGGTGGCGATCTCGATGCGTGCCGCCGTCTGCGGCCGGTCGTCGGCGTGGATCTCGGCGTAGAAGTGCAGCGGCCCCTGGGCCGCCTCGCGCACATGCCACCGGTACGCCTCGTCCTCCTGCCGCGCGAACCCGTCCGCCTCCATCGCAGCGCCGCTGGCAATCACCAGGCCAAAGCCCGTGCGGCGCGCGATCGACTCCGCGATCGGCCCCGTGCCGGCGTCGGAGGTGGCGTGCGGCGCCGCCACCACGAGGCCGGGACGGCCCGCCCACCCCGTGATGCGGTCATCGAGGCGCGCCGTGGCCGCGCAGCCGTGCAGGACGAGCCCGGCGGCCACGCTAGCGAGGGCGGGACGGAAGGGGAACCGCCGGCTCATCATCGACGAGCATCGCCTGCGCCAGCGCGTACTCGCCTTCGTGGGTGAGCGCCAGGAGCATGCGGCGGCCCCCGCGCGCGAGCGACAGCTCGTGCGAGCGACCGTGCAGCACGAGGGTGGGCGCCTCGCCGCGCTCGCGCCGCACCTCGAGCTCCCGCCACTTGACACCCAGGCGCAGCCCGGTGCCGAGCGCCTTCATGCCGGCTTCCTTGGCCGCGAAGCGCGCGGCGAAGTGCGGCACCGGGTCGCGCCGCGCGCGGCAGTAGGCGATCTCGCCCTCGGTGAAGACGCGCCGCAGGAAGCGCTCGTTCCAGCGCGCGATGACCTCGCGCATGCGCGGGATCTTCACGAGGTCGACGCCGATGCCGCGCACCGCCATCTCAGCCGCCGATCGCCCCGCGGATGAGCGCCGCCAGCTCGTTGGCCATGACCGTGATCCGCCCCGCGTCGGCGCCCTCGATCATCACGCGCGCCAGCGACTCCGTGCCCGAGTAGCGCAGCAGCACGCGCCCGCCGCCGTCCATCTCCTTCTCGAAGAGGCTCGCGCGCTCCATGACGCCGGTGAGCGAGGCGAGGGGCGGCTTCTGGACCACGGGCACGTTGACGAGCACCTGCGGAAACTTGCGCATGCAGTTGGCGAGGGCGGCGAGCGGCTCCCCCGTCTCCCGCACCACGCTCAGCAGGGCGAGGGCGGAGAGGATGCCGTCGCCGGTGGGGCTGTAGTCCGGGAACAGGAGATGGCCCGACTGCTCGCCGCCGAGGTTGGCGCCCGTGCGCTGCATCTCCTCGTGGACGTACCGGTCGCCCACCTGCGTCTTGAGCACGCGGATGCCCGCCGCGTGCAGCGCCTCGTCGAGGCCGAGGTTGGCCATCACCGTCGTCACCACGACGTTGCCCTTGAGCCGCTCGCGCGCGGCCATGTGCCGGCCTGCGATGGCGAGCGCGTAGTCGCCGTCACGGATCTCGCCGAGGTGATCGACCGAGATGAGGCGATCGCCGTCGCCGTCGAAGGCGAAGCCGACGTCGGCCCCCGCCGCGCGCAGCTTGCGCACGAGATTCTCGGGGAAGAGCGCGCCGCCGCCCGCGTTGATGTTCACTCCGTTGGGGGTGGCGCCGATGGCCATCACCCGCGCGCCGAGGCGCCGGAACACGCTGGGCGCCACGCGCGAGGTGGCACCGTTGGCGCAGTCGAGGGCGATGGTGAGACCGGCGAGGTCCAGCGGAAAGCAGCGGCACAGGAAGTCCACGTAGTACTTCTCCGCGCGATCGTAGGTGATCAGCCGCCCGATGGCGGCCCCGCGAGCCCGGGGCGCATCGTCGGCCCCCTTCAGCCGCGCTTCGATCTGGTCCTCCCACGCGTCGGGCAGCTTCGTCCCCGCCGACGAGAAGAGCTTGATGCCGTTGTCCTCGAAGGGGTTGTGCGAGGCCGAGAGCACGATGCCGCCGTGCGTGTCGAGGGCGCGGGTGAGGAGCGCGATGCCGGGCGTGGGCAGCACGCCCACCGTGTAGCAGTCGGCGCCCGCGGAGAGCAGCCCCGCCACCATCGCCGACTCCAGCAGCTGGCCGGAGCGCCGCGTGTCACGGCCGATGACCAGCCGCGCGGGCTCCACGCCGTGCTCGGCGCTGAGCGTGGCCACGAGCGCGCGCCCCACCCGGTACGCCAGCTCCGGCGTGAGCGGCTCCTCGTTGGCGACGCCCCGAATGCCGTCGGTGCCAAAGAGACGGCTCACTGACGCGACTCCGCGGGCTTGCGCTGGGGCATCGGCTCCTCCGGTCGTATGTCGACGGTGACGGCCACCGTGCGTTCGGTAACGGGAAAGACGGCATCCGGCAACACGAGGGGCACGGTCTGCGTGACCGTCTGCCGCCGTCCCGCGATGTCCACGGGATCGGTATCGACCGTGTCCCAAACGTCGATTGTAGACCGCGGCCCCTTGAGCTGGACAATCGGCGGATCCACCACCATCCGGCGCATGGTGTAGCCCTCGGCGGGCGTGCCGCGCACGTGCGGCACCACCCGCACCGACCGCGTCACCGCCGTCGCCATGGCCACCCGCACCCACGCCGGCGAGATCCGCGTCACGCGCACGCCCGGCGGCACCTCCACCAGCTCGCGGGAGAGGCGCACCGTGTTGTCGCCTTCCGGGAGCTGGGCGAGGTCCACGCGCAGGCGGACGCTGGCCGGGGTCAGCCGCGCGGCCGCCCACCGGGTGGCTTCCACCTCGAGGTCGACGCTGTCGCGCCGCTCGCCCACGAGCACCTTGCCCGCGCTGAGCCCCACGTACTCGACGGGGGCCACCATCGTGATCCGGCTGCGCTCGGCGCTCACGACGAAGAACCACACCACGAGGGCGAGGCCGAGCGACAGGAGCTTGACCTCCCAGTTGGAGGCGAGCGTGCGCAGCATCACGCCTGCTCGTGGCGCCGGGGCCGCAGGCGCATCACGGTCTTGAGGAAGGCGCCGGGGGCGGCCACGGCGGGGCCCGTGCCCAGGAGCGTATGCAGGCGGTGGCGCAGCGCCTGCATATCGGCGACGGCGTCGAGGCGCCCGTCGACGGCGACGGAGATCACGCCCGTCTCCTCGGACACGGCCACCGCCACCGCGTCCGTCTCCTCCGAGATGCCGAGCGCGGCGCGGTGCCGCGTGCCGAGGGCGCGCCCCACCTGCATGCTGCGCGACAGGGGCAAAAAGCAGCCCGCGGCCACGATGCGCGTGGACTGGATGAACACGGCGCCGTCGTGCAGCGGCGAGTACGGCAGGAAGATCGTGGACAGCAGATCGGCGGAGACGATGGCATCGAGCGGCACCCCCAGCTCGGCGTACTGCCGCAGGCCCGTCGCGCGCTCGAGCACGATGAGGGCGCCGATGCGGCGAATGGCGAGGGTTTCCGCCACGCTCGCCACCTCGTCCACCACCTGCGCGCGCTCGCGCCGCGAGGCGCCGAACACCGACGAGAACGCCCGCCCCTGCCCCACCCACGCCAGCGCGCGGCGAAGCTCCGGCTGGAAGAGCACGACGAGCACGATCACCCACAACGACCACAGGCTGTCGAGGATGAACTGCAGGCCGTGCAGCTCGAGCCGCTGCGCGAGCACGGAGGCGCCGACGAGGGCGGCGAGGCCGATCACCATCTGCACCGCGCGCGTGCCCTTGAACATCACGAGCACGCGGTACACGATGATCGCGATGAGCAGGATGTCGAGCGCGTCGCGCCAGCGGAAGGCGCCGATCGCGTCGATCACGGCCCCGCCTGTGGCCGCAGCCGCTCCGCCACCCGCACCGCGTCCACCGTCTCCGCCACGTCGTGCGTGCGCACGAGGGCGGCGCCGTGGATGACGGCCACCGCGGTGGCGGCCAGCGATCCGGCGAGGCGCTCGGCGGGGGCCGCCCGCCCCGTGATGGCGCCGAGGAACGACTTGCGCGAGACCGCGACGCACAGCGGCCGACCCAGCGCCGCCAGGTCCCCGAGCCCGCGCAGCACGCAGGCATCCCACTCGTGCCACGGCCGCGCCGTGTCGCGGAAAAAGCCGATACCCGGATCGAGGACCACCCGATCGTCGGCAATCCCCGCCGCCCGCGCGGCCGCGAGGGCGGCCTCCAGCCGCCCCCGCACCGTGGTCACGGGATCGCCGCCGGCGGGCGACGGGGCCGGCGCCGCCTTCGGCGACGCCATCAGGATCACGCCCGCGCCGTGGCCGGCCACCAGGCGCGCCACGCCGGCGTCGGCGAGGCCGCAGACGTCGTTGATGACGCGCGCGCCCGCTTCGAGGGCCGCGCGCGCCGCCTCCGGCCGCGAGGTGTCCGCGGACACGGGCACGGGCAGCTTGCCGGCGAGCACTTCCACGGCGCGCGCAAGCCGATCGGTCTCCTCCGCGTCGCTGACGGCGGTGGCCAGGTAGGGCGCGGTGGAGCGCGCGCCCACGTCGATGAGCACCGCGCCCGCCTCCACCATCGCGAGCGCAGCCGCGAGCAGGCCGGCGGTGGTGGCATGGACGGAGCCGGCATGAAAGGATTCGGGGCTGACGTTGAGCACGCCCATCACCGCCACCGGCAGCCCGTCGCCGATGAGCACACCCGCGAGATTGGCGCGGCTCTGAGCCGTCATATCCAACGATAACACGCGGATATCAGGCCGCTGCCCCGGTGTCGGCATATCGAGGCGCGTCCCGGGTTCCCCGGGACGGCGTCCGAGCGTCCGGGGGGATTGGGGGGCCCTTCGAGGCCCCCCATCCTGTCACACCGGTGCGGGCGCTTCGGAGAACGGGCGCGTGCGCAGGATGCGCGCGATCTCTTCGGAGTCGAGCGACTCGCGCTCGAGCAGGGCGCGGGCGAGCGCGTGCAGCTTCTCGATGTTTTCCTCGATGATCTGGCGCGCGCGGGTGGCGCAGTCCATCACGATGCGCTTGATCTCGCTGTCGATGGTGAGCGCGGTGTCCTCGCTGTAGTCCTTCTGGCGCCCCATCTCGCGGCCGAGGAAGATATGCTCCTCGTTCTTGCCGAAGGTGAGCGGCCCCAGCTTCTCCGACATGCCCCACTCGCACACCATCTTGCGCGCCATCTCGGTGGCCTTCTCGAGATCGTCCCCGGCGCCCGTCGTCTGCTGCAGGAGCACGATCTCTTCGGCCGTGCGGCCGCCGAGCAGGATGGTGATCCGGTTGATCAGATAGTCCCGCGAGTAGTTGTACTTGTCGTCCGTGGGCAGCTGCATGGTGAGGCCGAGGGCGCGCCCGCGCGGGATGATCGTCACCTTGTGGAGGGGGTCGGCGCCGGGCAGGAAGTCCGCCACCAGGGCGTGGCCCGCCTCGTGGTAGGCGATGATCCGCTTCTCGGAGTCGCTGATGATCATCGAGCGCCGCTCCACGCCCATGAGGACCTTGTCCTTGGCGTTCTCGAAGTCGGGCATCTCGACGAGCTTCTTGTTCTGCCGGGCGGCGAGGAGCGCGGACTCGTTGACCAGGTTGGCAAGGTCGGCGCCCGAAAAGCCGGGCGTGCCGCGCGCGAGGACCTTCAGCTCCACGTTGGGCGCGAGGGGGACGCGGCGCGCGTGCACGCGCAGGATCTCCTCGCGGCCCTTGACGTCCGGGCGCGGCACCACCACCTGCCGGTCGAAGCGCCCCGGGCGGAGCAGCGCGGGGTCGAGCACGTCGGGCCGGTTGGTGGCGGCGATCAGGATGACGCCTTCGTTCGTCTCGAAGCCGTCCATCTCGACGAGGAGCTGGTTCAGCGTCTGCTCGCGCTCGTCGTGGCCGCCGCCGAGGCCCGCGCCCCGGTGCCGGCCCACCGCGTCGATCTCGTCCATGAAGATGATGCAGGGCGCGTGCTTCTTGCCCTGCTCGAAGAGGTCGCGCACGCGCGAGGCGCCCACGCCCACGAACATCTCCACGAAATCGGAGCCCGAAATCGAAAAGAACGGAACGCTCGCCTCACCCGCGATCGCGCGCGCCAGCAGCGTCTTGCCGGTGCCGGGCGGGCCCACCAGGAGCACGCCCTTGGGGATCTTGCCTCCGAGCTTCTGGAATTTCTGCGGGTCCTTGAGAAAATCGATGATCTCGCGCAGCTCTTCCTTCGCTTCGTCGACGCCGGCGACATCCTGGAACGTGACTTTGTTTTGTTTGTCCGAAATGAGCCGCGCGCGCGCCTTGCCGAAGGAGAGCGCCTTGGCGCCGCCGCCCTGCATCTGGCGCATGAAGAAGATCCACACGCCGATGAAGAGGAGCATCGGGACCCACTGGAGAAAGATCGCGTACCACGGGTTGCTGTCCGGCGGCTTCACCGCGATGCGGACGCCGCGGTCGCGCAGCATCTTGATGAGGTCCGGGTAGTCCACGATGTACGTGCGCTGGGTCTGCGTGCCGTCCTTGAGCGAGTACGTCACGAGGTTGCCGCGGATGACGACGGACTCCACGCGCCCGGCCTCGACCGCCTTCAGGAACTCCGAAAAGTTCGGAGACTCCTGTCCACCAGGCTGGGTGTTGCTGAACACGGTGAAGAGGAGGATGACGATGAGACCGATCACCATCCAGAGGGCGAGGTTCTTATAGACCTGGTTCATGCGTTTTCAGTGTAGCACACGCCCGGAATGCCCCGGCCCGGCGCCACGTTAGGAGCCCCTCGGACCATCGATCGGGGGCCGTCGACGCCCCCATCCGAGTCACCTCGCCCCCATCATCCCTGATCCAGGGCGGCCACGTAGGGGAGGTTGCGGTAGAGGCCGCCGAAGTCGAAGCCGTAGCCCACGACGAAGACGTTGGGGATGGTGAAGCCCACGTAGTCCACGGTGACGTCCACCTGCCGGCGCTCGATCTTGTCCACCAGGGCGCACACCTTGACGCTCAGCGGGTGGCGCGCCTCGAGGTTGCGCTTGAGATAGGACAGCGTGAGCCCGGTGTCCACGATGTCCTCCACGATGAGCACGTGGCGGCGCTCGACCGACATCGACAGGTCGGAGATGAGCCGCACCTGTCCCGACGACTTCGTGGTGCCGGAGCCGTAGCTGGCCAGCCCGATGAAGTCCGTGGTGAGGCTGATGGGGATGGCGCGGATGAGATCCGCCATGAAGAGAAAGGCCCCCTGCAGCACGCCGACGAGGATCGGGTGGTCGTGCTCGTAGTCGCGGCCGATCTGCGCGCCCAGCTCGGCAATGCGCGCACGTAGCTCCTCCTCGCTGATGAGGACGCGCCCCGGGCGGTTGGCCGGCATCAGCGTGTGGTGACGAACGTCGCCACCGTGCGGTCGGCGGCCAGGCGCGCCGCCGCCGCGCGGGCGGCCTCCCGCGTGGCGAAGGCACCGACCCGCACCCGGTAGCGCGCGTGGCCGAGCCCGGTGCTCTCGACGATCTCGGCCTCGTGGCCGGCCGCCGCCAGCGTGGCGCGCAGCGCGTCCGCGGGCGGCCGCGCCCTGTACGCGCCCACCTGCACCGTGTAGCCGCCCGCGGGTGGCGGCGGCGCCGCGGCGGCGGGGATCGGCGCCGGCGCCGGGGACCGGCTCGCGATGACGAGGGAGTCTTCGGGCCTGGGCGGCTTCACCGGCTTCGGAGGCGGCGGCGCCGTGAGCGGGGCCGTCAGCTCCTGGTAGAAGGTCAGCGTGGGGGTGGCGGGCGGCTTGACCCGCCCGGCAACCTCTTTGGGGGTATCGCTCGTCACCGGCGGCGCCCACCGCCGGCCCGTGTAGACGCCGGCGCCGAAGGTGGAGCCGAGGATGGTGAGAAGGCCGATGAGGACGAACACGCTGCCCACCCGGCTCGGTGTGCTCCGCGCGCGCGCCATCTACATGGTCTCCGGCGCGCTCACACCGAGCAGGCCGAGCCCGTTGCGCAGCACGAGACCGACGCTCTCGCAGAGCGCCAGGCGCGCGAACATCAGGGCGCGGTCGTCCTGGATCACCCGGTGGTTCTTGTAATACGGATGGAAGAGCCCCGCCAGCTCCGAGAGGTAATACGCGAGGCGGTGCGGCTCGAGCGCGCGCGCCGCGCCCGCCGCCAGCGACGGATAGTCGAGCAGCCGCTTGATGACGGCCTGCTCCTCCGGCGCCGTGAGCCGCTCCAGCGCCACGTCGCGCCACGGCGGCGGCACGATCCCCTGCTCGGCCATCTGGCGCGCGATGGAGCGGATGCGCGCGTGCGCGTACTGCACGTAGTAGACGGGGTTGTCGCTCGACCGGCGCGTGGCCACCGCGAGGTCGAACTCCAGCGGGCTGTCGTGGCGCCGCGTGAGGAAGGTGAAGCGGGCCGCATCGCGTCCGACCTCTTCCAGCAATTCCTCCATCAGCACGAACTCGCCGCGCCGCTTGGACATCCGCACCGGCTGCCCCTCGCGCAGCAGCGTGACGAGCTGGACGATGAGGACCTCGAAGGCCTCCGGCGGATGGCCGAGCGCCTGCATCGCCGCGCGCATGCGCGGCACGTAGCCGTGATGATCGGGCCCGAAGAGGTTGATGACGCGGTCGGCGTCCGCGAGCTTGACGTAGTGGTGATACGCCACGTCCACCGCGAAGTACGTCACCTCGCCGCTCGTGCGCCGCAGCACGCGGTCCTTGTCGTCGCCGGCGTCCTCGCCGAGCTGGGTGGAGCGGAACCAGAGCGCGCCGTCCTGCTCGTAGCTCAGGCCGCGCGCGGCGAGCTCCTCGAGGACTTTCTCGGGCAGCCGCCGGTCGCGCACGTCGTGCTGCTCGGAGGACCACACGTCGAAGTGCACGCCGTAGTCGCGCAGGATGCGCCGCTGCCGCTCCACCATGCGCTCCACCGCGTAGCGCCCGAAATGCTCGAGGCGCTCCCGCTCCGTGCGCCCCGGTACCAGGTGGCCGCCCTCGTAGTGGTACTGCTTGGCCAGCTCCACGAGGTACTCGCCCGGATAGCCGTTCGCCGGCAGCTCCGCCGGCTGTCCGAATTCCTGGATGACGCGGGCCTCGAAGGAGCGCGCGAGCGCCTCGAACTGGTTGCCGGCGTCGTTGATGTAATACTCGGTGGTGACGGCGGCGCCCTGCGCGCGCAGCATGCGCGCCAGCGCATCCCCCACCGCCGCCGCGCGCGCGTTGACGATCACGAGCGGTCCCGTGGGGTTGGCGGACACGAACTCCAGGCGGACCCGCGCGCCCGCCTGCGCCCGGCCGCGCCCGTAGGCCTCCCCCGCCTCGAGAATGGGGCCCAGCGCGCGCGCGCACCACGCAGGATCGAGGAACACGTTGAGGAAGCCCGGGCCGGCCACCTCGACGCGGCTCACCTCCGGCATGGCGGGGAAGTGCTGCACGACGGCCTCCGCGATCTGCCGCGGCGCGCGCCGCGCGGCGCGGGCCAGCGTCATGGCGGCGTTCGTGGAATAGTCACCGTGCTCGCCCTGGCGGGGCACCTCCCACGCGCACTCCTCCGGCGCGGGCACACCGGCCGCCGCCAGCGCGGACTTCACGCCCTCGGTCAGCCGGTCCGTGACGCTCACGATTGCCATGCCCTCCCCTTCGCGTAGACACGAATCGCCGCGCGTGGGCGGCGACAAAAATCATGATACCCGCCGCCCCCGACACAGACGAACAAAAAGCGAGCCAAATCCACGACTCACACTGACATTGACCGGGCCCACCAGACTCCGCTAGTGTCTGTGCGGATGGTACGCGCCTCTTCTACCCTCGATGCCGCTGAGGTTGCCGCCGCCATCACCGGTTTCGTCAACGCCAACATCATGGCGCGTGGCCGTCCCGTGGCCGCGGACGACGACTTCACCATCGCCGGGGTCGACTCCATGGGGCTGCTGCGGGTGCTGCTGTTCATCGAGGCGGAATTCGGCCTCTGGATCCCGGACGAGGACCTCGTGGAAGGCAATGTCCGCTCGCCTCGTGCTCTCGCGGGCTACCTCTGCCGGCAAAGGACGTGCTCGTAACGCACGGGCCATGGCCGTCGCGGCGTCGCCTGCCCCTTCGCGGCGCCGATCTCGTGTTGATGGCCATGCATTCGGGATGGAAGCGGGCGGGCGCGAGCAACAACGCCATCCTCGTCGTCCATTGCGACGGCCCCCTGCGCTCCGACCCCATTCGTCGCAGCCTCGATCGCTTCCTCGACGTCTGTCCCTGGCCCGCCGCCCGCCTGCGCCGTCCGTTTCCGTGGGGCAAGCTGCACTGGGCCGCCGGTCCGCGCGGAGCGCTGACGCCGCCGGCCGTGCGTCACGTCGACGCCGCCACCGCCGACGCCCTGCAGGCTCTGGTGGAAGGTGAGCTGAACGGGGCCATCGATCCCCGCCGCGAGCCGCCGCTCCGCTTCCTCGTCGTCGACGGCCCCGGCGGCGGCGGCACGCTCGTGATGACGTGGTTTCATCCGCTGATGGATCCGCACGGCGCCGAGAACCTGCTCGCGCACCTGGCGCACATCGAGGAGGATCACGACGCGCCCGCCGACGGCCGCTCGTGGGCGCCGTTCGCATCCGCACGGGATCCACGCCCCCTGCGCGAGCGCGGGCGCATCGCGCGCCGCAGCCTGGCATACATGGACACGCTCGCGCCGGTCCCTCCCGTGTCGCCGGGCGGCGCGCGCGTCACCGCCGGCCCGGTGCGATTCCTGCACGAGAGCTTCAGCGAGGACGGCTCGGCGTCGGCGCGGACCACGCGCGAGATGCCGTGGCGCCTGGCGGTGCTCGGCCGGGCCATGGCCGAGCTCTGGCGCGAGCGCGCGCTGCCCGACGTGCCGTTCATGGTGCCCATCTCGGTGGATCTGCGGGCCCGGGGCGAGCCGGGGCCGACCTTCGGCAACCTGCTCGCCTTCCACTTCGCGCGCTTCCCTCCCGCCGAGACCGCCGACGTGCCGGCGCTGGCGCGACGGCTCCGGCTGCAGCTGGCGGACGCCGTGCGCGACGGCCAGATCGAAGCCAACGCGGTGGCCATGGAGTTCCTGCACTACCGGCCGCTGTCGATGATGTTGCGCGCGCTGCCGTGGAGCAGGGGCGGCGAGGCGTTCTCGTTCAACTACGCGGACGTGGCGGATTTCTCGCCCAAGCTCGAGGCCCTGCTCGGCCACCGCGTCGTCAACGCCTATCACGTGCCCGCCGTGCTGCCCCGGCCCGGCCTCGGCGTCTTCTTCAATCGGTGCGCCGGCCTGCACAATGTCGCGGTGGCGTGGGTGGACGGCGTCGTGCGCGAGCAGGAGGCGGCGCGCGTGATGGACGCCGTGCGCGAAGGCATGGGATGGATCAGGAGCTGAGCTACGACGTGGTGGTGGTCGGTGGCGGCGCCGCAGGCGTGGCCGCCGCCCTCGCTGCCGCCGCCACCGGGGCCCGCACCGCTCTCGTGGAGCGCTACGGGTTTCTGGGCGGCATGGCCACCGCGGGCATGGTGAGCACGATCTGCGGCGTGTACCACAGCTCGCCCGCGGGCCTGCCGGAGCCCGTCAACGACGGCTTCGTCGTCGACTTCGCCCGGCGGCTGTCCGGGATGCCGGGCTGCGACAAGCCGGCGCGCCGCGGCCGCACCTGGGTGGTGCCGTACACGCCGTTCGCCTTCGCGTGTCTGGCCGACGAGCTCACGACGTCGCTGCCCACGCTCGACGTCTACCTGCACGCCTATCTCGTCGGCGTCGCCGCCGGCGCCACCCGGATCGAGGCGCTGCGCGTGGCGACGTGGGAGCGCACCCTCGTCCTGCGCGCGGCGGCGGTCGTGGACGCCACCGGCGATGCCCTCGTCGCTCACGCCGCGGGCGCCGCCACCGCGGCGGCCCCCGTGCCCGATCGCCAGCTCTCGTCGCTCGTCTTCGTCCTCCAGCACGTGGAGCGCGAGGCGGTGACGCCGGGCGCGCGCGTGGCGCTGCTGCGCACCCTCGTGGGCGCCGAGCGCGAGGGCCTGCTGCCGCAGGGGGCCTCGAACCTCGCGTTGGCACCGTCGCCGCAGCCGGGCGAGGTCGTCTGCAAGCTCACGCTCGACGGTGTCGCGGGCGAGGTCGGCCCCGGACGCGATTTCTTGACGGCCGCGGAACAGCAAGGACGGCGGCGGGCGCTCGCCCTCACCGAGTTCCTGAAACGGATGCCGGGCTTCGCGCGCGCGTTCGTGTCCCACACGGCGGCGCAGGTCGGTGTGCGCGAGAGCCGCCGCCTCGTCGGACGCTATGAGCTGACGCGGGACGACGTGCTGTCCGGCCGCCGCTTCCCCGACGCGGTCGCCCGCGCGGGCTGGCCCATCGAGCTGTGGGAGCCGGGACGCCTGGGCGCGACGTACGAGTATCTCGAGGACGGGCAGAGCTACGACGTCCCCCTGCGCAGCCTGCAGGCGCGCGACGTCGGCAACCTCTTCGCGGCCGGCCGCTGCCTGAGCGCCACGCACGAGGCGCTCGGATCGGCGCGTGTCATCGGCACCTGCCTGGCCACGGGGGAGGCGGCGGGCCGCCATGCCGCGGGCGGACGAGGGCCGGCATCGCGATGAGCCTGGCCGACGTCCTGCACGCCTCCGCCGTCCGTCATGCCCATCGCTCCGCCGTGACCGACACGCGCACCGGCGGCTCGCTCACGTATGACGGTCTTGCGCGCGAGGCCGAGCGGGTGGCGGCCTTCCTGACCTCCCGTGGAGTGGAGCGCGGCCACCGGATCGCGCTGCTCAGCCCCAACAACCTTGCGTACGTGCCCGCCGCTTTCGGCCTGCTCGCCGCGGGCGCCTGCGTGGTGCCCGTGCCCCTCAACCTCGCGCCCGCCGAGATGGCCGCGCTGCTGCGCGACATCGACGTGAACGGATGCCTGTTCGCGCCCGGCGTGGAGGCCGTGGGCCCCGGCCCGGCCGCGGCATCGCTCGATGGCGGCGCGTGCGACGGCTTCACCTTCGAGTGGCGGGCGCGCGAGGCGCCGGGCCCCGCCGCGCTGCGCGCGCTCGACCCCGCCTTCATCCGGTTCACGTCGGGCACGACCGCGCAGTGCAAGGGTGTGGTGCTGTCCCACGCGGCGACGGCGGCCCGTGTGGAGGCGGCGGATGCCGTGCTGCGCTTCACGCCCGACGACCGCATCCTCTGGGTGCTGCCGCTCGCCTATCACTTCGCGGTCACCGTCGTGGCGTACGTGAAGGCAGGCGCGCACATCCTCATGTGCCCGGACACGTTGCCGCGCGCCATCGTGGACTCCATCAGGCACTCGAGGGCAAGTGTGCTCTATGCCTCACCGTTCCACTTCGAGCGGCTCGGCCGGCTCGAACGCTCAGGCCCGCTCGACAGCCTGCGCCTGGCGCTGTCCACGAGCGCGCCCATCGCGTCCACGGTGATGGAGCGCTTCGAGTCCGCGTACGGCGTGCCGGTGGCGCAGGCGTACGGCATCATCGAGGCGGGTCTTCCCTGCATCAACGTGCGGAGCGGCGACTGCCCCGCCACCTCCGTGGGACGGCCGGTGCCCGGGTACGAGATCGCGGTGTTCTCGGAGGACGGCACCCGGCTCGGCCCCCGCGAGCCCGGCGAGATCGGCGTCCGCGGCGCCGGCCTCTTCTCCGCCTATTACGCGCCCTGGCAGCCGCGCGACGGGGTCATGCGTGACGGATGGTTTCTCACGGGCGACATCGGCCGCCTGGACGCGCGCGGCGCGCTGTACCTCGAGGGCCGCACGAAGTCCGTCATCTTCGTGGCCGGCGTGAAGTTCTTCCCGGACGAGGTCGAGGCGTGCATCAACGCCTTCCCGGGCGTGGTGGAATCCCGCGTCGTCGGCGAGCCGCATCCCCGCCTGGGCCAGGTGCCCCGTGCGGAGGTGGTGCCCGCCGCCGAGGGCTGCGATCTGACCGCGCTCAAGGCGCACTGTGCGCGCGCGCTGTCCGCGTACAAGGTGCCCCTGGAGTTCACCGTCGTCTCCGCCATCGCGCGCACGCCCGGGGGCAAGATCCTCAGGCGGGCGCCGGCGGAAGTGGCCGGGTAGATGCCGCTGCGCGCCGCCGTGCTGGGCGCGGGGATCGCGGGCTCCGCGCTGGCGATCCTCCTCGCGCGCCGCGGCGCCGAGGTCACGCTCCTGGACGACGGGCGCCGCCCCGAGCTGGTCGTCGGCGAGTCACTCGTGCCCGCCGTCGTGCCCATTCTGCGGCGGCTCGGCGTCGAGGACGTCACGGCGACCTTCAGCCGCGTGAAGCCGGGCGTCACCTTCGTGTGGTCGGAGACGGATCGCGCCAGCTTCACGTTCGCGCGCTTCGCGCCCGGCGTCTTTCCCTACGCCTACAACATCCCGCGCCCGCAGTTCGACGCCGCCCTCCTCGACCGCGCGGTGGCCGCCGGCGCCACGAAGGTCACCACGAGGGCGCGACTGGAGCGCGCCTCAGGCGGCGCGGGCGCCGAGCTGGCGCTGGCGCCGGAGACGATGGCGGCGGCACCCTCGCTCGGCGGGCGTCAGCCGGACCTGATCGTCGACGCCACCGGACGCGGCCGCCAGGCCGCGCGGGTGCTGGGAATCGGCGCCGACGTCGGCCCTCGGCGCGACGTGGCGCACTTCGCCCATTACGAGGGCTGCCGCTGGGACGACGTGCCCGGCCAGGTCCTGATCTCGCGGCTGGCGGCGGGATGGGCGTGGTGCATTCCGCTCATGGATCGGCTCTCCATCGGCATCGTCCTCGGACACGCCGCCGCCGCCGGGCTCGGGACCACGCCGGAGGAGCGCCTGTCGCAGGCCATCGCCACCGACGGGTGGCTGGCCGGGATCGCGAGCGGGGCCAGACGGGTGAGCGCGGTGGCGACCTACTCGAACTACCAGCTCGTCTCGCAGCGCACGGTCGGTCCCGGCTGGGTGATGGTCGGCGACGCCTTCGGCTTCGTGGACCCGATGCTGTCGCCGGGCGTCTTCCTCGCGCTCCACTCGGCGCAGACGGTGGCCGACGCGCTGGCGCCCGTCATCGAGGCCGGCACGCCGCCGTCGCCCGCGGCCCTGGCGCGCGCGCTGGCGCCCTACGCCGTCAACCACGCCGCCGCCCTCGCGGCGTGGAGCGAGCTCGTGGCGTACCTCTATGACGGGCGCCTGCTCGCCCTCATGCGGGCGGGCCGCGAGTGGATGGAGCACGGCTCCGGCCCCCTCAAGCACGCGCTGCAGGACCACATCGAGCGGCACATCGCCCTGCAGGCCAGCGGCATGGCCACCACCTCACGCTACAGCCGCCGCCTCCTCTCGTTCCTCGGCCGCCACGCCCTGCGCGGCGTGAACCC
>JBBDXO010000231.1:0-15494 GCA_040902295.1 Candidatus Rokuibacteriota bacterium | reverse complement strand
TTTGCCGCGGCGCTGCCGAGCGTCGGGGGGATTGGGGGGCCCTTCAAGGCCCCCCATGTCATCAATCGCCCAGCCGCCCTCGGCGCGGGCGGCCACCATCCACGTGGTCTCCGCACCCCGACACCCGCCCGCCCGTGCCTCACGAAGAATCCGCGCTCATTTAGCGGGTGGGGAAGCGGACTTTGCATTTGAGGCCGGCGGGGAGGCGGTAGTCGGCGTTGGGGAGGGCCAGACGGACGCCGAAGGTGCCGCTGGCGGCGTCCACCACGCGATCCACGACCGTCACCCGTCCCGTGTGCGCGCCGCCCACCTCCGGCAGCACGTCGGCGCGCATGCCGACGGTGATCTTGTTCAGGAGCGACACGGGGACGATCACCTCCACGCGCAGGGGATCGATCTGCGCGATCCTGACGATGGGCGCCTGCTTGGCGAACTCGCCCGTGGCGAGCGACCGCTCGATGACCACGCCCGTGATGGGGCTGTGGATCGTCCGCAGGGCGAGGGCCGCGCGCGCGCGCGCGAGGTCGAGCTGGCTCATGCGCCGGTTCTCCTGCGCTTCGATGAGGCCGATCTCCGCCAGGATCTTGGTGGTCTCCGCCTCGTCCATCTCGCGCAGCGGCACGAGGTTCTTCCTGTCGGTGCCGCGCGGGTGGTAGTAGTACTCGAAGTAATTGACGATGGGCGCGTCGTACAGCTCGCGCAGGAAGACGGTGGTGCCGAAGCCGCTGTGGCCCACGATCAGGTCGGGCTTGAGGTCGGGCGCGGAGCGGCACGCCTCGTACACGCCGTGGGCGCTCCACACCGCGTTCTCGAACGTCCGGGAGCAGTAGTGGTTCGACCGCGTGGCGCCGCCCCTGGTCGTGTACTGCACGCACCGGATCCCGTCCCGCGTGCCGGTAGCAGCGCGCGACACGAACACGCAGTCCACGTCGGGACGCTGGACGAGCCGGGAGGCGATGTGACCGAACTGGGCGGGAAAGTTCGGATGCACGAAGAGGATCTGCATCTCTACGGCCGTACTCTCGCATGGCCGGCGAGCGTGTCAAGGGGGCGCCCGCCACGCGCTCAGCACGTCAGGCCCCACACGCACGTGGAGACGAGCGGGAACACGGTCGTGATGACGGCGGCGGCGAGGAGGATCAACAGCGCCACCCACACCGTGGGACCGTTGAGGACGCCGAGCCCCCGGCTCATGACGGAGCGCGGGCCGAGCCCATCGGGCCGGCCCACGAGCGCGCCCATGAGCGCACGCAGGCGCGCGTGCTCGGCCGCCGATATCCGCTCGAAGTGCAGTCCGGCGGCGCCGGGCGGCGTCGAGCGCACCAGGGCGACCTCGACCACGATGGGCACGGGCGCGCGCGGCAGGTGGAAGGACAGGCGCAGCGCATCGCCCGTGGCGAGCGACGCCTGGGTGCGCATCGTGCAGCCGCCCAGCGAGAGATCGCTGATCTCGCCCTCTCCGGACTGGTGATGACCGGCGAACGTCGCGGGCAGCCGCACGGGCACGCGCTCGTACTCGCGGCGGTCCACCGGCACGCGCTTGAAAGGCACCGCCGAGCGCGCGCGAAAGCGCCGCGCGCACGCCTGGCAGCGGAACGGATAGATGTTGGCCATGCTGACGAGGCGCTCGTAGACACCGCTACGGCGGCACCGCCGCGTCACGTGCTGTCCGCACCCGGGACACGCGGGGGCTAGCGCAGCCGTCGCAGGAGGTCTCCCAACCCTTTTTCCACGGACTTGGGATCGCCGAGCACGGCGGAGGGGAGCACGCGGATCGACGGCGAGGCCGACGTGCCGGTGACCTTCGCCTTCAGCTCACTCCTGCCGGTGGTGACCACCATGTCGAGGTTCATGCGCCCGCTGCCGAGCGCGTAGTCGCCCGCCACCGCCACCTTCATCGCGCGGCTCGTGTAGAGCAGGTCACGCGTGGTCACGACGCCGTTCGCCACCTGGTACGTGCCGGCGATGGAATCGAACTCGAGGGGCGAGTTGCCCAGGTTGCGTGGCAGCTCGGCGCTGAGCAGCGAGGAGACCGCGCCGCCCAGCCTCACCACCCCCCCCACGAGCGCCAGCGCCTGCGAGCCCACCACTTTGCCGGGACCGATCCGCAGCTGCCCCGGGCCCGATAGCGTATTCCACACGTCGGTGGCGGTGAAGGCGAGCGCGCCCGTGAGGTCCATCGGCCCCGTCACCGCGTAGCCCTGGCAGAGGAAGTCCACGAGGACCTTGTCGAGCGGCAGCGCCTTGATGCCGAGGTCGGCCATCTGCACCCGCACGCCGCCGTCGAGCGTCACCTGCACCGCCGTGGTGATGGTGCCGTTGCCGATCGACGTCGTGAGCGGACGGCCGGTGAGACGGCCGTCGCCGTAAACCGCGTTCATCCGGATGGCGGGAATGGCCAGCGTGCGGCGCTTGGGCTCCGGACACTGCGGATTCACCTGCGTCACCGTGAGCCGGGACACCTCGAGGTCGCCGGCGGCGTTCGGCGACCCCACCGTGCCGGCGACGGCGAGGGTGCCCTTGATGCCGCCTCCGATCGTCGCCTTGTCTCCCGCCGCCGCCTTCGCCAGCTCGGTGATGTCCTTGCCGTCCACCGTCACGGTGGCGCGCAGCGCGGAGTCCATCAGGCTGCGGGCGCCACTGAGCGCGATGATCCCGTCGGACACCTTGACGGACACGTCGCCGGGCTTCACGAGCGCCTCCCCCTTGAACGTCATCTGGGAGCCGGTGCCGGCGATCGTGAGGTCGAGGTCTTCCGCGTGGTACCGTGTGCGCGCCTCGCCCGCGCCCCGCGCCACGTACGTCACCACGCCATCGTCGATGCGCACCCGTGAGCCCAGCACCGCGGCACTGGCGCCCGCCGCGCTCTGCGCCCCGCCGCGCGGCGCGCGCGCCGCCGGCCGCGTCTCACCGGCACCGCCGAGGGTGGCGATGTTCATCCGTCCGTCGCGCAGCGTGATCACCGTGATGCGCGGCTTCTTGAGCGAGATGTCGCCCAGCTCCATGCGCCCGGTGAACAGCGGCCACAGCTTGAGGCGAATGACGCCCCTGTCGAGACGCAGGAACGGCTCCGTGCCGAACTGGGGATCTTCGGCGATCTCCACGTCGTGCAGCTCCACGGCGGGCAGCGGCAGCACGGCCACGGACATCGATCGGAACTTGACGGGACGGCCCAGGGCCTGCGATGCGTTGGTGGCGATCAAGGCCTGGATGCGCGGGAGATCCACGAGGTACGGCACCGCGAGCAGGACGGCGATCGCCAGCACGACGATCGCCGCCAGCCCACCGACGATCCAGACGCGCGTCGAACGCGGCGCCGTCGCCTACCCCGTCGAGGGACCGGCCGGGACGAGAGCCATCACGACCAGGGCAGGGCGCTGCATCATGGGTCGGACCTCCGCCCGTGATTGTAGCGCCGAACCACGCGCAAGACGCGAACTACCGTTGCTCGATCGCCGCCAGCGTCCAGGCGTGAGGGCCGATGGGCCGCGTGAACGTCCACCACTGCGTCACGCACACGGGCGTGGACGGCGAGCCCGCCACCACGGTGCCGGCGCCGTCGGCCGTGTAGTCGATGAGCCGGCTCACGACGTGCACCGTCGCGACGTCCTCGCCGTGCGCCTGCCACAGCTCGGTGAGCCGGGCGGCGTCGATCTCGACTCGCTCCACGTGGCGGAAGCGCCCCGCCGTCTTGAGGTCGGCCACCTGCCCGCGCAGGATGGCGTACATCTCGGGCGTGAGGCGGCCGCGAATATGGCCCGCGTCACGCATGACGAGCGCCGTGTGCACGAGCCGGAAGCACTCGGAGGCCGCGCGCTCGACGCTCTCGGCGAAGAAATCGCGGTCGCTCCTGCGCGTCTCGACGATGGCGCGCGCAAGATCGCCGGGGCCCGCGGGCGCCCGCACCGGGGCGGGCACGACCTCAATCGCCTGGCTCGCCGTGCCTGGCCGCACGCCCGCCCCCGCGGGCGGCTGCGGATGGCGTCGTGCGTTGCGGCGGAACAGGAAGGTGGCGGCGGCCCCCACGAGGACGAGATCGACGAGCCCCACGCCCATGGGCAAGGACGTACAGCAAGCCATGTACCACACCGGCCCGTGCGCCGTAAGCGGCTGCCAGACGGGTGTTTCCCGGGCACGCGAGCCCGGCGGCGGGCTGGCGTCCCCGGCTGCGGGCTGGCCAGCGCGCGGTCAGAAACTAGCCGCGCGCGCGAAGGTCCTTCTTGAGGATCTTGCCCGTCGGGTTCTTGGGCAGGGCCTCGATGAACTCGATCGACTCCGGGACCTTGTAGCCGGCAATGGAGGCGCGGCAGACGTCGCGCAGCTCGTCGGCGCTCGCGCGCGCCCCCGCGTGGAGCACGACGAAGGCCTTGACGGCTTCGCCCCGCACGGGATCCGGCACGCCGATGACGGCCGCCTCCTGCACCGCCGCATGGCGGAAGAGCACCTCCTCCACCTCGCGCGGAAACACCTTGAAGCCGGAGACGTTGATCATGTCCTTCACGCGGTCCACGAGGAAGTAGTAGCCGTCGGGGTCGCGATAGCCGATGTCGCCGGAGCGCAGCCAGCCGTCGTGGATCGCCTCCGCGGTGGCGGCCGCATTGCCGAAATAGCCCCTCATCACGTTGGGCCCCTTGATGAGGATCTCGCCCGGCTCGCCGTCGGCCACCGCCTCCCCGGCGGGGCCGGCGATCTTCATCTCCACGTTCTCGATGGGCGTGCCCACGGAGCCGGGCCGCAAGGCGATGTCGTGATTGTACGAGGCGAAGGGCGAGCACTCCGTGAGCCCGTAGCCCTGGTGGATCTGGTGCCCGTAGCGCTCGTGCCAGCGGCGCTCCACGTCCAGCGGCAGCGTGGCGGCCGCCGAGAAGCAGAGCCGGACCGCTGCGAGGTCCAGCGTCGTGTCCATCGAGAGGAACAGGATGTACATGGCGGGCACGCCGTACAGGAGCGTGATGGCGTGGCGGCCCAGCGCGGCCACGAAGTCGCCGGGCACGAAGCGCTCGTGGAGCACGAGCATGCCGCCGGCGGTCACGAGCGCGTTGAGGATGAAGTTCTGCCCGAAGCAGTGGAAGAGCGGCAGCGCACAGAGGCCGCGGTCCTCCGGCGTCATGCGCAGGTGGTGCACGGTGGCGAACGTGTTGGACACGATGTTGGCGTGGGTGAGCATGACGCCCTTCGGGCGGCCCGTCGTCGCGGAGGTGTACAGGATGGCGGCCGTCTCCTCGCGGTCGCGGTCCACCGCCCGCCGGGGCTCCGCCCGCAGGCGCGGCAGCTCGGCGGCGTCGAGGAGGTGGCGGACGGAGGGAAGGCGCCCGCGCGCGGGCAGGCGGGCGGCGACATCCTGCGCCGTCACCACGGCGCTCGCGCCCGCATCCGCCACGATGTACTCGATCTCGTCCGCCGTGTAGGTGACGTTGAGCGACAGCGGCACGAGGCCCAGCTTCTGGGCGGCGTAGTAGACGAGGACGAACTCGGGGCGGTTGGGCAGGTGCAGGGCGATGCGCTCGCCCGCCTGCAGGCCGCGGGCGGCGAGCCCGCCCGCCAGCGCCGACACCTCGTCGTCGAGCGCCTCGTACGTCCAGCTCCGGTCGCGGGCGACCAGAGCGGTCCGCGCCGGAAAATGCAGCGCGGACCGCTCGAGGAGCCGGGCGACGTTCACGGAACGATCAGCACCTTGCCCGTGGTCTTGCGGCCTTCCAGCGCGCGGTGCGCTTCGGCGGCGTCCTTCAGCGGAAACTCGAACTCCACCCGCAGCTTCAGCGTGCCGTCCGTGATCCACTGGCCGATCTCGGTGGCCCGCTGCACGAGCTCGGCGCGCGTGATGATGTGGTGGTTGAGGCTGGGGCGCGTGAGGAAGAGCGAGCCCTTGGCGTTGAGGATCTGCGGATCGAAGGCGCCGATGGGGCCGCTGGCGGCGCCGTAGAGCACCATCATCCCGCGCGGGGCCAGGCAGTTGAAGCCCTTCTCGAAGGTGGTCTTGCCCACGCCGTCGTAGACGACCTGGAGCAGCGTGCCGTCGGTCAGACGCTTGACCTCCGCCTCGAAGTCCTGCTTCGAGTAGAGGATCACCTCGTCCGCGCCCGCCTCGCGCGCGAGCTTGGCCTTGTCGTCCGTGGACACGGTGCCGATGACGCGCGCGCCGCGCAGCTTGGCGATCTGGCAGAGCAGCAGGCCCACGCCGCCCGCCGCCGCGTGCACGAGGCAGGTGTCGCCCTTCTTGAGCGGATACGTCGACGTCGCCAGGTAGTGCGCGGTCATGCCCTGCAGCATCATCGCCGCCCCCTGCCGCGTCGTCAGCCCCGCCGGGAGCACGACGAGCCGCGCCGCCGGCACCACCGCGTACTCCGCGTACGCCCCCGGCACGCCCGTGTAGGCGACCTTGTCGCCCACCTTCACGTCGGTCGTCCCCGGCCCCACGGCGGTGACCGTGCCGCCCGCTTCCAGGCCGAGCGTGAGGGGCAGCTCCGCCTTGTACTGGCCCGTGCGGAAGTACACGTCGATGTAGTTGAGGCCGGCGGCGTCGATCTTGACGAGCGCCTCGCCCGCCTTCGGCGCGGGCTGCGGGATGTCGTCGAGCCTCATGGCTTCGGGACCGCCGGCGGTGTGGACGCGGATGGCTTTCATGGGGATCCTCCTGGAAAAAGTCGGCGACTGCGGCGTGCGAGCGGTGATTATAGCACCGGGATCGCGTCGCCCTCCTGCCCGAGCCGGCCGCGCAGCCAGGCCCACATCGCGTAGCACTCGAGCGCGAAGGGCGGAAAGCCGAGATAGCCGAGCACGGGCATCTCGAAGACCTTCACCGAGCCCCAGTACGGCACCGTGTACGTCCACTTCGTGACCGCCCAGTAGTTCCAGAACTCCCACAGCACGCCGCACACGAGCCCGGAGGCGAGCAGCGCGAGCACGAGCGACACGTCGCCGAGGGCGAGGGCGGCGAGCCACGAGCGGTAGCCGCGCCGGTAGTTGATCGGCTCCAGCACGAGCACCCAGCCCGTCCACACGAGCGGCACCAGCCACGGCGACGGGGCGAGCAGCGGCAGCACCACCGCGATCACCCCGAGCGTCATCGACGTGTTGAGCAGCGCGGGCGTCGGATGCCACGGGCTCACGCGCGCGCCGCGAAAGAGCGCGCGGAAGGCGGCGGCGGTGAGGAAGAGCGCCGGGAAGATCGTCGCGAACGCCCAGTCGTAGCCGAGGCGGCGCAGCCACACGCTCGGCTCCAGGTCGTGGTACTGCCACCACAGGCCCACCATGTCGGGCCCCCCTCGCCAGAAGCGCGGCGCGTTGTACCACTCGAAGAGCCACCAGCAGAGGACGGAGGCGAGGGCGACGAGGACGCCGTCCACCCGATGGGTCGTGAGGTACGAGCGGCCGGTGAGACGCGCCACCAGCGCGTCCGCGAAGAGCACGTAGCCGGTCCACGCGATGGGGGTGAACCAGCGGCCCACCCAGGGATGGCCGGAAAACAACAGGGCCTCGGCGGCGAGGATGACGCCGAGGCCCAGCCAGCCGTGGCGAGGCACCAGGGCTCCTCCTGTCAGCGCATCGTGGAAAGATCGATGGTGAAGCGGCTCACCTCGCGACCGTGGCCATCGGCGACGACGAGCGCAACCGTCGCGGCGTCCGCGACGTCGCGCGCCGGAAATCCGTACACGCAGCGGGCGACGTAGGCGCCGTCCTCCTGGCGCGCCGCCGTGTGCTCGTTCTGCACGAAGGCGGGCTTGATCTCGCGCGTGCCCGCCACCAGCCGCGGCGCGTAAAAGCGCGCGAAGTTCTCCGTCCGCCCGCGCAGGCGCACCCAGAACACGAGCCGCTGACTGTCCTGCCGGAGCACGCGGTCGGGCTCGGAGGGCTTGAGGGGCTCGTCCTTGAACGCGGCATTGCGGGCGGCGATGGCGAGCCGGTGGAAGGGCGTGAGCACGATGAGGCTGTCGCCGCCGCCGTTGCTGACGCGCCATTCGGCGTCGAAGCCTTCCGTGGTGATGCTGGCCGCGCCCACCCGCATCGCCGCCTGCTTCTGCGCCTCGCTCAGCGTGAAGGCGGCGGCGGGCGCGGGCAGCGGCGCCAGCGCGAGCAGGGCGACGACGATGAGCGCCTGCATCAGGACTTGCCGCCCACCACCACGCGATTGAAGGTGTCCGCCGCGAAGTACGTGGCGGCCACCCGCTGCACGTCGGCCACCGTCACGCGCGCCACGTTCTGCTTGTAGCGGTCGGCGTAGTCCAGCCCCAGCCCCTGATCTTCGATGGCCACCAGGAAGTTCGCCACCTTCGCCGACGTGTCCAGGCGCAGCGCGAAGCTGCCCACGAGATAGTCCTTGGCCAGCGCCACCTCACGCTCGCTCACGGGCTCGCGGCCCATGCGCGCCAGCTCCTCGCGCATGATGTCGATCACCTTCGGCACCTCCGCCACCCGCGTGGCGCCGCCCACGACGAAGGACGAGCCGTACGTCGATGGCGACACGTAGCTATAGACGGAGTAGGCGAGCCCGCCCTCGTCGCGCACGCGTCCATAGAGCCGCGAGGCGGAGCCGCCGCCCAGGACGTAGGAGGCCACCACGAGCGGGAAGTAGTCGGGATCGGTCTGCCGGATGGCCTGACGGCCGAGCAGGATGGTCGCCTGCGTGAGCTCCTTGGCAACGGCGACCGCCTGCGGGGGCGGGCCCGCGGCGGCGGCGGCGACGCCCACGGGCGGCGCGGGCGGCCGCGGCCAGGCGCCGAAGCGCGCCAGCACTTCCCGGCGCGCCTCCTCCACCGTCACCGCGCCCACCACCGCCACGATGGTGGTGTCGGGACGCACGCGCTCGCCGTAGAACGTCACGACGTCGTCACGCGTGAGCCTGCCCACCGATTCCACCGTACCTTCCGGGGGGCGGCCGTAAGGATGGCTGCCGAACACGAGGCGGGCGAGGGCGCGGCCGGCCACCGTGCCCGGATCCTCCTCCGAGCGCTTGATGCCCGCCTGGATCTGCGCGGCGCGACGCTTGAGCTCGGCCTCGGGGAAGGTCGGCGTGAGGACGACTTCGGCGAGCAGATCGAGGCCGAGGGCGAGGTCGCGCTTGAGGATGGCGAGCGACGTCGTCATGCCCTCGCGGCCCGCGCCCGCCTCCAGGCTGCCGCCCACGAACTCGATGGCCGCATCGAGCTCCGGACCCGTGCGCTTGGCGGTGCCGCGCGTGAGCAGCGCGCCCATGAGGTTGGCGACCCCCTCGCGCTGAGGCGGATCGAACACGGCGCCCGCGCGCGAGTACACGCGGACGGCGACGATGGGGACCGCGGGACGCTCGGCGACCAGGAGCACGATGCCGTTGGGCAGCACCTCGCGGTGGGCGAGGGGCGCCGCCGTCACCGGTGCCGGCGCCAGGGCGGCGAAGAGGATGAGCAGGGCGAGGAGTCGTGTCATGGCGTCAATCCTACGCTCAGTCTAACTGCTTGCGGAAGCGCAGCACGGAGAGGGTGAAGATGACGGCGCCGAACACGACGAGCGGCAGCAGCTGCGGCCACAGGTACTCGATGCCGATGCCCTTGAGCACGATCCCCCGCACGATGCGCAGGAAGTACGTGAGGGGGATGAGGGCGGCGAGATACTGGGCCGCCTTCGGCATGCCCTCGATGGGAAAGAGCAGGCCCGACAGATAGATGGCGGGCAGGAAGGTGAGAAAGGCGAGCTGCATGGCCTGCGGCACCGTGCGCGAGGCGGCCGACACGAGAATCCCGATACCGAGGCTGCCCCACATGAACACGAGCGACAGCGCGTAGAGCAGCGGCAGGCTGCCGCGGATGGGCACGTCGAACACGAAGCGCGCCACCAGCAGCGCCATCGTCATCTGCCCGTAGGCGGTGAGCAGATTGGGGATGATCTTGCCGAGCAGCAGCTCCCACCGGCGGATCGGGCTCACGATGAGCGCCTCCAGCGTCCCCTTCTCGCGCTCGCGCACGATGGACACCGCCATCGCCGTGATCGTCGTCTGCAACAGCAGCGCGCCGATGAGCCCGGGCACGATGAAGATCGCGGAGACGAGATCGGGGTTGTACCAGGCCCGCACCCGGAAATCCAGCGGCGGCACCCCCGACCGCAGCACGATCCCCTCCGCCGTGCGGGTGAGGATCTGCAGCGATCGCTCGGCGGCAAGGCCGGCGGCGGCGTTGGTGGCCGACGTCGCCACCATGGGATCGGAGGCATCCACGATCACCTGGATGCTCGCCGCCCGCCGCGCCAGCTGCCGCGCAAAATCCGGCGGGATCACGACGCCCACCTTGGCCGTGCCACGATCGATCAGCTTCGTCAGCTCGTCCTGCGAGGCCGCCCAGTACCGCACGTCGAAGTACTGGCTGTTGCCCATCGCCTCCAGCAGCGTCCGCGCCTCCACGCTCCCCGACTGATCGAACACCGCCGTGGGCGCATGCTTGACGTCCGTATTGATCGCCCACCCAAAAATAAACAACATCGCCACCGGCACGAACAGCGCCAGCGTCAACGCCAGCTTGTCCCGCCACAGCTGAATGAACTCCTTCACGATGATCCCGTACAGCCGACTCCCCACGCCGCTCTAGTCTCCCTGACTGCCGTGACCGCCGCCCACGACCGTTCGGCGGGCGCGGGTGGGGCTCGGGGGTGCGAGGACCCTGTACGGCGGACCGCACGTCGGCGTTCGAGGAGCGACGCGGCTTCGCCGCGCCGCTGCCGAGCGCGGGGGGGTGGGGGGGCCCTTCGAGGCCCCCCATGTGATGAATCGCCCAGCCGCCCTCGGTCCGGACCGGCCACCATCCACGTGGTCCCCGCACCCCAACCCCCATCCCGCCTCCGCCGAACGCCCGTGCATGCCCGTCTAGCGACCCGTGAGCCCGGCATCGGCGAGCGCGCGGAGCTGCTCGCGCACACGTCCTTTGCGCTCCCGATCGACGAACGACACGAACAGGTCTTCGACGGACGGCTCCACCTCGATCGCCATCCCGGTCGCAATGCCGCGCGCCGCGAGGAACGCGACGACGCCGGCCGCGCCCGGCCCGCCCGGCGCCACGATGAGCCGCAGGCGCCCGCCCACCCGCACCACTTCCTCGATGAGGTCCCAGTCGGCCAGGGCCTCCGTGGCCGCGCGCACGTCGGCGGCCGTCAGCTCCACCACCGGCCGCGCGAACATCTCGCGCTTGATGGTGGCAGGGCTGCCGCTGGCGATGAGCCGGCCTTGGTAGATGAAGCCGAGCGAGTCGCACAGCTCGGCCTCGTCCATGTAGTGGGTGGTGACCAGGATGGTCGTCCCCTCGTCCGCCAGCCGCCGGATGAGCGCCCAGAAGGTGCGCCGCGACACGGGGTCGACACCGGCGGTGGGCTCGTCCAGGAAGATGAGCCGGGGCGCGTGCACGAGCGCGCACGCGAGCGCCAGCCGCTGGCGATAGCCGCCGGAGAGGTGCCCGGCGAGCTGCCGCTCGCGGCCGACGAGGTCGGCCAGCCGCCGCATCCGGTCGATGCGCGGCGCGCGCTCGGCCCGCGGCACCATGTACACGCGCGAGTAGAACTGCAGATTCTCGTCCACGGTGAGGTCGTCGTAGAGCGAGAAGCGCTGCGACATGTACCCGATGGCCGACTTCACCCGCTCGGGATCGGTGCGCAGATCGATGCCGAGCACGTGCCCGTCGCCTTCCGACGGCTCGAGGATCCCGCACAGCATCCGCAGCGTCGTCGACTTGCCGGCGCCGTTCGGCCCCAGAAACCCGTACAGCTCGCCGCGCCGCACCCGCAGGTCCAGGTGGTCGACGGCCACGATCGCCCCGAAGCGCTTGGTCAAGCCGCGCGTGACGACCGCGAGCTCCGCCTCGGCCGCCGGCGCCGCCGCCACTACGGCGTGATCTCGGCATCCGCCGGCATCCCCGGCTTGAGGGTGCCGTCGGGATTGTCGACGGTGATCTTGATGCGGAAGACGAGGTTCACGCGCTCCTTCTTCGTCTGCACGTTCTTGGGGGTGAACTCCGCCTCGCTGGCGATCTCGCTGATGCGGCCCGCGAAGCGGCGGTCGGGGTGCGCGTCCACGGTGATGGCGGCCGCCTGGCCGATGGTCAGGCGGCCCACGTCCGTCTCGGCCACGTAGGCGCGCAGCCACACGTCGCGCGGGTCCATGAGGGTCAGGATGGCGACGCCGGGGTTGGCGGTCTCGCCCACCTCGAGGTTCTTCCTCAGCACGACACCATCGAGGGGTGACAGCAGGCGCAGCTCGGCGGCGCGCGCCCGGGCCAGCGCGAGGGCGGCGCGGGCTTCCGCCACCTGCGCGGAGGCCGCGCTCACCGCGTCGGGCCGGGGGCCGCGGCGCAGCAGCGCGGCGCGCTCGCGCGCGGCCCGCGCCTCGGCGCGCGCGCCCGCCACCTCGTGGGTGCGCGGGCCCGCCTCGCGCAGCGCGAGCTGCTCGCGGGCCGACGCCTCCGAGGCCATCGCCACCTCGTACGCCTGGCGCGCACGCTCGACGTCCGCCATGGCGATGAGATCCTTGCCGAACAGCTCACGGGCGCGGCGAAGCTCGCCCTCCGTCCACTCGCGCGTGGCCGCCGCATTGCGCAGGGCGGCGCGGGCCTGCTCGATCTCCTGTGTGCGCGCACCCGCCAGCACGTCGTCGAGCTGCGCCTGCGCGCGCGCGGCGCGGGCCTCCGCTTCCTCGATCTCCTCGCGCCGCGCGCCGGCCTGCAGATCGCGCAGGTGCGCCTCCGCCGCGCGGACGGCCGCCTCCGCGCGCTGGATCTCCGCCGTGAGCTCCTCGGCATCCAGCCGCACGAGCTCCTCGCCGGCCCGGACGGGCTGTCCCTCGCGCGCGGCGAGGGTGACGATGCGTCCCGGGAGCCTGGCGCTCACGTCGACCTGCATCGCCTCGATGGTCCCGGTGACGGCGAGGCGGTGCGGCCCGTCGCCGTGCAGCCGCCGCGCCCATGGCACCGCGAGCGCGAGGCCGGCGACGAGCGCGGCCACGGCCGCGAGCTGCAGCCAGCGCCCCCGGCTCACGGCGTGGGCAGAAGTATGCCGACGTTCCGCTTGTCTGGAGGGAAGTACGTGCGCGCGACCCGGCGCAGGTCCTCGGCGGTGACGGCGCGGATGGTGGGCACGAAGCGGTCCATGAGCGCATAGCCGCCGATGAGCTCGAAGCGAACGAGCAGCGAGGCGCGGCGGTGGACGGAGTCCTCCTGGAAGACGAAGGCCGCCTCCGTCTGGTTCCGGGCCCGCTGCAGCTCCTCCTCGGTGACCGGCTCGTTCTTGAGCCGCTCCATCTCCGCCAGGAGCGCCTGCTCCATCGCCTCCGGCGTCTGCCCCGGCATGGGCGTTGCCCAGAACCAGAAGAGGTTGGGGTCGATCGAGAAATAGGAGTAGTCGCCGCCCGCGTTGAGCGCGAGCTGCTGGTAGACCAGGTTCTTGTAGAGCCGTGAGGCGCGTCCGCCGGAGAGCACGGTGGAGAGCACCTCGAGGGCGGGCGCGTCCGCCGACTGCTGGTTGGGCACGTGATACCCGAGGTAGACGATGGGCAGTTGCGCGTCCTTCTTCACGGTGGTGCGCCGCTCGCCGTTCTGCGGCGGCTCCACCGCCAGCACCGGGGGCGGCGCGGGCCCCTTCGGAATGGCGCCGAAGGCGGCCCGGATCTTCGCCATCACCTCGGGGGCGCGGAAGTCGCCCGCGGCCACCACGATGGCGTTGTTGGGCACGTAGTACGTCCGGTAGAAGGCGCGGATCTCCTCGGGCGTGATGCGCGTGATGTCGTCCATCCAGCCGATGATGGGGTTGCCGTAGGGATGCCCCCGGAAGGCGAGCGAGCCCACCTCTTCGCCCAGAAAGCCGCCCGGGTCGTCCTCGGTGCGCGTGCGGCGCTCCTCGATGACCACCTGCCGCTCGGAGTCGATCTCCTTGGGGTCCAGCAGCGCGTTCCGCATGCGGTCGGACTCGAGGTCGATGACGAGGTCGATCTTGTCGGCGGCGATGTTGACGTAGTAGGAGGTGACGTCGGCGGAGGTGAAGGCGTTGCTCTGGCCGCCGTTCTGCTCCACGAGGCGCGCGAACATGCGCGGGCCGTAGCGGGCCGTCCCCTTGAACAGCATGTGCTCGAGGAAGTGCGCGATGCCGGTGGCGCCGCGGCTCTCGTTGCGCGAGCCCACGCGGTACCAGACCTGGAAGCTCACGATGGGGCTGCGGTGATCCTCCAGCAGCAGCACCCGCAGCCCGTTGTCGAGCGTGGCCGCCGCCACGCCGTCGGTGGAGCGGGCGGGCGGCTGCGCGGGGACGCCGGCGGCGGCGAGCAGGAGCGCCAGCATGACGACGAGGGCGGCCGCTCTCGGGATCATTCCCTGAGTATACCCGTGGTGTATCATCTCCCTTCGATGCGCGCGTGGACGTGGGCCGTCGTCTTCTTCCTGTGCGCGGTGCCCGTGAGCGCCGCCGCCGAGCCATGCAGCGAGCCGCTCGCCGTGCTCTTCGAGCGCGTGGCGCCCGCGGTGGTGACGGTGCAGGCCATGAAGATCAACAAGGCGCGCGCGCAGGCGCGCTTCGAGACGGTGGGCGGCTCGGGCGTCATCATCGACAGGGACGGCCAGGTCCTCACCAACGCGCACGTCGTCGACGGCGCCGCCTCGCTCTCCATCACCCTCGACTCCGGCCATCGCGTCCCCGCGCGCGTCCTCGGCTTCGATCCCGTGCTCGACCTCGCACTCCTGCGCGTGGAGATGCCGGGCCCCGCGCCCTTCGCCCGCCTCGGCGACTCGTCCATGGTGAAGGTCGGCGACGAGGTGGTCGCCATCGGCAATCCGGTCGGCCTGGACCAGACGATGACCCGCGGCATCGTGAGCGGGCTCAACCGGCTCCTGCCCGGGGTGTCCGACGAGCCGATGATCCAGACGGACGCGCCCATCAATCCCGGCAACTCCGGGGGCCCGCTCGTCGACCGCTGCGGCACCGTGATCGGCATCAACACGCTCATCTCCGAGGATGCGCGCTCGATCGGCTTCGCCGTCCCCGTGAACGCGGCCAAGTCCATCCTCAAGGACCTGCGCGAGGTCGGTCGCGTCGTGCGGCCGTGGCTCGGCATGCAGGGCCGCGCCGTCGACAATCGTCTCGGCGCCGTCGTCCGCCTGCCCGTGACGCCCGGCTACCTGGTGGAGGTCGTCTACGACGACTCCCCCGCCGACCGCGCGGGCGTGCGCGGCGGCAACCTGTCGGTGGTCGTGCAGGGGGAGGAATACCTGCTCGGCGGCGACATCGTCACCACGATCCAGGGGGCGCCCGTGCGAAGCCATCAGGATTACGTCGCGCGCGTCAAGACGCTGCGGGTGGGGCAGCGGGTGAAGATCACGGTGATGCGCGAAGGCCAGGCGCGCGAGCTCACCCTCATCGTCGCCGAGCGCCCTCGCCTGCCCTCCGATCTCGGAGACTAGGTTTTCGGCCACGGGCCTGATCCTGCGAGGACGCGGGATGGGCGGGGCGCGATCGGGGGGCCGGCGACCACGTGGATGGTGTCCGATTCCGCCGAGGCT
>JBBDXO010000230.1:8576-15734 GCA_040902295.1 Candidatus Rokuibacteriota bacterium | reverse complement strand
ACGACCGGCGTCACATGGGCTTCGGTCCGCTGCGCGTGATCAACGAGGATGTCGTGGCGGCGGGCCAGGGATTCCCCACGCACGGGCACCGCGACATGGAGATCATCACCTACGTGCTCGAGGGGCAGCTCGCGCACAAGGACAGCCTCGGCACGGGCTCGGTGGTCCGTCCCGGCGACGTGCAGCGCATGAGCGCGGGCACGGGGGTGCGCCACAGCGAGTTCAATCCCTCGCCCACCGATCCCCTGCACCTGCTGCAGATCTGGATCGAGCCCAGCCGCACGGGCGTGGCGCCCAGCTACGAGGAGAAGATCTTCAGCGAGGACGACAAGCGTAACCGGCTGCGGCTGGTGGCCTCGCCGGACGGCCGCGACGGCTCCGTGATGATCCACCAGGATGCCTTCGTGTACGCGGCCGTCATCGAGGCGGGGCGCGAGGTCGTCTTCCCGCTCGAGGCCGGACGCCGCGCGTGGCTGCAGGTGGCGCGCGGGCGGGTGGCGGTGAACGGTCAGGAGCTGGAGCAGGGCGACGGAGCGGGAATCGATGACGAGCGCGCCCTCACCCTCACCGGAAAGGAGCGCGCCGAGGTCATCCTCTTCGACTTGCCGTGACGGCGCTCAGGCGGCTTTCCTGTCCCAGAACCCGGCGCCGCGGCTCATGCGCTCGATCTGGTCCTGGCACACCAGGCACGTCTCCACTTCCGGCAGCGCCTTGAGCCGCGCCGTCTTGATGGTATCCCCGCACTCCACGCACTGCCCGTAGCGGCCCACCTCCAGCCGCTTGAGCGCGCTCACGAGCCGATTCGCGCGCTGCACGAGGCGGCCCTTCGTCATGAGTCCCATCTCGCGCGTCTGGTCGATCTGGATCTTGTCGACATCGTCGAAGATCGAGCCCAGCGATGCGGGCAGCTCCTCGAGCTCGTCCGGCCGGGAGATCTCCCGCAACCGGGTCGCCGTGATCCTGAGCTCCTTCTCCAACCGTTCGCGGATCTGGTCCATCGAGCCCCTCCCGTGCGAAGTTGCAGGGCTGTGTTTGCAACCAGCGTGCCGGGGGGAAATGGCGGGTATCCGGGTCACCCCTACGAGCGGCCAGGAGCGCGCCGTCGCCAGATGGGTAAGCGTCCGCGTCGATTACGGAAACGCGGTTCTCACCCCGGCTCGCGCACGCGCTTACGTTCCCTCGATCTCGCGGTAGGTGCCCGGCTTGATCGTCCACACGGGCGGCGTGGTGCCGCCCGCGTTGCGGACCTTGTCGCAATCGTAATTGATGACCACGGAGCCGGTGGTGGTGGTGTCGACACTCGTCGACGACACGTCCTTGCGGTTCTCGGTGGCGACGGCGCCGTTGATCGTCACGTCGCCGGCGGCCGTGAGATCGTTGAGTGCGTAGAGGAGCCCGTTGATGGTGGTGCCCCCCGTGATCTGGACCGACCCCGCCACGATGACGATGCCGCTGAAGGTGCTGGTGCCCGCGAGCGTCAGCGAGCCCGCGATGCTGTCGGGGGTGTCCTGGTCGAAGTCCGAGCCATCCACGGTGTCGATGAACACGATGCCGGTGGCCGGCAGCCACGTGCGCGCCCCCTGGTAGTAGGTGCCGCGGCCCCTGGCGACGGCCTTGAGCTGCGCCAGCTCCGCCGCCGTGTACGTGAACGACGCCGGGGGCACGCCCTCCAGCCAGTCGACGCCGTCCTCGTTGTGGACCTCGTTGCCATGGCCGAACACGTCGCCGGAGCCCTGCACGCTCACCGTCCCGCTCGAGCGCACCGCCGAGCCCGGCGGCACCCCCGCGCCGCAGCCGCCCGCGCGCGACTCCACGCGCGCGTTGCCGCCCACCTGGACGTGGCCCGCCACGCACAGCGCGCACGGCGGGTCGAAGACACGCACGCCCGCGGTGCTGAACTGGAGCATCGCCTGGATCTTGCGATGCGCCTTCGCCGCCGACGTGTTGTCCGGCGCCCAGCCCACCCCGACCACCGTCCGCTCGGTGGCCGTGGTGCCCGCCGCCACCTGCACCGTGAAGCCGCCGAGGACGCCCGCGGCGAAGAAGGAGCTGCCGTCGTAGGGCGCCAGCGCGGGCACCTGACCGTCGGGAATGCCGCCCGTGGCCGCCGCGTTGAACAGCGCCCACGCCGCGCGCTCGATCCCGGACTCGGCCAGCGCGCGCGCCTGCGCCGTCCTGGAATGATTGGACGCCACGGTGGGCTCCGTGCTGGCGAGGGAGCCGAAGGCGAGGGCGAGCGCGCTCATCGACAGCAACAGCATCAGGGCCAGGGGCAACGCCACGCCTCGCTCGTCACGCCATCGATCGCGCAGCCGCACTCGGGGGGATGGCATGAGGCTCTGAGAGAGCAAGGCGGGAGCCAAGGCCCGAACGACGGAGCCCCGGAGGCAATCGCGAGCGTCGGCGGGGGCTTGTGAGCGCCGTCGGCGAGGCGGCGGCCGCGTCCGTCGCGGCCATCCTGTCATGACCCGGCGGACCTCCCATCCCGAAACGGGCCCCCGGGGGCCCGGTAGGCATCAGCTGCCTGCAATCTCCCTATAGGTGCCTGGCTTGATGGTCCACACGGGGATGACGGTGCCGCCGAAGTTCCGCACCTTCTCGCAGTCGTAGTTCACTGCCACGGACCCGGTGATGGCACTGTCGACGGTCGTGGAGGAGGTGTCCTTGCGGTTCTCGGAGGCGACGGCGCCGTTGATGGTCACGTTGCCCGCGGTGGCCGTGAGGTCGTTGAGGGCATAGATGAGCCCGTCGAACGTGTTGGTCCCGGTGATGAAGATCGACCCTGCCACGATGACGATGCCATTGAAGGTGCCGTTCGACGCGATCGTCAGCGAGCCGGCCAAGGCGTCGGGCGTGTCCGCGGTGTACTCGGAGCCGTCCAGGGTGTCGATGTAGACGATGCCGCTCGCGGGCAGCGAGGTGCGCGCGCCCTGGTAGTAGGTGCCCTGCTGCTTGGCCATCTCCTTGAGGCGCGCCAGCTCGGCCGGGGTATACGTGAAGGCCGCCGGGTTGGCGCCCTGCTGCCAGTCGATGTTGGCCTCGTTGCGCGTGTCGTTGCCGTGGCCGTAGACGTCGCCCGAGCCGCTCACGGTCACGGTCTGGGCGGCGCGCACCGCGGAGCCCGGCGGGACGGCGGTGCCACAGCCGCCTGAGCGCGACTCCACGCGCGCGTTGCCTCCGATTTGCACGTTGCCGGCCACGCACAGCGCGCACGGAGGATCAAAGACCCGCACGGTGGCGGTGGTGAACTCCAGGATCGTCTGCACCTTGCGGTGCGCCTTCACGGCCGCCGTGTTGTTCGGCGACCAGCCCACGGCGGTCACGGTGCGCTCGGTGACGATGCCGCCCGCGGCCACCTGCACGGTGAACCCGCCCAGCGTCCCCACGCTGAAGTAATTCGCGCCGTCGTACGGCGTGAGCGCGGGCACCTGGTCGGCGGGAATCCCGCCCGTGAGGGCGGCATTGAAGAGCGCCCACGACGCGCGCTCGACACCGGATTCCGCCAGTGACCGCGCCTTCGACGTCATCGAATGGTTCGACGCGATGGTGGGCTCGGTGCTCGCGAGCACGCTGAAGGCGAGGGCGAGCGCCGTCAGCGACACCATGAGAACCATCGCCAGCGGGAGCGCCACTCCGCGCTCCGTGCCGCATTCCCGCAGAGACTTTCGGATCCACATAGTCGTCATGGCGAAGACTCATAGCAAGGAGGGCGCCAACCCTGGCACGCGGGACCATCGAGTCGTCGAAGTCCTGCACAAGATATTGATATTGCACACATATAATTCAGCAATGCACGGGTCACCGAGGACCCGGCCACGGTCAAAATCGCGAGCGCTGGTCAGGCTCGCGCCGGCGGCCAAAACCCCCGTGGCCAGAAACTGGCCGGCGGCCTCTCAGACCTCCATGAGGTCCTCGCCGACGACGATCGGGCCGGCGTACTGTGCGGAGGCGGCCGTCACCAGCTCGGCGGCGACCGAGCCCGGCATGAGGTGCGAGATCACGAGCGTGCCCGTGCGGGCCTCCCTGGCGATGCGGCCGATCTCGTGCGGCGGCGTGTGATAGGACTGCAGGCTGCGGATCTTGTCCTCCAGCGTCGGCCAGCCGCACTCCGGATACCAGCTCGTCTTCGTCATGTCGCAGCACTCGTGGACGAGGCAATCCACCCCCGCGCTCCAGCGCACCAGGTTGTCGCACGGGCGCGTGTCGCCGGAGATCACCACGCTCCTGCCGCCGCCCTCGAAGCGATAGCCGAAGGCCGGCTTCACGGGATCGTGCTCGACGAGGAAGGCGGACACGGTGACGCCGTCGCGGTGCAGCACGCGCCCCTCCTCGATCTCCGTCACCCGCACCGAGGGCGGCCGGCGGTCGTGCATGTGCTCGCGCCGGACCTCGATGTCCCAGTGCAGGTAGTCGAGCAGCCGGTCGACCTGCCGTTGCGTGCCGGCGGGCCCGAAGACGTCCAGCGGCGCGTTCTGCCCCACGATCCAGCGCGTGACGATCAGGTGCCCCAGATCGATGGTGTGATCGGAGTGATGATGCGTGATGAAGACGGGCGGCCAGTCGTACGGGCGCACGCCCGCCTGCACGAGCTGCACGCCCACGCCCGAGCCCGCGTCGACGACGAACCGCTGCGCGCCGAGCGACAGCAGCGTGGCGGGGCCGCGACGGAGCGGGTTGGGCGGCGGCGCCCCCGTGCCGAGGAGGGTGACGCGCATGGGCGGGGCGGCTAGCAGCCGCCCTTCATCGCCTTGCGCGGCTGGACGAGCTCGATGCGCACGTCGTCGGGCGCCTGCATGAAGGCGATGAGGGGCCCGTTGGGCACGTCGATGGGCCCTTCGAGCAGGCGCGCGCCGTGCCCTTCCAGCCGGAGGATGTCGGCCTGGATATCCACGGAGTCGAAGCCGAAATGCTCGAGGCCGTGATGCGCGCCGGCATCGCCCGGCCCGAGGCGCTCGCCCGTGCGCGCGCCGGAGATGTTGACCGCCATGCCGCCGTCCTCGCTCTGGCAGCGCACGAAGCGGTCGCCGAACACGCGCGTGTCGTCGCTGAGGATCGTGAAGTTGAAGGCGCGCACGTACCAGTCCGCGGTGCGCCGCGGGTCGGCCGCCTTCAGGTGGATGTGGTTGATCCGGTAGGCCATGGTCGGGCTCTCCTTCAGCGCCGCTTCTTCTTGCGCTCTCTGAGGTCGATGCAGCCGGCGCGGGTGCGTGGGTCCTCGCCGCGCGGGACGATCTGCGTCTTCTGCACTTTCTGGGTGCCCGTGGTGGGCAGCCGGTCCAGGAAGAGCACCCAGCCCGGCGCCTTGAAGTAGGCGAGCCTGTCGAGGCACCAGTCCACGAGATGGCCCGCGAGGGCGGCGTCGGCCTCGACGCCGGGCATCGGCACCACGCACGCCATCACCTCCTCCTCGCGCAGCTCGTCGGGCACGGCGATCACGGCCACCTGGGCCACCGCCGCGTGCGCCTGGAGCACGGCCTCCACCTCGGCGGCGGCGATGTTCTCGCCGGAGCGGCGGATGATGTTCTTCATGCGGTCGACGAAATAAAACATCCCGTCCTCGGCCTGCCGCACGACGTCGCCCGTGTGGAACCAGCCGTCCCGCCACGCCTCCTCCGTGGCCGCCTCGTTCTTGAGATAGCCGGAGAAGAACCCCCGCCGGGGATCGGCGCCGGCGCAGCGCACGACCAGCTCGCCCTCCGCCCCGCGCGCGACCTCCCGCCCCGCGGCGTCCACCACGCGTCCCTCGAACTCGCGCAGGGGCCGGCCGAAGGCGCGCGTGGTGATCCGCCGCGGCTCCACGTTGTCGGCGAAGATGCGTCCCGTCTCCGTCATGCCCCACACCTCCACGAGCGGAAAGCCGAACCGCTCCTCGAATGCGGCGTGCAGCCCCGGCTCCACGCCGGCTCCGAGCCCGAACTTCACGCGGTGCGCCCGCTCCTGGGCGACCGGGGGCTGGTTCAAGAGCAACGGCGGCACCACGCCGAGGTAGTGCACGGCGGTGGCGCCCGTGGCCGCCACCTCCTTCCACCAGCGCGCGGGGCTGAAGCGCTCGGGCAGGACGAGGCAGTTGCCGGTCAGCATCACGCACGTCGCCGTCACCGCCAGGCAGTTCATGTGGAAGAGGGGCAGCGGGTTGAGGATGCGCTCGCGGCCGGGCTCGAGGGCGAGGCGCCCGCCGAGGTCGCGATACCACGCGCCCGCGTTGAGGAAATAGACGTTGCTGAGCACACAGCCCTTCGGCCGGCCGGTGGTGCCGGAGGTGTAGAGCAGCGCGCATTCGGTGTCGAGCCCGGGCTGCCCCCCGCGCGGCGCCACGCCGGCCATGGGCAGGAGGGCGGGCCACGCCTCGGCGCTCACCACGGGCAACAGCCTGGCGCGCTCGCGGGCCACCGCTTCGAAATCCGCCACGCGCGCGCCGATGACGACGGCGAGATCGGCCTCGGAGTGGTCCATCTGGTAGAGCAGCTCGTCGTGGCGGTAATCGGGGTTGATGGGCACCACGCTGCAGCCGAGCGCGTTGAGCGCCAGGTAGTGGAAGAAGAACTCCGGCCGGTTCTCCAGCAGCAGCGCGACGCGGTGGCCGTGGCCGTAGCCGGCCGCCTCGTACGCCCGCCGCAGCTCCATCACCGCCCGGCGCGTCTCGTCGTAGCTCAGCTCGAGCCCGGCCGGATGATAGGCACGCTCCGGTGCGGGCGGCGCGCACAGAAAGGGCGCCGCTCCCGCGCGCTCCGCCGTCGCGCTGAAGGCCGCGAAGACCGTGGTGATCACCGCGCCTTCTCCAGCATCGACAGGCAGCCGTCGAGCTCCGCCGCCTCCGCTCCGCTCAGGCGCGCGCCGCCGAAGCGGACGCGCTCGTAGCCCGCGGTGAGCCGCGCGAGCGGAGCGGCGCAGGCGGGCGCCTGCCCGCGCGCCCGCGCCGAGAACTCGCGCGCCGTCTCGCCGGCGGCGGGCGTGAGCCCCCGCCGCGCGAGCAGCCGCAGCGCGCGCGCATAGAAGGCGGGCACGGCGTCCGCCGTCATGGCCCCGCCGCGCACCCGCCACCACCAGAGGGCCGCCGCCAGCGCCAGGACCACCGCCCCCGCCGCCCCCAGCGGCGCGCGCGGCAGGTCGCGCCACGAGGGCAGCGCCGGCGGCCACGCCGTCCACGAGGCGGCCCTG
>JBBDXO010000230.1:7233-8566 GCA_040902295.1 Candidatus Rokuibacteriota bacterium | reverse complement strand
CCACACGCTCCATGCGGACGCCGTGCGCTGCACGGCCGCCGCCGCCACCACCTGGTCGTGCAGGCTCCAGTTGATCACGTAGCGATACCAGTGCAGCCGGAGGGCGTCGAGGTACAGGGCGGCCGGCGCCGCCGCCGTGGTGGGCTCGGTGCCGCCGCGCGGCGAGGGATCGAGGGTGAGCCAGCCCGCGCCCTCGATGAAGACCTCCACCCACGAGTGCGCGTCGCGCAGCCGCACGAGGAAGTACTTGCCGTACGGGTTCCACTCGCCGCGCTGGAAGCCGTTGACGACGCGGGCGGGGATGCCGAGCGAGCGGAGCATCACCGCGAGCGAGGCGGCGAAATACTCGCAGTTGCCCGAGCGCAGGACGAAGAGGAACTCGTCCACCGGATCGAGGTCCGTCGTCCGCTGCAGCACGCGCGTGTATTGGAATCGCGTGAACAGGTGGGCGGTCAGGCGCTGTGCCGCCTCCCACTGGTCGGCGCTGCCCGCCGTCACCTGCTCCGCGAGTCCGTGGATGCGCGGCGCCAGGGCGGGAAGCTGCAGGTAGCGCTGCCGCCACCGGGCGTCCCGCGGCGGCACGGCGTCCGGCGCGTGGGCCGTGCGCGGGTCGCCTTCCATCTCCGAATCCACCGTGTAGCGCAGGCGCGCGGTGGGGACGGGCACGGAGACGTTGCCGAGATCGTCCAGCGTCATGAGGTCCGAGCGCGCGTGCACGCGCAGCATGCGCGGGGCGCCGAAGACCATCTCGGTGCCGATGGGCTCGAGATAGATCTCCTGCGGCAGCACGGCGCCGCCCCGGTACCGGTTGACCGGAAACGGCCCCGGTGTGCTCCGCCGGAACGTCACCCGCTCGACCTGGGCCACCCGCCACGCGCCGGCATCGTAGCGATCGAAGGCGATGCCGCGCCACCGCAGATTCGGCAGCCGCTCCGGCGAGCCGTGCTCGTCGCGCCACGTCGGCAGGTGCACGCGCATCACCGGGGAGGCGTCCAGCTCGATCTCGCCGAAGGAGCCCAGCTCCACGCGATCGGAGAATCCCGACACCATCCTGCCCACCGGCGCCCGCAACGGCAGCGCCGCCTGTCCCACCCGCGGAATGACGAAGAACAGCACGGCCGTGATCGCCAGCGTGGCCACGGAGGCCGCCACACCGAGGATCGCGAGGTCGCGGCCGAGGCCTAATAGACAATGGGGGGGCTGGACGGCCCCCCCATTTCCCCCCGGTTGGGTGGCGCCCGCCCACATTGGATTTTTGGTGGCGGCCGCCGGCATTGGATTTTTGGTGGCGCCCGCCCACAGTGGATTTTTGGTGGCGCCCGCCCACAGTGGA
>JBBDXO010000230.1:0-7133 GCA_040902295.1 Candidatus Rokuibacteriota bacterium | reverse complement strand
ATTTTTGGTGGCGCCCGCCCACAGTGGATTTTTGGTGGCGCCCGCCCACAGTGGATTTTTGGTGGCGCCCGCCCACAGTGGACTTTCGGTGGCGCTCGCCGGCCGGGGTGCGATGTCGGCGGCGGCGGCTTCCGACATGAGGTGGCGGAGCATGAGGGTCCAGATGCCGGCGACGAGGAAGATGACGAGGAGGAGGAGGTAGACGGCGCCGAGGACGATGGGCGAGACGGCGACGAGCATGAAGAAGGCGAGGAAGGCGACGTCCCGCGCATCGCGCAGGGTGCGGCGCGTGTAGAGCCGGTAGAGGAGCAGGAAGACGAGCAGGTGCGTGAAGACGTCCAGCATGGACGTCGCCAGCCACACGGCTTCGGCGCCGAGCGCGAGGCCGGCGAGGACCACCACCGCGGGCCCGAGCCCGCGCACGTGTCCCAGCCGCGCGCGCAGGGCCGACTGCCACCAGCTCGCCGCCGCCACCACCGCCACCACCGCCACGCCCGTGGCGCCGAGCAGCCCGCCGAGATAGAGCGCGGCGAGCCCGTCGGCGACGAGGATATAGAGGGCGATGCGCAGGGCGGCCGCGGGGTTGATCCGCACGGCGCTCACCCGAGGCTGACGTGCAGCTCGCGCAGCCGGCCCGCGCCGCGCGCGGGCGCCGCGGTGGCCGCGGGCTGCCAGAGGGCGAGCGCGGTGAGCAGCCGGCGCGTGTGCGCAGCACCGCGCCCGAGCGGCACGAGGAGGCCGGGCGCCGCCAGCTCGACCCGCCCGCCCGCCCGCACGAGGTGCACGGCGAGGGAAGCGGCCTCCGACACCGCCTGCTCCACGCGCGCGGCATCGGAGGCGGCGCCGCCGAGGACGATGCGCACGTCGTCGGTCGTGTCCGCTTCCATCTCGCGGACCATCAGCGTCCGCGTCTTGGCGCTCACCCGCCAGTGAATGAGTCGCTCGTCGTCGCCGGGATGGTACTCGCGCAGGTTGAAGAGGTCGTGGCCGCGGCCGCGGCGGCGCGAGAGGCGGGGCCCGCCCGCCGCCACCTCGCGCAGGCGCGCGGCGGGCGCGGGCCGGAGGGCCGGGAAGACGATCACCTCGGTCTCCAGCAGCACGCGCGTGGCCTTGACGAAGAGCCCGAAGGGAAAGCGCGTGGTCACGCGCACGCCGGGCAGCCGCTGCCGGCCGCGCACGGGCAGCGCGACGGCCCAGGTGGCGAGGCGCTCGGCGCCCGGCCCGATGCGCTCGAGGTAGACGCGCCCTCCGCCCCCCGTCTCCAGCGTCACCGAGTGCGAGGCGAGCCGGCGCTTGTGATTGGCGACCCACGCGCCCGCGAGCGCCGGCCGTCCCGCGTACAGCTCGTCGGGAACGATCGGCCGCAGGCGCAGCCGCCGCATCGACTGCTCGGAGAGGAGCCCGGACACGATGATGAGGCCGAGGAGGACGGAGGCGAGCATGTAGAGCAGGTTGTTGCCGGTGTTCATGGCCGCGAAGCCGATGCCGACGGCGGCGGCCAGGCACCACCAGCCGTCGCGCGTGGGCCAGATCGTGCGGTGGGGCCGCAGCCGCTCCACGGCGCGGCGCAGCGCGCGCGCGGCGCGCCTCATCGCGGGACGGCCACCGTGTCGCTGAGGGCGCGGATGACCGTGTCCGCCGGGGGCGCGCCGCCGGCCACGATCACGCGGTGGGCGAGGGCCGGCACCACGAGGACCTTGAGGTCGTCGGGCACCAGGAAGTCCCGGCCCTCGACGAGCGCGCGCGCCCGCGCCGCGCGCAGGAGCGCGAGCGAGCCGCGCGGGCTCACACCCAGCGTGAGCAGCGGGGAGGAGCGCGTGGCGGTGACGAGGGCGACGAGGTAGTCGAGCACGGTGTCGGTGGCGCGCACCGCCTCGCACTCCTCCTGCAGCCGCAGGACGTCGGCGCCCTCGAGCACCGGCGACAGGCTGTCGGCGAGGCCGGCGCCGCCGCCGCGCAGGATGGCGCGCTCGTCGGCGGCGGCAGGGTAGCCGATGCGCAGGCGCAGCAGGAAGCGGTCGAGCTGCGACTCCGGCAGCGCGTGCGTGCCCTCGTACTCGAGCGGGTTCTGCGTGGCGAGCACCATGAAGGGGCGCGGCAGCGGGTACGTCGAGTGATCGAGCGACACCTGCGCCTCGTTCATCGCCTCCAGCAGGCTCGACTGCGTCTTGGGCGTGGTGCGGTTGATCTCGTCGGCGAGCACGACGTTCGTGAAGAGGGGCCCCGGCTTGAAGACGAACTCCCCGAGGTCGGGCTGGTACACGGACACGCCGAGGATGTCCGAGGGCAGCATGTCGGAGGTGAACTGAATGCGCCGGAAGCCGGCGCCGATGGAGCGCGCGAGGGCCGCCGCCAGCGTCGTCTTGCCCACGCCCGGCGCATCCTCGATGAGCAGGTGCCCGCGCGCGAGGAGCCCGACGACGGCCAGCCGCACCACCTCCGGCTTGCCCACGAGGGCACGGCCGATGTTCTGCTCCAGCCGCCGGATGAGCTCGGGCGTGTCGGACATACCCCGACTCATATCACACTCGCGCCCGCCCCCTGCCACGCACCCGCCACTCGAAGGCGTCGTCGCCGAAGTCCAGGCGGCGGCGGACGACGAGCGCCAGGCGGCGATTGTGCACGGCGAGCGCCCCCTCCCAGAGCGCGTTCCAGATGTCGAAGAGCGCGGGCGCGGGGGCCGCCACCCCCGTCATGAGCCGCCACGTCGTCTGCCGGATCACGGCCTCGCCGCCGTCGTCGCCGATCTCCACGTGGTCGCCCTGCGCGGTCGCCATCGCGCGCACGTACGCCGCGAAGTCCGCGGCCGCGTCGCCCGTCACGCCGAGCAGCGCCGCCGTCTCCGCGTAGTACTGCATGCCGATGAGCGTGCCCGTCACCCCGCCCAGATGGCGCGCCTCCGCGGGGCCGACGAGGTTGACCAGCTCGGGCAGGATGCTCCGCACGTAGTCCATCGCGTAGTTGCGCTCGATCTTGCGCAGCCGCTCCGCCGGCCAGTGGGCGCCCTCCAGGCGCGGCGCGCGCGCGGGATCGAAGTCCGGCGCCTCTTCCCCCGGCGCAAAGCGCAGCCGCTCCTCCGGCGCCAGCGGGCGGTCGTGGTCCAGGTAATAGCCCTCGAGGCCGGGCTGCCCGTCCGTCGTCTGCTTGGTGCACACGAAGCCGAGGCGCGGGTTGCCGAGGGACACGCCGTTGTGGGCGTGCCAGCCGCGCAGCATCGCGCGCGACACCTCGCTCGGCACCGCGCAGATGGCGGCGCCCTCCCAGATCCACCGCGGCGGCACGTAGCGGATCCACGCCTTGCGGTCGGACTCGTAGATGTACTCGACCCGCACGCCGCCGAGCTGGTTGGACAGGTAGTGATACTGCGCGGCGGCGACGGCGTCGGGAAGCCCGCGCAGCCCGAGCTTGTCGAGGCCGGGCAGGAACTTCTCCAGGTGCTGGCGGCGAAACGTCCGGAAGACGAGCTCCGCCGCCGTGCGCGCATCGGCCCGGGTCACCATCGTCAGGATGAGCCCGGTGAGGTAGGCGTGGTGAAGGGTGGCGACGGCGCGATAGGCGTCGGCGCTCAGGACGTGTCCCTCACGCGCACCCGGTGCGTCAGCCGATCTCGAGATCGCGCGACTGGATGCGCCGCACGCCGGCCGCCATCATCTCCTGCCACGCCCGGGCGAGCGAGCCCCCGGTGTCGATGCCGCGGGTGGCGTCCTCGATGACCACGGCCTCGAAGCCCAGCGTGCGGGCGTCGAGCGCCGACCACGCCACGCAGAAATCCGTGGCGAGCCCGACGAAGTACGCCTGTCGCAGCCCGCGCTCCTTCAGGTAGCCGCCCAGCCCCGTGCGCGATTGGCGGTCGGCCTCGATGAAGGCGGAGTACGAGTCGATCTGCCGCCGGTAGCCCTTGCGGATGATGAGCTGCGCGTGCGGAATCGACAGGCCCGGCACGAGCTCGGCGTCGCGCGTGCCCTGGATGCAGTGATCCGGCCACAGCACCTGCGTGCCGTACGACATCGCGGTGGTCTCGAACGGCTTCTTGCCCGGATGGCTCGACGCGAAGGAGGCATGACCGGGCGTGTGCCAGTCCATCGTGAGCACCACGTGCTCGAAGCCGGTCGCGAGACGGTTGATGAGCGGCACGATCTCATCGCCCTCCGTGACGGGCAGCGTGCCGCCGGGCACGAAGCAGTTCTGCACGTCGGTCACGATGAGCACGTCGTCCGCGCCCGGCTTCATGCGCGCGTCGTGCATCGTGCCCTCCCTCAGCGCAGCCCGTCGTGCTGGCTCACGTCGTCCCGGGTGAGGCCGCCCACTCTCGGGTGCAGGCGGCCGCCGTCGGTGACGGCGATGGCGAGCACGATCTCGCCGGAGCGCGGGGCGTCGTGCAGGCGCACCTCCATGGCGTCGTAGTGCGTGCGCACGAAGGCCGCATCCTTGAAGTGCAGCGGCACGTCGATCGTCGTGCCCGGCCCGCCCAGCTTCTTGGCCGATGGAATGATGGCCTTGCCGCCGGCGACGGCGGCGCGCAGGGGCGCGCCCAGCTTGGGATGCAGCAGGGCGGCGGCGTGCTCGTACTCGCCCCCCTCGCCCACGATGGCCGCCTTGCCGAACGACTCGGCGGGGGCGCCGAGCGCCTCGGTGGCTCTCTTGGCGAGCAGCGCCCCCAGCTCCTCGCCGGCGTCGATGAGCGGGGTGAGGTCGTCGACGAAGCGTCCCGCGAAGGGGTTGTCGACGACGGCCACCGCCGCCACCTTGCGCAGAGGCCGGCGGCCCTCACGGCCGCCGTCGCTCAGGATCTCTTCCACCACCGTCACCAGCTTGCGGATCGTCACGCTCATGCGTCGGCTCCGATCGTGTGGAACACGAGGCCGTCCAGCAGCTTGGGATAGAAATGTGTCGACTTCTGGGGCAGCACCTCGCCCTCGCGCACGACCGCCTGCAGCTCCTCGACGGTGGTGGGCGCGATGAGGAAGGCGGCCTGGTAGCGGCCGCTGCGCGCGAGCGCCACCGCCTCCGCCTGGTCCGCCGTGTAGTCGACGTGCGTGCGCGCGTCCAGCTTGTCGTCCGTGATGTCGAGCAACGGCCGCAGCAGCCCCTCGTGCAGCACCGACACCGCGAGGCGACGCCACGCCGGCGACGTCCCCGCCGGCCACGGGATGGCCGACTGCGCGGACGCCCGCAGCGAGAGCACGGCCGCCTCTCCGCCCGCCACCACCCCCAGCGAGCGGTTCATGGGCCGAAAGGCGAGCGGATCGTTGAGCGAGCCCACGTCGAACCACGTCCGCGCCGCTTCCAGGAACCGGTTCCATGAAAAATCGGGCACGCCGTGCACGAGCCGGTGGTTGGGAAAGATGGTGAGGCCGGGCGCGCGCTGGCTGAAGAACGCCATCATCTTGTAGGCGGCGTGCGGGTGCTCGCGCGCGTACGCCACCGCCGTCTCGTAGCGATGATGGCCGTCGGCGATGATCACCTGCGCGCCCGCCATCGCGCGCCGCGCGCGGTCGATGGTGGCCTCGTCGGTGACGCGCCACAGGCGGTGAAGCTCGCCCTTGAGATCGTGCGCCTCCACCAGCGGCTCCCCCGCGGGCAGGCTCAGCGCCAGCAGCTCGCCGTCGGGGTCGCCGGTGAGCATGAAGAGCAGGCCGATGTCCGCCCCCGTCGCCTCCAGCAACCGCCGGCGATCCTCTTTCGGCCCCGCATGCGTCCGCTCGTGCGGCAGCACCTCGCCGCGCGCGTAGTCGGTCACCTCGCCGAGCGCGATGAAGCCCGCGCGCGTGACCTCGCGCCCGTCCACCGTGTAGGTCTGGTGGTACGGGTAGATCGCCGGCCATTCTTCCTGCGCCCACACGCCCTGCGCCAGCCACCCATCGAGCACCGCGCGCGCGTCCGCGTAGCGCGCGTCCGTCCGGCCCCGGGGATACGACACGCGCACGATGTTGGCCGGGCTCATCGCGTACAGCCGCTCCTGCATGGCGGGAGCGATCTGATCGTAGGGCGGCGCCACCACGTCGCTGACGTCGTGCACGCGACCGATGCCGTAACGGAATCCGCGGAACGGCGCCACGCGCATCGCGTCAGCCCGAAAGTGGGGTCACGCCGCTCCGGAGGCCGCGCGTTCCTGAGCGCCGGCGCCCACGCGCTCCTCGATGTCGCGGATGTGGCGTTCCATCGCCTCCGCCGCCCGCCCGGGCTGCCGCGCGAGGATGGCGTCGAAGATCTCGCGATGCGCGGCGTCGAGGGCGCGGCTGCCGTCCACCCCGAGGTCGAGCTTGGGCACCACCACCTCGATCTCGAGATCCATCAGGGCCTGCGTGACGGCGGCGTGCACGGGGTTGCGTGCCGCCTCCGCCACGAGCCGGTGGAACTCGCTGTCGAGCAGGCGCGCGTGGCGGCCGGCCGCGGTGTGCTCGGCACGCTCGTCGATGGCGGCGCGGAGCGCCTTGACATCGGAGTCGGTGGCGCGGAGGGCGGCGAGCCGCGCCGTCTCCGGCTCCACGAGCAGGCGCGCCTCGAGGAGCTGCGCGAGGGAGACGCCGCGGAGACGGAAGAGCGTCTGGAAGTCGCGCATGAGGGGGCCGGAGCCGACTTCGCGGATGAAGTAGCCGCCCGCCGAGCCCTGCCGCACCTCGACGAAGCCGCGATGCTCGAGCGCGCGCAGCGCTTCGCGCACCGCCACACGACTCGCCGAGAACTGCCGGACCAGCTCGCGCTCCGGCGGCAGCTTGTCCCCCTGCTGCAGCCGGTTTTCGTAGATCGCACGCTCGATCTGCGCGACGATGTGCTCGTACACGCGCGGCGTTCGGACCGAGGAGAACATCGTGCGGCAACTCTCTGACCAAACGCAGACGATGTCAAGCCGCTCACCGCGTGCGAGAATCACCGGCGATGAACGTCGCGTCATCGTTCGCCCTCCTCATCGCCGCCGCCGCTCTCACGGCCTGCGCGACCGTGCGCTGCGAGCACTTCGACATCGTGGTCGACGCGCGCGAAGAGCGCACACGGCTCATCACCGAGCCGCGCGGCATCCGCACCGACGAGCTCGGCCGCGTGCACCGGCGCCCGCACGACAGGCTCGTGCCGTCATACTGGGTCCGCAGCGAGGACGGCCACTGGCACGAGGTCTCCGAGCACGTCTACCG
>JBBDXO010000229.1:0-15746 GCA_040902295.1 Candidatus Rokuibacteriota bacterium | reverse complement strand
CGCTACAGGTCGAAGGCGGGGGAGAGGTCGGCGCCGTCCTTGGCGAGGGCGGGATCGAAGAGCGTGTACGGGTTCACGTTGCCGAGGGCGGCGCTGATCGACTCCGCCACGCCGGGGTGGCGCGACGTCAGCCCCGCGAGGAACTCGCGGATCTCGCGGCGCACGCTTGCCTTGTCGCCGCACACGCAGCCGATCGGCAGCAAGCCGTGCGCCTTCGCATAGGCCGTCGTGAGCTGCTCGCCCACGAAGACGAGGGGTCGGATGAGGCGCAGCGTGCCCTTGCGCGAGGTGGCCACCGGCGGCAGGGAGGCGATGCGGCCGTTGAAGAGGATGTTGCGCATGAGCGACTCCGCGCAGTCGTCGGCGGTGTGGCCGAGCGCGAGCACGGAGCAGCCCGCCTCGTCCACCGCGCGATAGAGCGCGCGCCGGCGGTGCCGGCTGCACACGTCGCAGCCGTGCGCGACGCCGTCCGCGACGAGGTCGAGCGTGGTGCGATCGTCGCGCACGATCCACGGGACGCCGAGGTCGCGGATCTGCCGCTCGAGCCCTGCGATGGCCGCCTTGAACTTGCCCTGCTCGATGGTGATGGCGACGAGGTCGTAGGCAAAGGGCGCGCGCTGCCGGTAGGCCACGAGCGCGTGCAGCAGGCAGAGGCTGTCCTTGCCGCCCGACACGCCGACGGCCACGCGGTCGCCCGCGCGCAGCATCGAGAAGTGGCCCATGGCGCGGCCGACGAGATCGAGCACACGCCGTTCGGCGTCAGGAGCGTCCAGCATGGTGCCGCGTCAGCGGTGATATTTCTCGGGCGATTTCAGCGGCGGGAAGAACACCGGGCGCGCCATGCGGCCCACGGGCACCTCGACGAGCACGGGCCTGTCCATCTTCAGCGCCCGCCGCACGAGGTCGCCCACCTCGGTGGGCTCCGTGGCGCGCAGGCCGACGGCGCCGTAGGCTTCCGCGAGCTTGACGAAGTCCGGGTTGTGCAGCTCGGCGCCGTGCGTGCCGCCCCAGCTCTCGTCGAGGTCGCGCGAGACGTTGCCGTACGCGTTGTCGTTGAAGACGACGCACACCACGTTGATCCCGTACTTGACCGCCGTCGACAGCTCCTGTGAATTGTAGAGGAAGCCGCCGTCGCCGACCACCGTGATCACGGGACGGTCGGGGCAGGCGACCTTGGCGCCGAGCGCCGTCGGGTACTCGTAGCCGAGGTTGCCGGAGTACGACGAGGTGATGTACGTCCGCGGCCGGTACACGGGCCAGAACGGCCGCGAGTAGTAGCCGATCTGCGTCATGCCGGCCACGAAGATCGTGTCTTCCGGCGCGCCCGCGCGCAGGCTGCGCATGATGGACGAGTTCGGCTCCTGCGTGTCGAGGGCGGCGGTGGCCTCGCGCACGGCCTGGCGCTCCGCCTTGCGCGACGGCCGTGGTGCCGTGGTCGCGCGCAGCCGCTCGCGCATCCGCTCCAGCGTGGCGCGCGCGTCCCCCACGAGGCCGAGCGTCCTGGCGTGATTGCGCCCGATCTCGTCGGGATCGACGTCGATCTGGATCACCTGCTGGCCGGGCTGAAAGCCCGCGATGGCCAGCCGCGAACCCACGACGAGGATGACGTCGGCGGCATCGAGATGCCGGCGCAGCGGGCTCTTCGGCCACAGGCCGGCGCCCAGCGACAGGTCGTTGTCGTCGGTGACGGCGCCCTTGCCCTCCGCCGAGTGGGCGATGCCGGCCTGCAGGTATTCCGCGACGTCGGCGAGCGCCTCGTGCGCGCCCGACAGGTTGACGCCGCCGCCCGCGTAGATGGCCGGATGCGCGGCGGCGAGCAGCCGGGTGATCGCCTGCGCGATGTCCGCGTCGGGCGCGGGCGGCCGCACGGCGGCGGCCGGCTCGAGCAGCGTGATCTCGCCTTCCTCTTCCAGGACGTCGGGCGGGATCTCGATGTGCACGGGCCGCGGCCGGCCCGTCTTGAGCTGGTACACGGCGTCGCGCACGGCGGCGGGGACGCCGGCGATCTCCAGCACGCGGCGCCGCCACTTGGTGACGGGCGCGATGGCGTCCATCTGGTCGTTGACCTCGTGCAGGACGCCCACGTTCTTGCCGATGTTCCGCGTGGGCACCTGGCCCGCGATCATCAGGACGGGTGACGAGGCCGAGTACGCGGTGCTGAGCCCGGCCGCCGCGTTGAGCAGGCCGGGCCCCGGGACGACGAGCGCGACGCCGAAGCCGCCGCCCGCGCGCGCGTAGCCGTCGGCCATGTAGCTGGTGGCCTGCTCGTGACGGGTGGCGATGAAGCGGATGTCTTTCTGGTCGCGCAGGCCTGCCACGGCGCCGTAGAGCTGCACGCCGGGCAGGCCGAAGATCACGCGCACGCCTTCGCGATGCAGCTGCCGGGCGAGCGCTTCGCCGCCGGTCATCTTCGCCATTACGAGTGCTTCCGCAGCTCCAGGCGGCCGATCTGGCGGCGATGCACCTCGTCCGGGCCGTCGGCGAAGCGCAGCGTGCGCGAATGCGCCCACATGGTGGCGAGCGGGAACTCCTGGCTCACGCCGCCGCCGCCGTGCAGCTGCATCGCGCGCTCCACCACCGCCAGCGTCATGGTCGGGACCGCCACCTTGATCTCCGCGATGGCCTGCTTGGCCGCCTTGTTGCCCACGGTGTCCATCATGTAGGCGGCGTTGAGGACGAGCAGGCGCGCCTGGTCGATCTCGATGCGCGACTGCGCGATGCGCTCCAGCGTGATGTCGTTGTCGGCGAGCGGCTTGCCGAAGGCCACCCGTGTGGTGGCGCGCCGGCACATCAGCTCCAGCGCGCGCTCGGCGACGCCGATCTGGCGCATGCAATGGTGGATGCGCCCGGGGCCCAGGCGTCCCTGCGCGATCTCGAAGCCGCGGCCTTCCCCGAGGAGCAGGTTGGTGGCGGGCACGCGCACGTTCTCGAAGAGCACCTCGCCGTGGCCGTGCGGCGCGTCGTCGTAGCCGAAGACGTGCAGCATCCGCACGATCTTGATCCCGGGCGACTCGCGCGGCACGAGGATCATCGACTGCTGCTTGTACTTGTCGGGGTTCTTCGGGTCCGTCTTGCCCATGAAGATGATGATCTTGCAGCGCGGATCGCCGATGCCGGAGGTCCACCACTTGAGGCCGTTGATGACGTAGGAATCCCCGTCGCGCGTGATGGACGACTCGATGTTGGTGGCATCGGACGAGGCCACCCTCGGCTCCGTCATGGCGAAGGCGGAGCGGATCTGGCCCGCCAGCAGCGGCTCCAGCCATTCCTTCTTGTGCTCGGGCCGCCCGTACCGCTCCAGCACTTCCATGTTGCCCGTGTCGGGCGCCGAGCAGTTGAACGCCTCCGGCGCGATGGGCGAGCGCCCCATGATCTCGCACAGCGGCGCGTAATCGAGGTTGGTGAGGCCGGCGCCCCGCTCGCTCTCGGGCAGGAACAGGTTCCAGAGGCCGCGCTCCCGGGCCTTGGCCTTCAGCTCTTCCATGACGGGAGGGATCTGCCACCGGGTGGGGCCCGCGTCGAGCTGCTCCTTGAAGACCTTTTCGCTGGGATAGACGTGCTTGTTCATGAAGTCGGTGAGCTGCTCCATGTACATCTTCGTCTTCTTCGAGTACTCGAACTCCATGGCTGGTCTCCTGTCAGGGTGCGGTCAGGCGGCGTTCCAGAGTCTATCCGCGGAGTCAGGGGCTGTCCATCCTGCCCCTCGGGCGGGGATCAGACGTCGCGCTGGACGAGATGCATCAGTACGCCGCCCACCGCGCTCGGGTGGGGAAAGCCGATGAGGGCGCGCCGCGAGCCCGGGCGACCCTTCACGTCGATCATGGGCAGCCCGGCCTCCGCCATGGCGCTGAGCGTGGCGGCGATGTCGGTCACCTTGAGGGCGACGTGGTGCAGCCCGCGGCCGCGGGACTTCACGAAGCGGGCGATGGCGCCCTGGTCCTGCCGCGTGCTGCCGGGCTGGCCGCGCTCGTGCGCGTGCGCGCCCTGTCGCGGATCGAAGTTGGCGAGGAACTCCAGCTCGCAGTCCCCCACGGTGATGAAGTACACGCGCAGGCCGCCCACGGGCTCCGGCGCGCGCGTGTGGTAGACGACGCCGTACTTGTCGGAGGTGAAGCTCTCCACCGCCATGGCCACCTCCATGTCGGTCTGGCGGCTCTCCACCGGGAAGCCCAGCGTGGCCGTGAAGACGCGCTCGTCCTCGAAGACGTCCGCGCTCGCGACGCCGATGTGGTCGATGCGCTCCACGGGGCCGCCGGCGTGCCGTCGGAGATCCAGGCGCTCCGTCAGCACCGTGCGCACGCCGGCCATCGCCGCGCGGTCCAGCGCTGCGCACCGGCGTCCGGCAAGACCGGGCGCCGGCGCGGCGGCGGCAATGCCCGCGGCGGCCGCCCGTGCCGTCGCGGCCGCGAGGTCGTCCACGCCGAGCGCGATGTGGTGCACACCGGGCTTGGGCTCGCCGTCCACGAGCGGGTGGCCGGGGGGCATCACGGCGAGCGCGCTGCGCCCGATGCTGAAGACGGCGACCGTGCCGGCCGCCGAAGCGAGATCGTTGCGCGGCAGCCCGAGCTGGCGCTCGAAGACGGAGGCCGTAGTGCCGGGATCGGCGGACACGAGGGCGACGTAGGCGATCTGGTCGGACAGCATGTCGTTCATCCTTTGGCGCATTGCACGACGTTGGCGGCCACGAGCGCGTCGATCTCGGCGGCCGGAACGCCGTAATCTTCCAGGACCTGTCGTGAGTCGGCGCCGAGCGCCGGGGGCGCACTCCGCACCGAGTGTCCGGCGACGGCGCCCATCCGGATGGGGTTGGCGATCACGCGCAGCGTGCCGAGGGTCGGATGCTCGACCTCTTCCACCATGCGCGTGGCGTTGACGTGGGGATCGGCGAACACCTGGTCGAGCGTGAAGATCGGCCCCGCGGGCAGGCCGCGCTTGACCAGCTCCAGCGTCCACTCCATCTTGCCGCGCGCGGCGAACTTGAGGTTGAGACGGCGCGTGACCTCGTCGCGGTGGCGCATGCGCGCGCTGTTGTCGCAGAAGTCGGGATGCGTGATCCACTCCTCCATCCCGAGCAGCCGGCACAGCGAGGCCCACATGTCGTCGGTGGCGGCCGCGAGGTTGAAGGGGCCATCCTTGGCCTGGAACATCCCGTACGGACAGATGACGGGATGCTCGTTGCCGGCCAGCCCCGGCGTGTCGCCGAGGCTGAGCTGCCGCTGCCCCTGCAGCGTGAGCAGGCCGATGAGGCCCGCGAGCAGCGACGTCTCCACGAGCTGGCCCCGGCCCGTGGCGTGACGCTGGATCACGGCGGCCTGGATTCCGAGCGCCGCCCACATGCCCGCCACCACGTCGCCGATCGGAATGCCGACGCGCGTCGGTCCGCCGTCCTTGGCGCCCGTGAGGCTCATGAGGCCCGACATGCCCTGCGCGATCTGGTCCACGCCCGGCCAGGAGCCGTAGGGGCCGGTGGTGCCGAAGCCGGTGATGGAGGCGAAGATCAGCCGGGGATTGCGCGCCGCCAGCGCCGCGAAGTCCATCTTCATGTCGGCCATGACGCCGGGCTTGAAGTTCTCGACGAGGACGTCGGCACCGTCCGCGAGCCGGCGGATCAGCTCGAGGCCCCGCGCGTCGCGAAAGCTCACGGCGAGGCTGCGCTTGTTGCGGTGGATGCTCAGGTAATAGACGCTCACGCCGTCCTGGAACGGTCCCCACGCGCGCACCATCTCGCCGTCGGGCGTGGGCTCGATCTTGACGACATCCGCGCCGAGGTCGGCGAGGATCATGGCGCAGAAGGGACCGGCGAGCGCGCGCGACAGGTCCACGACGCGCAGCCCGGCGAGCGGCAGCGCTTGCGGCATCGGTTATCCGGAGACCAGCACCGGGTCCATCGACTCGCGCGCGGGCGCCGGCTTGCGTCCGCCCGTCTCCAGGCGCTCCTTGAGGAACGCGAGCACCTCGCGCTCGTGCCGCCGCAGCCGCGCGTTGCGCGCGCTCCGCTTGCGCCACACGCGCGGCGGCAGCGGCGGCAGCACGGCGCCGTCGAGATAAGCCTCGCTGAGCGCGGGATGCACGTAGAACTTGCGGCACACGGTCCGCGTGTTGCCGAGCCTGGCCGAGGCCGCGTCGATGGCCGCCACCACGTTCTTCTCCGCGTGCCGCTTGCTGGGGGCGGGCCCCGTCTGCCGCAACGCTTCGGCGGCGAGCATCGTGCCCGCCCACGTGCGGAAGTCCTTGGCGGTGATGTCGCGTCCCGTGACCTCGCGCAGGTACTCGTTGACGTCGCCCGCGTCCACCACCTGCCGGCGTCCGTCGTCGTCGAGGTACTGGAAGAGCTCCTGGCCGGGCAGCTCCTGGCAGCGCTGGATGATGTGCGCGATGCGCCGGTCCTGCACGGCCACCGTGTGCACGACGCGGCTCTTGCCGCGGAACTCGAAGCGGATCTCCGTGCCCTCGATCTCCACGTGACGGTGGCGCATGGTGGTGAGGCCGTACGAGCGGTTGAGCCGCGCGAGCTGCTCGGAGCCGACGCGAATGAGGGTGCGCTCGAGCAGCCACACCACGGTGGCCATGACCTTCGGCCGCGGCAGGCCGTCGCGCGCGATGTCCTCCTCCACGCGCGCCCGGATCTTCCACAGCACGTCCTTGAGCGCGAAGATCCGCTCGAACTTCGACTGGTCCCGGCTCTGCCGGAAGCCCGGGTGGTAGCGGTACACCTTGCGCCCGCGGGCATCCCGCGCCGTCACCTGCAGATGCCCCTCGGCGAGCGGACAGATCCACACGCTCGTCCACGCGGGCGGGATCACGAGCGCGCGAAAACGGCGGAGCAGGGCCGGGTCGCGGATGACCTCGCCGTCGGGCGAGAGGTAGGTGAAGCCGGCGCCGCGCTTCTGCCGGCGGATGCCGGACATCTCGTCGGTGACATACCGCAGCCCCGCCACGTCGAGTGGCGCCTCACTCTTGCCGGCGCGGCCCCGGCGTCCGGCGGCCGTGCGGGGCTTGGGGGGCCCTTCGAGGCCCCCCATCGTGGCCGTCACGAGGCGTAGTGGTCGCGCGCGAGCGGGGCGCGGACGTCGGCGCCGGTGAAGAGCAGGGTGACCACGATCTCCACGCACGCGTTGCCGCCGAGCCCGCGGCAGCCGATGGCGGCGCGCGTGGGCTTGCCGCGCTCGCCGAACAGGTCGACGAGGAGGTCGGCGGCGCCGTTGATGACGCGGGGCTGGTCGTTGAAGCCGGGCGCCGAGTTCACGTACCCCGTCATGTGCACGAACTGCTGGACGCGATCGAGATCGCCGAGCGCGTACTTCACCGCCGCCAGCGTGGTGAGGGCGGCGTAGCGCGCGGCGTCGGCGGCCTCGGCGAGGGTGAGGTCCTGTCCCACCACGCCGGGCCGGTAGAGCCGGCCGTCCTTGAGAGGGACGGTGCCCGACAGGTAGAGGAGGTTCTGCACGGGGAAGTGCGAGATGTAGTGCGCGCCCGACGCGTTCTTCCGGTACAGCTCGTCCAGGCTCGGCACCGCCAGCCCCATCGCCTTCAGCTTGTCCTCGACGCTCATGGCGCCCTCCGGTATGCCGACCTTAGCATCGGACAGGCGGGCGAGTCGCAGAGTAAGCTACGGCCATCCTGCTCACCGGGGACGGGCGATGAGAATGCATGGCAAGGTGGCGCTCGTGACGGGCGGCGGCTCCGGGATCGGCCGGGCCACGGCGCGGCGGCTGGCCGCGGAAGGCGCCCGCCTCGTCTGCGCCGACCGCGATGTCGCGGGCGCACGCGAGACGGCGAAGGCGATCGAGGACGCGGGCGGCGCCGCCGTCGCGCTGGAGGCGGACGTGGCGGACGAGACCGCGTGCGCACGCCTGGTGGCGGCGGCCGTGTCGCGCTTCGGCGGTCTCACCACCCTGGTGAATTCCGCCGGTGTCCGTGCGCCCCTCGATGCGCTGCCGCCGCCGGCGGAATGGCAGCGCGTCATCGACATCAACCTCACCGGCTCCTACCTCATGGCGCGCGCGGCCATCCCGGCGCTGCGCGCCGGCGGCGGCGGCTCCATCACGCACCTGGCGTCGATCTACGGCCTCGTGGGCGGCTCGCTGTCGCCCGCGTACGCCGCCTCCAAGGGCGCCATCGTCAACCTCACGCGCCAGATGGCGCTCGAGTGCGCGCCCGCCGTGCGCGTCAACTGCGTGTGCCCGGGCGTCATCGAGACGCCGATGACGGCCGAGCTGCGGGCGGACGAGGCGTGGCGTGAGCGCACGCTGAAGAAGTACCCGCTGGGGCGCTTCGGCTTTCCCGAGGACATCGCCGCGGCCATCCTCTACCTCGCCAGCGACGACGCGGCGTTCGTCACGGGCGTGGCGCTGCCGGTGGACGGCGGGTACACGGCCGCCTGAGCGCGGCCTGCGGCAGCATCGCCGCCGATGGTGTTATCCACTTATCCACACCCGTCCACAATGCGAGATTCGGCCCGCCATTAGGCCAGATCGCCGGCGGATGTGATCGCGGAGGGCCTGCTTATGCGGGCGCGGAAGCCGCGTGCCATCGCATCGCCGCTGGCGACGCGGCATTTCGTGCGCGCGACGGCTCATCGCCGCATGGTGTGCGGGTATCTGCGCGATTGATCGCGCCGCCGAGGACGAGTACGCTCTGCCGGTGCCCGAGCCAGCCCTCGACCGCCGCCCGCCCCGCGCCCTCGTCGTCGAGGACGCCCGTCACGTCCGCTCGATGCTGTGTGATCTTCTCGCCTCGTGGGGGTGGCAGGCCGACGGCGCGCTCAGCGCGGTCGAGGGGCTGGAGCAACTCGAGCGCGGCGGCTATGACCTTCTCCTCACCGACTTCCGCATGCCGGGCATGACGGGGATCGAGCTCGTGGAGCACCTGCGCGCGCGCGACGCGGCGCTGCCGGTGATCATGCTGACGGCCACCTCCGTGGACCTGGATTCGGCGTGCCGGCGTCTGCGGGTCACGCTGCTGCACAAGCCGCTCGAGATCGCGCGCCTGAGATCGGCGCTGCCGCCGGCGCACGACGACTTGCACTACGCTTCACCGGCGGCTGCCGTCCTCACCGCCGGCTTCGACCAGCCCTAACCCCCGCCGGCGCGCCGCCGCCGGGCGTCGCGTCTATACTCTCCACCAGGATGGCGATCACCGACCGCTACGGTCTTGCCCTGTCGACCTCGTCGCGCGCCGCCGCGGACCGGTTCCAGGAGGGGATGGACGCGCTGCTGTCGTTCAGCGCCGGCGCCGGCGAGGCCTTCGCGGCGGCGGCGGAGGCCGACGAGGGCCTCGCGGTGGCGCACACCGGCGCTGCGCTCGTGGCCGCGCTCTTCGGTGACACGGCGGGCGCGCGCGCGGCGGCCGAGCGCGCCCGCGAGCGGGTGGCGGGCGCCACCCGCCGCGAGCGGCAGCACGTGGAGGCCGTGCACGCCTTCATCGCGGGAGAGACGGCGCGCGCCTTCGCGCTCGTCGACGACCACGTGGCGGATTTTCCGCGCGACGCCCTCCTCGTCAACCAGGCGAGCAGCGCCATCGCCCTCGCCGGCCGCCGCGACCGGCAGGCCCACCGCGTGGCGTTCCTCGAGCGGCTGCATCCCGCCTATGGCGACGACTGGTGGTTTCACTCCGCGCTGGCGTTCGCCTACCACGAGGTCGAGCGGTTCGACGAGTCGCGCCGCCTGTCGGAGCGCTCGCTGCAGCAGTACCCGCGCAACGCCAACGCCATTCACAACATCGCGCACATCTGCTTCGAGACGGTCGACCACGAGGGCGGCGCCGCCGTGCTCGACGAGTGGATGACGCGCTACGACCGGCGCGCGTCGTTTCACTGCCATCTCGCCTGGCACCAGGCGATGTTCGCGCTGCACCGCGGGCAGCCTGCCCGCGCGCTGCAGATCTTCCGGGACGACATCGCCGGTGCCGCCAACGCGCGGTCCACCCTGAGCGACGGGACCGCCCTGCTGTGGAGGCTGCGGCTCGACGGCGCCGCCGATCTGCCGTGGCGTGCGCTCGCCGACCTCGCCGAGCGCGTGTCGCGGCCGGCCTTCATCTTCGGCGAGATCCACGCCGCCCTGGCCTATGCCGCCTGTGGCGATACCGCCGCGCTGGACCGGCTCATGGACGGCCTGCGGGGGCTGCACGCCCGCGGGCATCCGATCGCGGGCACCGTGGCGCTGCCGGTGGTGGAGGGTCTCGCGGCCTTCGCGGCGGGCGACCACGCGGGCGCGCTCGCCCATCTCGAGCCCATCGAGGGCGACCTCCATCGGATCGGCGGCAGTCACGCCCAGTGGGAGCTCATCGAGGAGACGATGGTGGCCGCCTATCTCACGCTCGAGCGCCACGACGACGCCGTCCGTCTTCTGCGCCGCCGCCTGCTGCGCCGCCCCTCGCCGCGGGACCTGCGCGTGCTGGAGCGGTGCGCCCCGCCTACCCCGCGGCCCTGAACCGCGCCACCGAGAACGGGCGCAGGTCCGTTCCCGGCGGCTGCCCGAGCATCTGCGCCGCCACCACCTTGCCGCTGTAGGCGCCGAGCGTGAGCCCGGTGGGCCCGTGCCCCGTGGCCAGGAACACGCCGGTGATGCCGGGCACCGCGCCCAGCACCGGCAGGGTGTCGGCGGTGAGCGGCCGCAGACCCACGCGAATCTCGCGCACGTCCGCGTGCGCCAGCCCCGGGGCCACGCGCAGCGCTTCGCCGAGGACCTCGCGCACGCCGGCCGCGGTCGTGTGCGGCGCGAAGCCCGAGCCGGTCTCGCGCGTGGCGCCGGCCACGACGCGCCCGTCCGGCCACGCGACCATGTAGTGGTGGTGGAAGGCGCTCACCATGGGCCAGCGGCTCGTGTCGGTGCCGGGCAGACCCAGATGGATGATCTGCCCCCGCTGAGGCGCCACGTCGATGGCGACGCCGAGCTGCCGGCCGAAGGGTTCCGACCAAGCGCCCCCCGCGATGGCCACGGCCCCGGCGGGCACGCGCTCGCCCCCGACGACGAGCCCGGTCACAGCGTCGCCGTCGCGCACGAGCTGCTCCACGCTGCCCGCGCGGACGACGAGGCCGCGCGCCTCCGCGGCGGCGCGGAGCGCGGCATTGAGCAGGCGGCCGTCGACGCGCGCGGACACGCGCGAGTAGATGGCCCCGTGCACGCGCGCGAGCGGAGGAAAGAGCTCGCGCGCCTCCGCGGCGGTGACCTCGTGCAGGTCGCCGGCGCTGGGCAGGCCGCGGGCACGCCGGCGCTCGAAGATGATGTCGCGGGCGCGCGCAAAGGGCTCGATCTCGTCCTCCGAGACCGCCACCACGAGCTTGCCGCACTGCGCATAACCGGTGTCGCCGCCCTGATCCGCGGCCAGCCGCTCCACGAGCGCCGGGTAATAGTCGACCGCCTCCACCGCGAGACGAAACCACGCCTCGGGATCGCGGCTGTTCGTCTCCGGCGACAGGATGCCCGCGCCCGCGTCGGTGGCGCGGCCGATGTCGGCGCGGTCCACCAGCAGCGTGCGGACACCCGCGCTGACGAGATGGTAGGCGATGGCGCTGCCGACCAGACCGCCGCCGATGACCGCCGCGTCGAAGGCCATGGCGGATTCTACCTCCGGTGCCGCGGTACACTCTGCCGGTGATCTTCCTCATCCGTCACGGTGAGACTCTCGGCAACGCCTGCCGCATCGTGCAGCATCCCGACACGCCGCTCTCGGCGCGCGGCGCGGCGCAGGCCGAGCGGCTGGCCAACCGCCTCGCCCAGGCCGGGATCGCGCGCATCCTGTCCAGCGACTTCGCGCGGGCGGTGACCACGGCGCACAGCGTGCAGCGCGCCACGGGCGCTCCGCTGTCCTTCGAGCCGCTGCTGCAGGAGCGCAACTTCGGCGACCTGCGGGGCCGGCCCTATGCCGAGCTCGGCTTCGACATGTTCGAGCCCGACTACGCGCCGCCGAACGGCGAGACGTGGCCGGTCTTCCACGCGCGCGTCGATCGGGCCTGGGCGCGCGTGCGCGCGCTCGCGGAGGCCACGCCGGGCCACCTCGCGGTGGTCACGCACGGCCTCGTGTGCCGCTCGCTCGCCGCGCGCCACCTGGTGCTCGCCGCCGGCGACGCCGTGCCCGAGCGCTGGGAGAACACCTCCGTCACCGTGGTCGCCTGCCCGGCGCCGTGGCAGGTGAGCCTGCTCAACTGCATCGCCCATCTCGACGACCTCGACGCGCCGCTCGCCGAATCCGGCGCCGTCTGAGCGGACAGGGAGCCCGCATGGCCGCCATCACGCCCGCCTTCACGCCGATCGCCACCGGCCTGCGCTTTCCCGAGGGCCCGGTGGCCATGGACGACGGCTCGGTGATCCTCGTCGAGATCGAGCGCCGCACGCTGTCGCGCGTCACGCCCGACGGCCGGGTGCACGTCGTGGCCACGCTCGGCGGCGGTCCCAACGGCGCGGCGATGGGCCCGGGCGGCAAAATCTACGTGACCAACAACGGTGGGCTGAAGTTCGTCGAGCGCCCAGGCAGGCTGTTTCCGACCATGCAGGCCGACGACTACGCCGGCGGCAGCATCCAGGTCGTCGATCCGGAGACGGGCAAGTTCGACACGCTCTACGACCGCTGCGAGGGGCAGCGGCTGCGCGGGCCCAACGATCTCGTCTTCGACGGCGCGGGCGGCTTCTGGTTCACCGATCTCGGCAAGACGCGCGAGCGCGACGCCGACCGCGGCGCCGTCTACTACGCGAAGGCCGACGGCTCGATGATCCGGGAGGCGATCTTTCCGCTGGAGCGCCCCAACGGCATCGGCCTGTCACCCGACGAGCGCACGCTGTACGTGGTGGAGACGCCGACCGCGCGCTGCTGGTCCTTCCGCCTGTCGGCGCCGGGCGTGATCGAGTCCGCGGAGGGGCCGTACCGCGGCGAGAAGGGCACGGTCGTCGCCGGCCTCGGCGGCTACCAGATGTTCGACTCGCTCGCCGTCGATGCCGAGGGCCACGTGTGCGTGGCCACGCTGGTCACGGGGGCGGTGAGCGACATCTGGCCCGACGGCAGCCGCGTGGACCAGTACATGCTGCCCGACATGATGGTCACCAACGTCTGCTTCGGCGGCCGCGGGCTGCGCACGGCGTACGCCACGCTGTCGATGGGCGGCACGCTCGTGTCCTTCGAGTGGCCGCGCGCGGGCCTGCCGCTGCACCACCTGAACCGGTAGCGCGTCCGGCGCGCCGCCATCAGCACAAGTCGCCCGCGCCGTCGCCGGCCGTAGTACGCTCCGGCGCGGAGGAGTCACCATGAAAGCCTACTGGATCGCCCCCGCCCCCGGCGGCACGAGCGTCGAGCTTCGGGACGTCCCCGCGCCCGAGCCGAAGCCCGGCGAGCTGCTCGTACGCGTGCGCGCCACCTCGTTGAATCGCGGCGAGCTGCTCGGCGGCAAGCCCGGCGCGCCTGCCAAGCCCGGCGGCGGCGAATGCGCGGGCGAGATAGCCGGGCTCGGCGCCGGCGTCACCGGCTTCTCCACTGGTGATCGGGTGATGGGCCGCTGCGCGGGCGGCTTCGCGGAGTACGCGGTGATGGACGCGCGCGAGGCGATGCGCGCGCCCGAGCGCCTGACGTGGGAAGAGGCGGCGGCCACGCCGCTCGTCTTCCTCGTCGTCTACGACATGCTGGTCGCGCAGGGCCACCTCGCCTCGGGCCACTGGCTGCTCGTGACGGGCGTCTCTTCCGGCGTCGGCGTCGCCGCCCTGCAGACGGGCAAGGCGCTCGGCGCGCGCGTCATCGGCACCTCGGGCTCCGCCGACAAGCTCGCGCGCCTGGAGAAGATCGGTCTCGACGCCGGCATCCGCACGCGCACGGCCGACTTCCACGACGCGGTGCTGAAGGCCACCGACGGCAAGGGCGTCAACCTGGTGGTCAACAACGTCGGCGGCTCCGTGTTCACCGAGTGCATCAAGAGCCTGGCCTTCGAGGGGCGGCTGGCCACGGTGGGGCACATGGACCGCGTCATGAGCGCCGCCCTCGACCTCGAGGCGCTGCACGGCAAGCGGCTCACGGTGTTCGGCGTCAGCAACCGCCTGCGCACCGCGCCCCAGCGCGCGGAGACCGTGCGCGGCTTCGTGAAGGACCTGATGCCCTACGTCGCCGACGGCCGCCTGCGCCCGCTCATCGACAGGACGTTTGCCTTCGACGAGCTGCCCGCCGCCATCAAGCACATGGAGTCCGACACCCAGGTGGGCAAGATCGCCGTCCGCGTGTAGCGGAACTGGGCAGCCGGGCCGGTTTCCTCGTCAAGACGGCAGGTCCCTCGAGTCGGACACTCCCTGCACCGGGAAGATAGACGGCACGCTTGCCCGCCGGGTCACGGACGGTCGGCCGGCGCGGGCGCAGCCGGACGCGCCCCCTGCGGGCGAATGACGCGGATGTGCCATGGCGGCTCCGCCGGCTGCGGGACGCCCGCCATCTCGCGAAGGGTAGCAAGGTCGTGATCCGACGCGGGAGAGAGCGGCCCGAGCGCCTGCGCCTCTTCGTAGAGTGCGCGATAGAAACGGGTGGCAACCCCCTGCGGGTCCCCGAGCGCGATGATCTTGAACGTATCGTGATCCCGGCAGCCGGCTTCCGCATACATCGACAGCAGCGCGACCCGCTGCTCGGCAGCAAGCTTCGAGCGGACGAGCGTGCGCACGACCGGGCCGCCCCCGCTGCGAAAGTCGGATTGCTGCTCGAAGCCGGGTTTGTGCACCGTGACGGCCGGATCTTTCCGAATAACCGGGAAGCCCTTTGGCGCAGCCCACGAGCCCGACACCTCGAAACGGCCGCGCGCGTCCGTCTTTCCGATGGCCGCGTGCAGGCACACGGATTCCGCGTGTCCGAGCCGAGGGATGGTGCCCTGCCAGTGAACGATCACGTAGGCGCCGGCGGAAGGCACGCGCGTCCATTGGTTCATCGGCACCTCGGGGTTCACCACCTCGAACACCTGACCCTCGACGCTGGCGCCGTGCGACGCGCCGGGCGCGAGGAGGCCGATGGCACCGGCCACCAGAATCAGTGCGGCCCAGCTGGACAACCGTTCCGGAACGTATCGGACGTGCGCGCCGGCCAGACGCTCGAGCGCGTCCCGAGAGCGGGCGAAGGCGGCCCTCCCAGCGCTCATCAGCCTCCAGTTCCTCGAGGATGGCCGCGGCAAGCTCGTCCTCATGGCCGAGCCTCCAGCCTGAATGGTAGCAGTCCTTCGCCGGGTGCCACGCCGACTGCTGTCATCTGCGCCGAACGCTCGCGGTCACCGGCCGGGGCGAGCAACGCGAGCCCCCGTCCGGTGCACTGCGAAGTTCGACAGCGACAGCCACGACGTCATCCCCAGAAGATTCCAGCTGGATCGGCGTCGACCTCATCGAGTAACTTTGCAAAGCTGGAGGCCCCTGGTCGCGCTTGGTAGGTGTGCCAGCGAAGGTCCCGGTGCTGGCAGTAGAGCCGCCATGTGCGCTGCGTGCCCACGTAGGTAAATGTCGCTACGACCATGTCCTGCCAGTCGTGGGGAGGCCGAAAGGCGGGTCTCTCCTCGTAGAGAACTACCGCGTTGCCCTCGATACGGTAACCAACCCGCACCTTCGACTGGACGGCCGGCGGTACCCGCCTCGCGCAGTAGGCCGTCAAGAGTTTGTCCACTTGTGCCTTCTGCACTTCGGTCAGTGCCAATCATCTTCTCCGGTTGAGACGGCCTGGGTCGGGCGAACGCCGCGTTGTGCCGCGCTGCAGGAGGCGCGCAGCGCCGCAGCGCACGCGCCGGTCACCAGGGCGCTGTTAGA
>JBBDXO010000228.1:0-15865 GCA_040902295.1 Candidatus Rokuibacteriota bacterium | reverse complement strand
ACGACCTTCGTGGGGTCGATGATGCCTTTCTCGACGACGTCGACGTACTGCCGGAGCGCGGCGTCGAAGCCGTAGTTGCCCGTCCCCGCCCGCATCCGCTCCACGACGACGCCCGCGTCCACCGCCGAGTTCTCGGCGATGGCGCGGGTGGGCGCCTCCAGCGCGTGCATGAGGATGTGCAGCCCCGTGCGCTCGTCGCCCTCCACGGCCGCCTCTTCCGCCTGCACCGCGCTGATCGCGCGCAGCAGCGCGAGGCCGCCGCCGGGGACGATCCCCTCGGCCACCGCCGCCTTCGTGGCATGAATGGCGTCGTCGAAGGCTTCCTTCCGGCTCTTCATCTCGGCCTCGGACGGCGCCCCCACGCGGATCACCGCCACCCCGCCCGACAGCTTCGCGAGGCGCTCTTCGAGCTTTTCGCGGTCGTAGTCGCTCGTGCTCTTGTCGATGCGCGTGCGCAGCTCGCGCTTGCGGCCCTCGATGGCCTGCTTGTCGCCGCCGCCACCGACGATCGTCGTCGCGTCGCGGTCGATCACCACGCGCTGGCAGCGTCCGAGGTCGGAGATCGCGACGTTCTCGAGCTTGACGCCGAGCTCGGGGCTCAGCACGCGGCCCCCGGTGAGGACGGCGATGTCCTCCATCATCTCCTTGCGCCGGTCGCCGTAGCCGGGCGCCTTCACCGCCACGCAGCGCAGGGTGCTGCGCAGCGTGTTCACGACCAGGGTGGCCAGCGCCTCGCCCTCGATGTCCTCGGCGATCACGATGAGCGGCTGCCCCGCCCGCGCCACCTGCTCCAGCAACGGCAGGAGGTCTTTCATGGCGCCCAGCTTGCCGTCGTAGAGCAGCACGAGCGGGCTTTCCAGCACCGCCTCCATCTTCTCGGGGTCCGTGACGAAGTAGGGCGACACGTAGCCGCGGTCGAACTGCAGCCCCTCCACCACCTCGAGCTGCGTCTCCGTCGTCTTCGACTCCTCGACGGTGATCACACCCTCGTCGCCCACCCGCTGCATCGCCTCCGCCACCATCTCGCCGATGGTGGCATCGTTGTGCGCCGCCACGGTGGCCACCTGCGCCTTCTCGATCCGGCTCTTCACGGGGCGCGACAGCTTGGTGAGGGCCTCCACGGCCGCCTTCACGCCGCGGTCGAGGCCGCGCTTGAGATCGATGGCGCTCGCGCCCGCCACCACGTTGCGGATGCCGTCGGTGACGATGGCCTGCGCGAGGACGGTGGACGTGCTCGTCCCGTCGCCGACCGCGTCCCCCGTCCGCTCCGCCGCCTGCCGGATCATCTGCGCGCCCAGGTCCTCGCTCGGGTCCTCGAGGTGCATCTCCTTGGCGATGGTCACGCCGTCGTTGCAGACGGTGGGCGGCCCGAAGCGCCGCTGGATGAGCACGCACTTCGACTTCGGTCCCAGCGTCACGCGCACCGCGTCGGCGAGCGTGTTGACCCCGTTCAGGATCTTCTCCCGCGCCTGCGAGCGGAACAGCACCCGTGTGTACGCCATGACCTTCTCCTTACCGCCGTCCAGAATGTCGGCTGCGACCGGCTACGGCCGGACGCTGATCGAATTGCTTGCCGAGCTCCCCGCCGACCGGCTCATGACGGTCCGCGCGCTTTCGCCAGGAAGTGCGCGCGCCGGTTGCGCGCCCAGCACGCTTCGGCGTGAGCGGTGCACACCGGCCGCTCCTCGCCGTAGCTGATGGTGGTGATCCGGGCCCGCGCCACCCCGTGGCTGACGAGGTAGCTCATGGTGGCCCGGGCGCGACGGTCCCCGAGGGCGAGGTTGTACTCGTTGGTGCCCCGTTCGTCGCAGTGGCCTTCGATGAGGATGACCGCGTCGACGTTCGACTTCAGCCAGTCGATGTTGACGTCGAGGATGCGCGCCGCGTCCGGGCGGATATCGGACTTGTCGAAATCGAAGTAGATGGGCTTGAGCGCCGCCACCTCCCGGAATTCCGCGGGGGCGGGAACGGCCCGCGCCGCCGGCGGTGGTGCAGCGGGGGCCGGCGGTGGTGCAGCAACAGCCGGCGGTGGTGCAGCGGGGGCCGCCGGCTCCGCCGGCGGCGCCGGCGTGGGCGCGGGCGCGACCGCAGCGGGCGCCTGCGTGACGGCGGCACCCGTCGGCGCCGGCGCCGCCGCCTGCGTCATCTGGGGACGCTTGGCGCAGCCGGCGACGACGAGAGCGGGCACCAGGAGGAGGATCGCGACCGCGGGGTTCACACGGGCTCCGTGCGCAGGTGGTCTTCGACGTCGAGCACCCCGGGCGTGAAGCGGGCGGCGGCGACGACCGATTTGCGCTCCGCCCACGAGTGCACCGAGCCGGTGAGGGTGGCGATGCCGTCGTGCACGTCGACGCGGATGCGCCTGGCTTCGCGCTCGGCCCGGCGCTCGAGCGCGTGCTCGATGGCCGTGCGGACGTCCTGCGTCACCGGCTCCGCCTCCACCACCGTGATCCGGTTCACGACGCCTTTCACCCCCGCCAGGTTCCTGACGGCCCGTTGCGCGTCCTGGCGCTGACTCCAGCGCTCCACGGCGCCCTCGAGGGTGACCCAGCCGTCCGAGATGCTCGACGTGATCGTGTCGTCGGGGACGAAGACGTCCCACTCGAGCGTGTGCCGCACCGCCTGGGCGATCTCCGTGTCGGTGCGCATGAGCCCGCCCGGCACCTTGACCTTGATGTTGTTCGCGACGTCGAGCACGTCGATCACGCGCCGGGCCGCTTCCTCGGCCGCCACACGCTTGGCCCAGACCGCCACCGTGCCGGTCAGCGTGACGACGCCCCGGTCGACCTCGACGCCGACCTCGGTGGTGTCGACGCGCGAATCCCACTTCAGCTCCTCGAGCACATCGTGATGGATCTGCGTGTCCGTCTTCTTCACTCGCTGTGTCATCATTCCTTCTCCATGTCTCATGAAGCTTCCCGTACCACGCGGGGCGCGGTGCCGTGGCTGTCCATCTCCTGCTCCGCCGCCGCGATCGTCTGCAGCCCCTTCACGACGGCGTCGGGGTTGAGGGAGATACTGCCGATGCCCCGCTGGACCAGAAATCGCGCGAACTCCGGGTAATCGCTCGGCGCCTGGCCGCAGATCCCGATCTTCCTGGAGCGAGCCCGCGCGGCGGCGATGACGCTGGCGATCATCGCCAGCACCGCCGGGTTGCGCTCGTCGAAGAGCGGGGCTACCAGCTCGGAATCGCGATCGACGCCAAGGACGAGCTGGGTGAGATCGTTCGAGCCGATGGAGAATCCGTCGAAGATCTCGGCGAACTCGGACGCCAGGATGACGTTGGACGGGATCTCGCACATGACGTAGATCTCGAGCCCGTGCTCGCCCCGCCGCAGGCCGTGCTCCGCCATCAGCGCCACCACGCGCCGGCCCTCCTCCGGCGTCCGGCAGAAGGGGACCATCAGCTTGAGGTTCGTCAACCCCATGTCCTCGCGCACACGCCGCATCGCCCGGCACTCGAGGGCGAACGCCTCGCGGTAGCGCGGATGCGCGTAGCGGGAGGCGCCGCGGAAGCCGAGCATCGGATTGCCCTCCTCGGGCTCGAAGTCGCGGCCACCGAGCAGGCCCGCGTACTCGTTGGACTTGAAGTCCGAGAGACGGACGATGACGTCCTTCGGGTGGAAGGCGGCGGCGATGACGGCCACGCCTTCGGCGAGGCGGTCGACGAAGTACTCGGCGCCCGACTCGTACCCGCTGGTCATCGCGTAGATCTCCGCCCGCGTCGTGCGGTCGGAGACGCGGTCGGGATGCAGGAGGGCCATGGGATGGGCCCTGACGGCATTGGCGATGATGAACTCGATGCGCGCGAGGCCGACGCCGTCGTTCGGCAGACCGGCGAGCCGGAACGCCCGCTCCGGGTTGCCGACGTTGAGCATGACGGCCGTGCGGGGCCGGGGCAGCGACGACATGTCGACGCTTCGCTTCTCGAACGGCAGGACCCCCCGGTACACGGCGCCCGTCTCCCCTTCCGCGCAGGAGACCGTGACATCGTCCCCGTCGGTGATGGTGGCCATCGCCCGCTCGGTTCCGACCACGCACGGCACACCGAGCTCGCGACTGACGATCGCCGCGTGGCACGTGCGCCCGCCCCGATCGGTCACGATGGCCGCCGCGCGCTTCATGACCGGCTCCCAGTCCGGATCGGTCATCGCGGCGACGAGCACCTCGCCCGGCTGGAACCGTTCCAGGTCCGCGCGCGCGCGCACGAGCCGGGCGGGGCCGACGCCGATCCTCTCGCCGACCGCCTTGCCGGTCACGATCGGCGTACCGCCCGGTGCGGACAGTGTAAAGACGTCGACGGCGGCGGGCCGGATGGCCCGGTGCACCGTTTCCGGCCTGGCCTGGACGATGTAGAGATGGTGATCGGCGCCGTCCTTGGCCCACTCGATGTCCATCGGCGTCGGCTCGCCACGGCGGCGGCTGTAATGCGCCTCGATCGCCACCGCGGCCCGCGCCAGCTCCACCGCGTCGGCGTCCGTCAGGCTCATGACGGCCGCCTCCTCGGCGCCGACCGCGGCGCGCTGCGGCCGGCCATCGGCGCCGAGCACGAGCTTCCAGTCCTTGCGCCCGACGACGCGCTTGAGGATCGCTCCCGTGCCCCGCGCCAGCGTCGGCTTGAAGAGCCAGAACTCGTCGGGATCGAGGCCGCCGCCGACGACGGCTTCACCGAGGCCGTACGCGGCATCGACGAGCACGACGTCCCGGAACCCGCTGTCGGGATCCAGCGTGAACATCACGCCCGCCGCCCCGATATCGGACCGCACCATGCGCTGCACGCCGATGGAAAGCCGGACGGCGAGGTGGTCGAAGCCCCGGTCGATCCGGTAGGCGATCGCACGGTCGGTGAAGAGCGAGGCCAGGCAGCGCCGGCACGCGCGGACGACCTCGTCGGCGCCGCACACGCCCAGGTACGTCTCGTGCTGCCCGGCGAAGCTCGCCTCCGGCAGATCCTCCGCCGTGGCGCTGGAGCGCACGGCCACCGCGGTGGGGGACGCCCCGCCCCCCAGCGCGGCATACGCCTCCGTGACCGCCTGCTCCAGGTCGCCCGGCCACGGTGCGGCCTCGATGAGTGAGCGGATCGCCGCCCCCGCCGCGGCCAGCGCGCCGACGTCGCGGCCGTCGATGTGCCGGAGGAGGCCCGCGATCCGCTCGCGGAGCCCCCCGGCTTCGACCACGGCGCGATAGGCCTCCACCGTGATGGCGAAGCCGTCCGGCACACGGACGCCCGCCGACCTCAGCTCGCGGTACAGCTCCCCGAGCGAGGCATTCTTGCCGCCGACGACCGGGAGGTCGCCGGCGCCGATGTCGCGAAACCATCGGATGTACGGCAACGCTCAGGCCGCCTTCACCGGGATCGTCGTGCCCTTCGCCTCGGCCGCCTTCGGCAGCGTGATGGTCACCACGCCGTCCTTGAAGGCCGCCGTCACCTTGCCCGCCTCCACGGCCGAAGGCAGGCGCATGGCGCGGTAGAAGGAGCCGTACGACCGCTCCACGCGGTGATACTGCTTGCCCTTCTCCTCCTTCTCCGCGTGCTTGTCCCCCTTGATCGTCAGCACGCCATCCTGGAGCGACACGGCGATGTCCTTCTGCTCCACCCCCGGCAGCTCCGCCTTCACGGTGACGGCGTCCTTGTCCTCGCTGACGTCGACCGTCGGCTCCCACTCGGCGAGCGTCGGCATCTGCGGCCATGCGGGCTCCCCGAAACGGTCGAACAGCCGGTCCATGTCTTTCCTCAAGCTCGTCATTCCCGTCCACGGCATCAATGCACGCATGTCATTCTCCTCGGGTTGTATTGCGACCGAGCGCGATCGCCAGACGTGCATAGCGTTTGCCATGCGTGAGCGCTTGAAAATTCATGGCTTGTCCAACGCTGGACGCCGGCGGGTGGAGCGCCCGCGCCCCGGGCCATCAGTCCTCGGCCCCGGCGTCCTGCCACGGATCGCCGTCAAAGGCGGGCTCGACCGCCGCATCATCCGCGCCACCGAGCGTGGCGGCGACCGGTCGGGGATGGACGACGTGCTCACGCAGGAGCGCGTGCAGGGCATCGAGGAGGTCCCGCTCGGTGAGCATGCCGACGACGTGCGCGGCCGCGTCGACCACCGGCAGCGCGCCGAGCCGGCGCTCGCGCATCACCCCGATCGCCTCCCGCAGATCGGTGGCGGGCGTGACGGTCACCACGCCCCACGTCATGATCTCGCGCACGGGCAGATCGCCGAGACGCGCGGTGTCCTCGTCGACGCTCCCGAGGGCGACGTCGAACATCACCTGCCTCAGGTCACGGTCGGTCACGATCCCGAGGAGACGCTGTGCTCCGTCGAGGACGGGCAGATGCCGGATGCCGCGCTCGCGCATGAGGGCGACCGCGTCACGCACCGAGGTGCGGGCGCCGATGGTGGCCACCGGCTGCTTCATCCACCGCCGTACCGGCACGGCCGCGATCCACGCCGGGGCCCCGTGGACGACGACCGCCCGCGCCCGCCGCCCGCGCGGGCTCATCGGAAGGCGAACGCCCAGCGGTAGGGCTTGGCGAACCCCTGGCCGAGCGCCTGCGCGAAGGTCTTCAGCACGTCAGTCTCGCTCAGGATGCCGGCGATGCGGCCATGCACCACCACCGGCAGCGCGCCCACCTTTCGCTCGTGCATGAGCCGGGCGGCCTCCTGCAGCGGCATCTCGGGCCGCGCCGTCACGACGGCGCGCGTCATGATGTCGCTCACCCTGATGGTGCCGAGGACGTCGGCGAGGTGGCCCGCGCGCGCCTGCACCACCGGATCGAAGATGACGTGGCGCACATCCCGATCGGTGACGATACCGACGAGGCCGCGGTCGCCATCGACGACCGGCAGGTGGCGGATGCGACGGGTCCGCATCATCTCGGCGGCGCCGCGCGCCAGGGCGTCCGCACGGATGGTGGCAGGCCCTCGCGTCATGCAGTCGGCCACGCGCAGCGATTCCGGCCACGTCGTCGCCTCCAGCTCGTCGCTCTCGCGGCCGGGGTGGATCGCGCGGCGCGTGCGCAGGTCGCGCGTGATCGTGCGCTTGGGATGTCGCATGAGCCTCTCCTTATCCCTTGATGTTGCCGATGGGTTGCAGCGAGACGACGCGGCGCGAGATGTCGAGCCGGTGGACGGTGTCGACCACCGCGCCCAGGTCCTTGTAGGCGAAGCCGGCCTCCTCGGCGACCCCCGCCGGCGAGGCGGCGCGCACCACGATGCCCCGCTCCGCCATCTCGCGGATCAGCGTCTCGCCCCGGACGCGGCGCTTGGCCTGGGCGCGCGACATCGTGCGCCCGGCGCCGTGCGCCGTGGAGCCGAAGGTCTCGGTCATCGCGTGCTCCGTGCCCACCAGCAGGGCGGAGCCGGTCTCCATGGAGCCGCCGATGATGACGGGCTGGCCGACGGCGTGATACGCGGGGGGAACGTCGGGCGCGCCGGGGCCGAAGGCGCGCGTGGCGCCCTTGCGGTGGACGACCAGCTCCAGCCTCCGGCCGTCCACGACGTGCCGTTCCAGCTTGGCCGTGTTGTGGCAGACGTCATAGATGACGTCGAGGCCGAGCGCCTCCGCCGAGCGTGCGAACACGCGCGCCATGACCTCGCGGATCCGATGCGTGATGAGCTGGCGATTGGCGAAGGCGGTGTTGGCAGCCGCGTTCATGGCGCCCCAGTACGCCTGGCCGTCGGGCGAGCGGAAGGGCGCGCACGCCAGCTCGCGATCGCGGACCGTGATGCCGTAGCGTGGCATGGCCTCGTCGAAGCGGCGGAGGTAGTCGGTGCCCACCTGATGGCCGAAGCCGCGCGAGCCGCAGTGCAGCATGACCAGCACCTGCCCCGGGCCGGTGATGCCGAAAGCACGCGCGACGCCAGGATCGTGCACGCCGTCCGGCGGCACCACCTGGATCTCGAGGTAGTGATTGCCCGAGCCGAGCGTGCCGAGCTGGTCCATGCCGCGGCGAAGCGCGCGGTCGCTGACGGCGGAGACCTCCGCCCCGGGCAGACAGCCGCCGCCCTCGGTGGCGGCGAGGTCCTCGGCCCGGCCGTAGCCGTGGCGGACCACCCATCCCGCACCTTCGACCATCACCTCGCGGAACTGGGACGCCTCGAGGTGGAGGAAGCCGTGCCCGCCCACGCCCGTCGGGACCGCCGCGAAGAGCGCGTCGACGAGGGCCACGAGGCGGGGACGGACCTCGGCCTCCGTCAGGCTCGTGCGCAGCACCCGCATGCCGCAGTTGATGTCGAAGCCGATGCCGCCCGGCGAGATGATGCCCGTGTCGGCGCGGAAGGCGGCGACGCCGCCGATGGGAAAGCCGTAGCCCCAGTGCCCGTCCGGCATGCAGAGTGCCGCCCGCACGATGCCGGGCAGGCAGGCGACGTTCGTCACCTGCTCGAAGACGCCGGCATCCATGCCGGCGAGCAAGGCCTCGGAGGCATAGATCCGCGCCGGCACCAGCATCCCGGGTTTCTCCTCGGGCGAGATCTCCCAGATGCAGTCCCCGGCGGGCCGCACCTTCATCGCCACGGGCAGGCTCGCGGCCGTCTCAGATGTCGATGACGAGGCGCGCATACCAGCCTCCTGCACGTGGCTCGAGCACGAAGTGATGGAAGGTCACCGCCTTGGGGTCCGCGCGCAGGATCGTCCGCGTGCGGTCGATGCGGCCACCGCTCAGGCCTGCGGTCAGCGCCGGCGGCGCGGCGCGGACGCTGACGACCGCGTCCGGAAAGACGAGTTGATCGCTGTCCTTGAGGAAGATCAGCTCCGACAGGAAGTCGTGAAGGAGCAGGTCGAGGCTGCGCGCCTCCAGCCGCAGCGGGTGCTCGATGTCCCGCGCCACCGTCTGCGGATCGACCATGAGGTCGGCGAGCACCTGGGCCGCGGTGGCGAACAGGTCGTCGAGATCGCGTCCGTGGATCTCGAAGGCGCAATCGGCGATCGCGATGGTGTCGAGCACGTTCCACGCCCCCATGCCCTCTACCCCCGGGCTGCGAGCGGCTGCAGCCGCACGGCGCACACCTTGTACTCGGGGATCTTCGCCACCGGATCCAGGACGCCGATCGTCAGCTCGTTGGCCGCCGCCTCCGCGAAATGGAAGGCCATGAAGACCGTGCCGCGCGCGATGCCGTCCGTGAACCGTGCCCGGACCGAGATGCTGCCGCGCCGTGACGTCACGCGTACGGGCTCGTGGTCGGCGATGCCGGCGGCGGCCCCGTCGGCGGGATGCACCTCGACGAGCGGCTCCGGCACGAGCGCATGGAGGCCGGCGACGCGACGGGTCATGGAGCCGCCATGGTAGTGCTCGAGCACGCGCCCGGTCGTGAGCGTCAGCGGGTAATCGGCGTCCGCGCTCTCGGCGGCGGGCGTCTGGGCCACCGGCGTGAAGCGGGCACGGCCGCGGCTGAACGCGCCCACGTGCAGGATCGCGGTGCCGGGGTCGCCGGCGGAGCGGCAGGGCCACTGCAGGCCTGCGTCGCCGAGGCGGGCGTGCGAGATGCCGCCGTAGATCGGCGTGAGGGCCGCAATCTCCTCCATGACCGCCGCGGGTCCGTCGTACGTCCACCCCGCGTGAGGCGCCGACAGGTCCGGCGCGCGCCACGACGCCAGGCGGCGGGCGATCTCGGTGACGATCCACCAGTCGGGCCGGGCGTCGCCGGGCGGCGGCACGACGGCCTCCGATTTCTGCACGCGCCGCTCCGTGTTCGTGAACGTGCCCGTCTTTTCCGCCGAGGCCGCCGCCGGCAGCACCACGTGCGCATACGCCGTGGTCTCGCCGGGAAAGATCTCCTGGACGACGAGGAACTCGCATGCCGCCAGGCATGCCCGCGCGTGGCCCAGATCGGGCTCGGTCATGGCGGCGTTCTCGCCGAGAATCCACAGGGCCCGCAGGCGGCCGTCCCCCGCCGCATCCACCTGCTCCGTGACCGTGAGGCCCGGCGATGCCGGCAGCGTCGCGCCCCAGGCCGCCTCGACACGCGCGCGTGCTGCCGCATCGCTCACCGGCTGATACCCCGGGAGGAGGTCGGGCAGCGCGCCCACGTCGCACGCCCCCTGGACGTTGTTCTGCCCGCGAAGCGGATTGACGCCGCCGCCGGGCAGCCCGAAGTTGCCGAGAAGGAGCTGCAGGTTGACGCACGCGTGGGCGCTGGCGGTTCCGTTCGTGTGCTGCGTCACGCCCATCGCGTAGAGCAAGGCCCCGGGGCGATGGTCGGCGAGCAGACGCGCCGCGCGGCGGATGTCGCCCGCCGGCACCCCGGTGATGGTCTCGGCGCGCTCGGGCGTCGCCTCGCGCACGCTCGCCGCGAACGCTTCGAAGCCCTCCGTCCGCGCCTCCACGAAGGCGCGGTCGACACGGTCCTCGGCGACGAGGACGTGGGCGATCGCGTTGAGCAGCGGCACGTCCGTGCCGGGACGCAGCCGCAGGTGCAGGGCGGCCATGTCCGTGAGCGGAATCGTGCGCGGGTCCACCACGATGATCGGCAGTCCCCGCTCGCGGGCGGCGCGCCGCAGCCGCATCCCGAGCACGGGATGCTGCTCCGTCGTGTTCGAGCCGACGACGAGCACCACGCGCGCGTCACGGACGACGTCATCCATGGAATTCGTCATCGCGCCCGAGCCGAGGGCCGCGCTGAGAGCCACCAGCGTGGGCGCGTGGCACAGGCGCGCACAGTGGTCGACGTTGTTGGTGCCGATGAGCTGGCGCGCGAGCTTCTGGAAGAGGTAGTTCTCCTCGTTCGTGCACTTGGCGGAGGCGAGGAAGCCCACGCTGTCCGGGCCATGGCGCGCGACCGCCGACGCCAGGCGTCCCGCCACGAGATCGAGCGCGGTCTCCCACTCGGTCTCCACGAGCGTGTCGTCCGCCCCGCCGAGGAGCGAGCGCCTCACGAGCGGGCGCGTCAGTCTCTGCGCGTGGTGGACGTACGGCCAGCCGAATCGCCCCTTGACGCAGAGCAGGCCGTGATTGGCGGGCGCATGCCAGTCCGGCGCCGTGCCCACGATGCGGTCGCCGTCCACCCGCACCTCGAGCCGGCACCCCACGCCGCAATAGCTGCAGATGGTCGTGGCCGTGCGCGAGGACGCCGAGGCCGCGTCCGTCTTCACCGTGAGCGCATCGGTCGGGCACACCGCCTCGCACATGCCGCACGACTCACAGGTACTCGCCACCATGGGCTGGTCGAGGCCGAAGCCGATGCGCGCCTGCTCGCCACGGCCGAAGACCCCGATGGCCGCCACCCCGTTCAGGCGCTCACAGGCGTGAACGCATCGCCAGCAACGGATGCACGCCGCGGGATCGAAGCGCAGGAACGGATCCGACTCGTCGGCGGACGCCGCCGCGCGCGGCATGGCCGCATGGGCGTGCAGGCCGTGGGCCCGCGCCAGGGCGAGCAGCTCGTTGTCCTCCGTCCCCGGGCGCGGACGATAGCGGTCGAGCATGAGCGCGAGCGCGTGGCGGCGCGCGGCCGTCGCCAACGGCGTGTCCGTCTCCACGCGCAGACCGTCGGCGGCGGGCTCGACGCACGCCGCGTGGAGCCCCCGCCGTCCCCCGATCTCCACCAGACACAGGCGGCACGAGCCGTCCGCGGGGAGGGCGGGATGATGGCACAGGGTCGGGATGGCCACGCCGGCGGCGCGAGCGGCGTCGAGGACCGACCAGCCGCACGCGGGCGCCACCGCCCGGCCGTTCACGACGATCACGGCCGCCCCCCCGCTCGCCCGTCACTCCGTCTCCGCATCCTCGACCTCGATGACCGTGATCTTGAGCGCGAGCAGCCGCGTGCCCTCGCGCCGGCACTCGACCGTGACGTAGTCATGGAGATAGACCGCCTCGGGCCCCACCGGGACCTCCATGAACTCCCCCGAAAAGCCGCCGGCGCCGTCGTCCACGCGGCCGGCGATGGCGTACTGCGTCTCCGGCAGCAGCGTGATCGTCCGGTAGGTGACCACCGTGGCACCGTGACGGAGCTGCCAGGGGCCGACCTCGGCAAGCACGAACGTTCGCACATCGTCGGCGATGTCGACGATCGAGCCCGAGTGCTTCAAGACCTCTTCGGCGCCCGCCGAGCCGGTGAGCGTCAGAAGCGCCGTGAGTACGAATGCGAGCCTCGCCCGCCGTCTCATCGCTCTCCTCCTTGTGAGGGTCCCCGGGGCGCGAATGCCCCGGGGTATTCCCGCGTCGTGACTACGGCGTCACCGTCATGAGATTCTCGACGCGGGAGACGCCGGGCGCCGCCCACGCGGCACGCTCCGCCTCCTTGCTCTCCGCCCACGCCCGCACGCTGCCGCGGAGCGTGACCTTCCCGCCCTCGACGTCCACCGCGATGCGGCGCGCGTCCATCTCGGCGCTACGCTTCAAGGCGTCCTCGATCTTCTCCTTCACGCCGCTCGCCGTCACACGCGGCGTGATCGTGATCTCGTTGCTCACGCCCTTGACACCGGTCAGATACCGGACGCTCGCCTCGGCCGCGGTCTTCTGGTACTGCCAGTCGACGGACCCGTCCAGCGCGATGAACCCCTGCCGCACCGTGACCTTGATCCGGTCATCGGGCACGGCATAGTTCGCCTTCAAGGCCCGCACGACGGCTTCCGCGATGTCGGTGTCCGTGCGCTCGCTGCTCCCCGCCAGCTTCACCTCGAGCTCGTCGGCGACGGCCGTGACGCCGTACACCCGCTTGGTCGCCTTCACCGCCTGGTATTTCTCGCCGTAGGACGGCACCCGACCATTCAGCGTGACGACATCGCCCTTCACCGCCACGCCGATGTGCGCGTGATCGACTCGCGGGTCCCACTCGAGCTCCTTCAAAACATCTCGCTGCAGTTGAGAGTCGGTTTTCATCGCCTGACCTCCGTGTTTCCGATCGACCTCATGCCCGTCGGCCCATCGACGCGCCGTCAGCCAGTGCTGAAGGAGCGCCGGCGAGTCCGGTCGCAAGATGTGTGCCCCGATCGACCGCTGCCTTTCCGGGATGTTTCGCATCGCAGCGGCGCAGCGGACGGTTCGGGTGGGGTGTCGCCGCCTCACGTTGTGTGGCAGCGGCTCCCCGTCGCACCACCGGCGCCGGCGTCGCTCACATCCACAGCCGTCTGGCCGCGTACTGCTTCTTCGGGTGTCGCTGGGACTCGCGCCATCGGCGGCGCGGGCGCTCCGTCGTGCGCAGGATCCGCTCGTAGGCGCCGTCGAACGCCAGGCGTGGGGTGGTCCCCATGCGCTCGACGCGGATGACGGGCTCGCCGGGCAGGCTGACGAGAACGCCGCACCGGGTATCCACGCCGCCTTTCGGTCCGTTGACGTCGCCGAAGGTGACGCGGACGGACAGCGGCCGCGCCGGCAGGCGCTTCAACAGCTCCTCGAGTCGTACCATGATGTGGGCGCGCGGGATGCGACCGGCGGCCCTGCCGTCGATGCGAATGCTCGTGAGTGCGCTCATGGGCTCCTCATTCTGTCCGCGCGCCGGCAGGCCGGCGCTCCGGACGGACACGTTCACTCGTCGGCCGCGCGACGCCTGGCCGACGGACCTTTGCCCGCGGCAAGCGCCGTGCCACAACGCCTTCTCCGTGAATTTCGTGCGGTTGCTCAGCCAGGGACCGGAAGCGGATGGGGCGATGCGACCTCACCTGCGGCAGCGACGCCACGATCACCTGTTCGTCGACGGCGCCGGTTGTAGACCCGACACGCGCGCGCGACCGGCTCGCTGCGCACGATGCACAATCGCATCGCCGCGACCGAGACCACGACGCCGAGCCACAGCGAGCAGGCGCCGATGAAGGTCGATGACGACGCGCTCGATCCGTCGGAGACACCCGACACCGGGGGGCAATCCCGTCCCGGATGAGGCGACGACGCCGCGATCGATTGAGCCGATGTGCGGGCGATGTCGATGATTTCATTCTCTGCCGGTGAGGCATCCCGCTTGCACGCGAGTACAGGCATGCGGTCCATAGCGACGGCTGTCTTCATCCTCGTCATGACGTCACCCGTCTTCGCGGCTGAGCGCGCACAGCCTCCGGCGAGCTTCGCGCCGGTCGCCGACGCGGTGAAGGCGGCCGTCTTCAGCGTCGTCCTGCCGTCCGAGGACGCCGATGACGGCGGCTTCGGCACGGAGGGGCCCGCCGCACGTGACCTCCTGCAACAGCTGTTCGAGGCACTCGGCGGCGTCCCGAACCGGACGCTCGGCGCCGCCGTCATGCTGGACCCTGGTGGCATCGCGGTCACCGGCGCCCGCATCCTGCAGGGCCTCACCGAGGTGGAGGTCGTCGCCGTCGACGGCGCCCGCTACAGGGCCACGGTGCTCGGCCGCGACGACCGCAGCGATATCGCCGTGCTGCGCGTGATCGCCCCCGGACCGCTTCCCGCCGCACGGCTCGGGGACTCGGACGAAATGCGTGTCGGCGATTGGGTGCTCGCCGTGGGCTCGCCGTACGGGTTCGAGGCGAGTGTGAGCGCCGGGATCGTGAGCTCCCGTACACGGATCGCCGCCGGGGGCGCGTACGGTGACCTGCTCCAGACCGACGCGGCCATCAATCCCGGCAGCGCGGGCGGCCCGCTCGTGAATGCGCGCGGCGAAGTGGTCGGGTTGTCGTCGACGGCGGCGCCGCGGGAGGTGGGCGTCGGCTTTGCGGCGCCGTCGAACCTCGTGCGCAGGGTCGTGGACGACATCGTCGCGCACGGCCGGGTCGTGCGAGGCTGGCTCGGCATCGCCGCACAGCCTTTGACCGCCGAGCTGGGCGACGCATTCCGCGTGCCGTTCGCGCGCGGGTTGCTCCTGGCGGACGTGACGCCCGGCGGGCCTGCGGCCACCGCGGGACTGACGCGCGGCACGATCCTCGTCGCGCTCGAGCGCCGCTCGCTTGGAACGCTGACCGATCTCGAGGACGTGCTCGCGGTCATCCTCCCCGGACGGCTGGTCACTCTCGACCTGTGGCGTAACGGCCGGCAGGAGACGATTCGGCTGGCCCTGGGTCAGGAACCCGCGCCGGCGGCGGGCCGGGAGCCGACACGCGTGGTGTGGGGCCTGGCCGTCGACACCGTCACGCCCGAGACCGGCGTCGTGGTCACGAGCGTACGGCCCGGCAGCCCGGCCGCCAACGCCGGCCTCCGGCGCGGTGACCTCGTGCGGGAGTTCGATCGGCGGATCATCCGGAATCTCGCCGACTTCGATGAGGCGTCGGCTGGCGTCGAACCCGGGCAGAGCATCACGCTGCTCGTCCAGCGGAATCGAGCACCGTCCTACGTGGTCCTCGTTCCCGACCGCTGACAGTGCCGTCGTCATCCGATCCCCGCGGTCGCCGGCCGCGACGCGACCATCGGGTGCCGAGGGTGCTCGCCGCACGCGGCGCTCTGATCCGGGGCGGTGATGCCTCACGATCGGGGAGCCGGCGCCACGCATTCGCCTGTGTCGGTGCGTGCAAGCGCTCCATTCTATTGCCCTCCCGAGCGGCACGGAGCTTGCTGTCCATGCACGCGTTCCATTTACGCCACAGGAGGACACGCATCATGATTCTGCGACGTCGCACATTCATCGCGCTCGTGGGTAGCTCCGTGCTTGCGGCGGCCGGCGGCGCGGTCGCGCAGAGTGCGTCACCGGGCAGGCCGCCCGGCTGGGCGGCGAACGCCGAGAGGGAGTTCCGGCTTGGCGCCGGCATGGGCCCCAGGCTGATGACCGAGGAGGAGTGGACAGAGCACCAGGCGAAGATGCGCACGCTGACCGGGCCCGAGCGCGACGCGTATCGACAGGAGATGCACGACAAGATGGTCGCGCGCGCCAGGGAGCGGGGGATCGACATGCCAATGACCGGTCCCGGCGCCGGCCCGGGCCGCGGCCCCGGCCGCTAATGACTCTCGTGGAATGCGGTGACGGCGGGGGCCGGGCGGGCGGGTCGC
>JBBDXO010000227.1:0-15869 GCA_040902295.1 Candidatus Rokuibacteriota bacterium | reverse complement strand
ACGCCATCCAGCGCTGGCGCGATCTCATGGGCGCCACCGACTTCACGAAGGCGGCGCCCGGCACCATCCGCCGGGACTTCGCCTCCTCCATCGAGGCCAACGCCGTCCACGGCTCGGACTCTCCGGAGACCGCCGCCACCGAGATCGCGTTCTTCTTCACCGCCCGCGAGATCTGTCCGCGCTGACCCCGGAGGTGTACCCGGCGACGCTCGGCGTCCGCGAGCGGTGGTCGACGGTGGGCGCCGTCGTGCTCGGGGTCGTGGTGTTCTCCGCCGCGGGCCTCGCATTCACCGTCAAGACCGGTGACCCGCGCTGGCTGTTCTTCGGCCTGCCCTTCACGCTGCTGTTGTTCGTGATGGGCCGCTACGCGCCCACCGGCTTCCGGCTGGCCTCCGACGGCATCCACGTCGAGCGCCGCGCGGGCGCCAAGGTCATTCCGTACCGCGCCATCCGCGCCGCCGACGACACGCCCCGCTCGGTGGTCGGGATGTCGATCTTCGGCTCCCGCGGCGTCTTCGGCCGCTTCGGCCGCTTCTGGAACGGCTCGCTCGGCCACTACGAGCTCTTCCTCACCAACCGCAGCGGCGTCGTCTGGCTCGACACGGCGAAGGGCTGGGTGGGCCTGTCTCCCGATAATCCGCAGCAGTTCCTGGAGCAGCTTCGCGCCCGCCTGGCCCTGGTGCGATGATGGTGGCGCCGACCAGAAAGGACACCCATGGCTGAGATCGTTGCCGTGCCCGCTGATCGCCTGCGCGCGTTGATCGGCAAGCTGTTCGAGGCCAACGGCGTCCCCGCCGAGGACGCCGCCCTGGTGGCGGAGGTCCTCACGGAAGCCGACCTGCGCGGCGTGGAGTCGCACGGCTCCACCCGTGTGGCGGGCTACCTGTCGATGATGAAGCGGGGCCTGCTGAACCCGCGCCCGAAGGTGCAGGTCGTGCGCGACCTGCCGTCCACCGCCATGCTGGAGGGCGACAATGCCTTCGGCATCGTCGTGGCCCGGCGCGCGATGCAGATGGCGATGGACAAGGCGTCGACGGCCGGTATCGCGTGCGTGACCGTGCGCAACGTCACCCACACGGGCCTCGTCGGCTTCTACACGATGATGGCGGCGCGCGCGGGCTTCATCGGCGTGTCGATGAACAACGGCCCCGCCATCCTGCCCCCCTTCGGCGGCACCACGCCCACCTACGCGACGAACCCGTTCTCGTTCGCCGTGCCCGCCGGCGACAAGGATCCCATCGTGCTGGACATGGCGACCTCCGTGGTGGCGGGCGGCAAGCTGCGGCTGGCCGCCAAGAAGGGTGCGCCCATCCCGCCCGACTGGGCGCTGGACCGCGAGGGACGGCCCACCACGGACCCCGTGGAGGCCATCCAGCACGGCTTCATGCAGTGGGCGGGCGGCTACAAGGGCTTCGGGGTGGCGACGCTGGTGGAGGTGCTCGGCGGGGTGCTGTCGGGCGGCCTCTTCGGCACCGACGTGCCCGCCATGAAGAACTTCGGCCGGGAGCCGCTGGTGACGAGCGCCTTCTACATGGCCATCAACCCCGCGCACTTCATGACGCCCGAGGAGTTCGCCGAGAAGGTGGACCGCCTCATCGGCATGGTCAAGGCGTCCGGCCGCGCCCCCGGCGTGGAAGAGATCTACGTCGCGGGCGAGATCGAGTTCAAGCGCAAGGCGGAGCGTCTCCGTAACGGCGTGCCGCTCAGCGACGTCGTCCATCGCGAGCTGAAAGAGCTCGCCGCGCAGGCGCGCATCCCCTTCGAGCTCGTGTAGCGGCGCGTGCGGGGCTGGCGCGCCGCGCGGCTCCTCCTGATCGTGGGCGGGGCCGTGCTGCTGGCGGTGCTCGTCGCGCGCAACGATCCGCGGGCCCTTCTCGACACCCTCGCCACGCTGTCGTGGAGGATCCTCATCGTCCTCGCGTTCCCCTTTCCGCTCGTCAACCTCTTCGACACGCTGGGCTGGCGGTTCGCCTTTCGCCACGACCGCGTGCCGCTGCGCACGCTGTACTTCGCCCGGCTCGCGGGCGAGGCCGTCAACGTGACCACGCCCACCGCCTCCCTGGGGGGCGAAGCGGTGAAGGCGTGGCTCGTGCGGCGGCACGTCAGCGTGGAGGCGGCCACGTCGTCCGTGATCGTGGCGAAGACCACGATCGCCATCGCGCAGGGATGGCTGCTGGTAGTGGGCATCGCGTGCGCGTGGTGGGTGCTGCCGCCCGACTCCGCGGTCCTGCGCGGCATGGAATGGCTGCTGCTCGTCGAGGTGGTGGCGGTGGGCCTCTTCGTGGCGGCGCAGGTGGGCGGCCTCTTTGCGGGCGGCGGGCGCCTGCTCAAGCGCTTCGGCATGCTGGCGTCCGACAGCGCAGGGCTCACGCGGCTGGACGATTCCCTGTCCGCCTTCTACCGCGGGCAGCCGCGGCGCCTGTCCCTGTCGATCGTCTTCCACTTCCTCGGCTGGCTCACGAGCGCGCTGGAGACGTGGGTGATCCTGGCCCTGCTCGGCATCGAGGTCTCCCTCCTCACGGCCGTCGTGATCGAGGCCTTCAGCACCGCTATTCGCTTCGCCACCTTCATGGTGCCCGGCAGCCTGGGCGCCCTCGAAGGCGGCCACGTCGCCATCTTCGTGGCGCTCGGCTTCACGGGCACGGCGGGGCTGTCGTACAGCCTCGTGCGGCGCATCCGCGAGGCGACGTGGGTGGGGATCGGCTTCATCGCGCTCGTGGTGCTTCGCTCCGGGGACACGGCGGTGGCGGTGCCCACCGCGGACGGCTGAGCGGCTACGGGCCGTCGGCGATCGTGACGGTGGCGGCGGCCGGGCTGCCCACGTCGTAGCCGGTGGCGGCTGCCAGCGTCACCACCACCGTCTCGCCGCCGTCCGCGATGCCGTCCGCGGCGGCCACCACGACGATCCGCGCCGACGCGGCGCCGGCCGGAATGTTCACGGTGCCGGAGCGCGCGCGGTAATCGGTGGTCGGCGTGGCGGTGCCGGCCACCGTGTAGCGCACTTTGAGGGCGGCGTCCGTGCTGCCCGTGCGGGTGACGGTGAAGATGCCGTTGGTGCCGCCTTCGGTGGCGGTGGCTCGGGTGGCGGCGATGCTCACGGTGGTGGCGGCCACGGCCGCCGCCGCCGCCGCCGCATCGTCGTCCACGAGGATGGCCTTGGCGCGCGCGCGCTTGAGGGTGGCGTTGATCGGATTGGTGAGCGTCGCGAAGAACGTCTCGTCGGCCTCGACGGCCGTATCGCCCTTCACCGCCACCGTGAACGTCTGCCTGACGGTGCCGGGCGCGAAGGTGAGACGCCCGGTGGTGGCGACGAAGTCGGCGGCCTTGGCGGTGCCGTTCGACGTCTCCATGTCCACCGTGACCGTCTCGGCGCTCGCCGCGGACAGCGTGGCGGTGAACACCGCCTGCGTCGTCCCCGCGTCGCCCTCCGTCACGCGCGTGTTGGCGAGGCGGAGGGTGGGCTCTCCGGTATCGAGCTGGAGCACGAAGAAGGCGGGCAGCGCGGACGAGCGCGACTGGTCATTACCCCACGAGCTGCCCGCGAAGAGCAGGTTGTCCACCTCGTCGAACCACAGCGCGCGCACTTCGATGTCCTCGATCCCCGTATGGCCGGTGAGCGCCCGCAGGTCGACGCGGGCGACCACGGGGGCGGGACGGCGGCCGATGTCCCACACCTCCACCGACCCGGCCTCGGTGCCGACGACCAGCCACCGCCCGCGGCGGGCGAGGGAGTTGCTGTTGCGGCTGGCCAGGCGCTGGTCGAAGCCGATCGTGGCAGGATCGAAGAGCGACACCCCGAGCCCGCAGCAGCCGGGACGCATCTGCGCGACGATCTCACGGTCGGCGTAGACGGCCGAGATGCCGCGATCCCCGGTGGAATCGGCCGGGTTGGGGATGGCGGTGAGGCGGGCGCCCGTCAGCCGGTCGAAGACGACGGTGACGTCGGGCTCGAAGCCGTCATACGACACGCCGCGGGTCCACGTGCCCTTGACGATCTCGAGGACGGCGTCGGAGGCGGCCAGCGACGACACGTACACGTGGCCGGCGTCGGCGGCGACGTGCGCCTGCCCCACCGCCACGTAGATCCGGTTGTCGACGACGTCGAGACCCACGAGCTGCAGGTCGGCGATGGGGATGGACGTCACCAGGCTGAGGGGGCTCGTCTTTCGGTAGATGTAGAGGACGCCGTCGCGCCCCGCCACGTAGAGATGGGTCGCATCGCCGCGCACGGCGCCCAGCGCCACCTCGAAGTCGAGCTGCTCGACGACGGGAAAGTCGGCTGCCCGGTCACGCCTGAGCACGTACAGGCGCCCGCCGGCGGGAACCCCTGAGGTCGAAATGTAGATATTGGAAGCGTCGGCGTACACCGTCTGGGGAAGCAGCACCGCGCCCTCGATCCCCGCCCGCGCGCTCACCATCGAGAGCCGGACCTCGGCTGCCGCGCCGGCCGCGCATACGAAGGGGATAATCAGGAAGAGGGCGCAGAGCGCAACGCGGAGGGGCTGCCGCACGTCACAGGTGGTCACAGTTAAACGGAATACCACAAAGCATGTCCGATGCCATCGAGGGTGCAGGGCCGGTGGGTAATCTGGTGCATACCGCCGGCCGGCTGGCGTTTTCCTGTACCATTCCCCGCGGTGGATCACGAGGAGCTTCCCGAGCACTTCAACGCGGCCGACTTCTTCGTCGATCGCCATCGTCTCGACGGGGGCGCGGCGCGCACCGCCTTTCGCATCGCGGGCCGGTCGGTGACCTATGGCGAGGTGGCCGAAGGCGCCGACCGTTGTGGCCATGCCCTCGCCGCCCTCGGGGTGCAGATCGAGGACCGCGTCCTGCTCGTCCTCGACGACACGCCGGCCTTTGCGGCCGCGTTCTGGGGCGCCGTCAAGCTCGGGGCGGTGGCCGTCCCCGTGAACACGCTCATGACGCCCCAGGAGTACGAGTTCCTCCTCAACGACAGCCGCGCCACGGTGGCGGTGGCGGAGGCCTCGGTGGCCGCGCGGCTGCTCGCCGTGCGTCACCGCTGCCCGTGGCTGCGCGAGATCGTGGTGGCGGGGCGCGCGCTCGCGGGCACGCGCCACCTCGATGCGCTCCTGAAGACGTCCACGCCCGCGCTCGAGCCCGCGCGCACCTTTGCGGATGACGTGATGTACTGGGGCTACACCTCGGGCTCCACGGGCAAGCCGAAGGCGGCCGTGCACTCGCACCGCGATTTCATGGCCGCCGCCGAGCTGGTGGGCACGGGGATCTTCGGCATCGGGGGAGACGACGTCATCTTCTCCGCCTCCAAGATGTTCTTCGCCTTCGGCCTCGGCAACTCGCTGTACTTCCCGGCGCGCGCGGGGGCGACGGCGGTCCTCGTGCCGGAGCGCGTGGATGCCGAGCGGGCCTTCGAGGTGATCACGGCGGAGCGGCCGACGATGTTCTTCGCCGTGCCCACGCTCTACGCGCGCATGCTGCAGGTCGAGGGCGCGGAGCGCTTCGACCTCTCCTCGCTGCGCTTCTGCGTGTCATCCGGCGAGGCGTTGCCGCCCGCCATCTTCGACGCCTGGGCGGAGCGGTTCGGCCTGGAGCTGGTGGAGGTCGTGGGCTCCACGGAGGCCCTGCACGATTTCATCGCCAACCGTCCGGGCGCCGCGCGGCGCGGCGTGTGCGGTCGCGTCGTGCCCGGCTTCGAGGTGCGGCTGGTCGACGACGCGGGCGCGCCCGTGTCGCCGGGCGTCGTGGGCCACATGCTGGTGAAGGGGCCGACCACGTCCCCCTACTACTGGAACCGGGTGGAGCGCACGCGGGCCACCATGCAGGGGGCGTGGCTGCGCACGGGGGACATGTTCCGCGAGACCGCCGACGGCTTCTACGCCTTCGCCGGCCGCTCCGACGACATGTTCAAGGTGCACGGCATGTGGGTGTCGCCGGCGGACATCGAGGCGCTGCTCGTCGCGCACCCCGCCGTGCTCGAGGCCGGGGTGGTGGCCGCCCGCGACGGCGACGGGCTCACGAGGGCGCGGGCCTTCGTGGTGTTGACGGCGGGATGGACGGCGTCGGAGGACCTCGCGGCCACCCTCACCGAGTTCGTACGCACGCGCGGGGCCGCCCACAAGACCCCCGCCGCCATCGACTTCGTGGACGCGCTCCCCACGACCGCCACCGGCAAGGTGCAGCGCTTCCGCCTGCGCGCGCCGGAGCCCGCGTGAGGGTCGTGATCGATCGCGTATCCAAGCGCTACGGTGACCTGCACGCGCTGGAGGACATCGAGGTGACGGTGGAGTCCGAGCAGTTCGTCGCCGTCCTCGGCCCCTCCGGCTGCGGCAAGTCCACGCTGCTGAACATGATCGCGGGCCTCCTGTCGCCGACGGCGGGCGCGATCTACCTGGAGGGCGCGCTGCGGCAGGGGCGGACGTCGACGGCGATGGTGTTTCAGGAATTTGCGCTCTTCCCGTGGCGCACCGTGCAGGCCAACGTCGAATTCGGCCTCGAGGAGGCGGGCCTGGACGCCGCCGAGCGCGCCGTGCGCGCGCGCCGCTACATCGATCTCACGGGGCTCACCGGCTTCGAGGCCCGCTACCCTCACCAGCTCTCGGGCGGCATGCGGCAGCGCGTGGGCATCGCGCGCGCCCTCGCCGTCGACCCGGCCGTGCTGCTGATGGACGAGCCGTTCTCCGCGCTCGACGCGCAGACGCGCCAGCTCATGCAGGAGGAGCTGCTCGCCATCTGGGAGCGTACCCGGCAGACGATCGTCTACGTCACCCACAACATCTCCGAGGCGGTGTACATGGCGGACCGGGTGGTGGTGCTCTCGCGCCGGCCCGGGCGCGTGCTCGCCGACATCGCCGTCGCTCTCGAGCGCCCGCGCGTGGAGTCGATGATCGGCGAGCCGGCCTTCGTGCACGCCGTCGAGCGCATCTGGTCGCTCATCAAGGGCCACGCGCAGGAGGCGCTGCGTGAGTAGCCGCATCGCCGTCCAGAACCGCGCCGCCTTCCTCGCCCGTCCCGACCACCGGTGGCTGCGCGCCGCGTCGCTGGTGGCGCTGGTGGCGGTGTGGGAGGGCTTCGCCCGCCTCGGCTGGGTGCCGGTGCTCTTCCTGCCCTCGCCCGTCGGCGTGCTGCTGGAAGGCGGGGACATGATCCGGTCGGGCGAGCTGTTCCTGCACGTGGGCGCCAGCCTGCAGCGGCTGCTGCTCGGCTTCGTCCTGGGGGGCGCCCTCGGCGTGATCGTGGGGATCACGGTGGGCTTCTTCGCGGCGGCGGAGGCGGTGGGCACGCCCATCATCGCGGCCACCTTTCCCATCCCGAAGATCGCGCTCCTGCCGCTGCTCATCCTGTGGCTGGGCCTCGGCGAGCCCTCCAAGATCGCCGTGATCGCCCTCGGCGTCTTCTTCCCGATGGCGATCAACACCTTCGCGGGCGTGCGCCAGGCGGACCCGCTGCTCGTGCGCGCCGCCGTCGCCTTTGGCGCCCGGCGGTGGTCCGTCATCCGGAAAGTCATCCTGCCCTCCGCGCTGCCGATGATCTTCGCCGGGCTGCGCCTGGGCGCGGGCACCGCGCTCCTGCTGCTGGTGGCGGCGGAGATGATCGCGGTGGAGTCCGGCATCGGCTTTCTCGTCCTCAACGCGGGCAACCTCATGCAGACCACCAAGCTGATGGTCGGCATCGTCGTCCTGTCCCTGTTCGGGGTCCTGTCGCACTGGGGCCTCGGCCGTCTCGAACGCGCCACCATTCCATGGAGGACCGGGTGATCTCACACATCGTTCGCGCGCTGCTCGCCGTGGTCGTCGCCCTCGCCGTCACCGCCGGCGGCGCCGCCGCCCAGGACAGGCCGAAGGTCGGAGTGCTCAAGCTGACGTCGTCGGCGCCCATCTTCATCGGCGTCGAGAAGGGCTTCTTCAAGGAGTTTGGCGTGGAGCCGGAGCTGGTGTTCTTCCAGGCGGCCGCCCCCATCGCCACCGCGCTCGCCACCGGCCAGGTGGACGTGGGTGCTACCGGGCTCACCGCCGCCCTCTACAACATCGTGCTCGGGGGCGAGAAGCTGTGGATCGTGGCCGACAAGGGGCGGGAGTGGCCCGGCTACCCGCTCACCGCCATCGTCGTGCAGAAGGATCTCTACGACGGCGGGCTGAAGAGCCTCGCCGACCTCAAGGGCAAGCGCATCGGCATCACGCAGCTCGGCTCCACCTTCCACTACCACCTCGGCAACGTGCTGGAGAAGGAGGGCATGACGCTGGCCGACGTCAAGGTGGTGCCCCTGCAGGCGATGGGGGCGGCGCTGGAAGCGCTGAAGGGCAAGCAGGTGGAGGCGATCATGCTGCCCCAGCCGTTCCCGGGCACGGCGGAGGCGCAGGGCTTCGGCCGGATCCTCGCGTGGGGCGGCGATCTCTTCCCGTGGCAGATCGCCACCGTCTTCTATTCGAACAAGTTCGCGGGCGACCGCCCGCGGGCGACGAATTTCATGAAGGGCTACGTCAAGGCCGCGCGCTACTACCATGACGCCGTGCTGAACCGGAGCCAGGGCCGCATCGCGCCGGGGGCGAACTACGAGGAGGTGGTGGCCATCACCTCCAGGTATACCGGCGGCAGCCCCAACGTCATCCGCCTCGGCTTTCCCTACCAGGACCGCAATGGACGCCTGCTGGTGGAGGACGTGGGCAAGCAGATGACGTGGTGGCAGAAGCACGGGTTCATCAAGGCGACCATCCCCCTCGAGGACATCGTCGACACCAGCTTCATCGAGGCGGCCATCCAGGCGGTGAAGGAGTGACGATCGCCAAGCTGCTCGTGGCGAACCGGGGCGAGATCGCCGTGCGCGTGATCCGCGCCTGCCGCGAGCAGGGCATCGCCACCGTGGCCGTCTTCTCGGAGGCGGACCGCGAGGCGCTGCACGTGCAGATGGCCGACGAGGCCTACGCCATCGGCGCCGCCCCCGCCGCCGACAGCTATCTCGTCATCGACCGTCTCATCGAGGTGGCGCGCGCCTCGGGCGCCGACGCCGTCCACCCCGGCTACGGCTTTCTCTCGGAGAACCCCCGCTTCGCCGAGGCGTGCGCGCACGCGGGGCTGACCTTCGTGGGCCCGCCCGCCGCCGCCATGCGCGCCCTCGGCAGCAAGACGGCGGCCCGCAACCTCGCGCGCCAGATGGGCGTGTCGATGGTGCCGGGCACGGTGGACGCCCTCACCGGCGACGAGGCGGCGGTGCGGACTGCGCGCGAGATCGGCTATCCCGTGATGCTCAAGGCGGCCATGGGCGGCGGCGGCAAGGGCATGCGCCTGGTGCGGCAGGAGTCGGAGATGGCCGAGGCGCTGCGCTCGGCGCGCGCGGAGGCGGGCGCCGCCTTCGGCGACACCGCCGTGTACCTGGAGCGCGCCGTGGTCGAGCCGCGTCACGTCGAGATCCAGGTGCTCGCGGACGCGCACGGCAACGTCGTCCACCTCGGCGAGCGCGAGTGCTCCATCCAGCGCCGCCACCAGAAGCTGATCGAGGAGTGCCCGTCGCCCCTCGTGGACCCGGCGATGCGGCAGCGGATGGGCGAGGCGGCCTGCCGCCTCGCGAAGGCGGCCCGGTACGTGAACGCGGGCACGGTGGAGTTCCTCGTCGACGCCGACCGCAACTTCTATTTTCTCGAGGTGAATGCGCGGCTGCAGGTGGAGCACCCGGTGACGGAGATGGTGACCGGCATCGACCTCGTGCGCGAGCAGCTGCGCATCGCGGCGGGCGAGCCGCTCGGCTACGGCCAGGCGGACGTCACGTGGCGCGGGGCCGCCATCGAGTGCCGCATCAACGCCGAGGACCCGTTCGCGGGGTGGCTGCCGTCGCCGGGGACGATCACCGGCCTGCGGGCGGCCTCGGGGCCGTGGGTGCGGGACGACTCCGGCGTGTACGAGGGGTACACGGTGCCGCGCTTCTACGACACGATGCTCGCCAAGCTGATCGTGTGGGGCGCCGACCGCGCGGCGGCCACCGCCCGCATGCGGCGCGCGCTCGCCGAGTACACGGTGGTGGGCGTGCGGACCACCATCCCGCTCCTGGCGCGCATCGTGGCCCACCCTGACTTCGCCGCCGCCCGCCTCTCCACCGCCTTTCTCGAGCGCGTGCTGCCCGACATCCACGCCAACGACGCCCGCTTCGAGGCCGTCGCCATCATCGCCGCCGTCCTCGCCGAGTACGAGCACGGCCGCCGCGCCGCCCTCCCCCAACCATCCAACGACGGTGCCTCCGACGCCTGGCGCCGCGGCCCCCGCACCGGCTGGTCGCGATGAAACGGTCGACAGCGTCGACACGGTTGACACAACACCGGCGGAGCCGCGTCGCATCTAAAACAGGCCACCCTCGGCCCCAGCCGTGCACCCAGCCTCCGATACAGTGGTCCCGATGAAATACGTCGCCACCGTGGGTGGGCAGGAGCACGTGGTCGACGTGGCCGCGCGGGCGGACGGCCGTTACCGGCTCGTGGTCGGCGATCGTGAGTGGGATGTGGACGCCCGCCTCACCGCGCAGGGGATCTACTCGCTGCTCATCGACGGGATCTCCCACGTCGCCGACGTGGTCGATGCCGACGGCGCCTGCCTCGTCGACGTGGGCGGCGAGACGTACGCCATCACGGTGGAGGAGCAGACCCGCCACATCATCCGGACCAGGGGCGGCGCGGCCCCGGGCGGCAGCGGCCAGACCCTCAGAGCGCCGCTTCCGGGTAAGATCAGCCGCGTGGCCGTCCGCTCCGGCGACGCCGTCAAGGCGGGGGACACCTTGCTCGTGATCGAGGCCATGAAGATGGAGAACGAGCTGCGGGCGGGCGCGGCGGGCACGGTGCTCGACGTTCGCGTGCAGGCGGGACAAGCGGTGAACGCAGGGGACGTTCTGATCGTCATGGGGTAGCGGGGGCGATGGCCGAGCCGGCGATCCAGTTCAAGGACGTGGACAAGCACTTCGGCACGCTGCACGTGCTCAAGCGCATCACGCTCTCCGTGGCCGCGGGCGAGGTGGTGGTGGTGTGCGGCCCCTCGGGCTCGGGCAAGTCGACGCTGATCCGGTGCGTCAACGGCCTCGAGCGCGTGCAGGGGGGCGACATCGTGGTCCTGGGCGAGCCCATCACGGGGCGGCGGGTGAACCTGCCGAAGCTTCGCGCGCGCGTGGGCATGGTCTTTCAGTCCTTCAATCTCTTCCCGCACATGACGGCACTGGACAACATCATGCTGGCGCCCATGAAGGTGCGCGGCCTGTCGCGCGCGGAGGCGGAGACGGCCGCGCACGTCCTGCTGCAGCGGGTGGGCCTCGAGGCCAAGGCGGGCCATTACCCGGCCAATCTCTCCGGGGGCCAGCAGCAGCGCGTGGCCATCGCGCGCGCGCTCGCCATGCAGCCGAAGATCATGCTGTTCGACGAGCCCACCTCCGCCCTCGACCCCGAGATGATCAACGAGGTACTGGAGGTCATGACGGATCTGGCCCGGGACGGCATGACGATGATGTGCGTGACCCACGAGATGGGCTTCGCCCGGCGCGTCGCGCACCGGGTCGTCTTCATGGATGAGGGGCAGGTGGTGGAGGAGGGGGCCCCCGACGCCTTCTTCTCGGCCCCGCAGTCCGAGCGCGGCAAGCAGTTCCTGTCCAAGATTTTGAGCCACTAACCCAAAGGAGATCGTCATGAGACGGATGCTCACGCTCACCCTCGCCCTCGTCATCGCCCTCGCGGCGGCGGCGCCGGCGCTCGCGCAGGACACGCTCGAAAAGATCGGCAAGAGCGGCGTGCTCGTGATCGGCACCCGCACCGGCTCCCCGCCCTTCGCGTACGTCAACAGCCGGAACGAGTGGGTCGGCTTCTCCATCGACCTCGTGGAGCAGCTCGTGAAGCCCTCCGTCGAGAAGGCCGCCGGCCGGTCGATCAAGGTGGAGAAGAAGGAGTCGACGCCTCCCACGCGCATTCCGCTCCTGTCCTCCAACGCCGTCGACCTCATCGCGGGCACCATGACCGACACGCCGCAGCGGCGGGAGTCGGTCGACTTCAGCCTCACCTTCTTCTACACGGGCGCGCAGTTCCTCGTGAAGAAGGGCAGCCCCATCAAGTCGATCAACGACATCGCGGGCAAGCGCATCGCGGCCCAGCAGGGCTCCACCAACGCCAAGATCATCCGCGAGAAGGTGCCGCAGGCGCAGCTGCGCGAGTTCCCCGACCAGCCCGCCGCCTTCCAGGCCCTCATCCAGGGCCAGGTGGACGCCTACACCAACGACGGCATCCAGCTCGCCGGCCTCAAGGCGAAGGCGCCCAACGGCGCCGACTACGAGATCGTGGGCGACTTCTATTCCGAGGAGCCCTACGGCATGGCCATGCGCAAGGGCGACGCCAAGTTCAAGGCGGCCGTCGACGCCGGTCTCCGGCAGGGCTTCGAGTCGGGCAAGTACTTCGAGATCTACGACAAGTGGTTCGGCCCCAAGGGCGAGGTGCCGTATCCGCTCACGCCGCAGGTGAAGGCGTACCTCCTCAAGCAGATCGGCAAGTAGCCTGAACTACACGTTCAACTGGAGCGTGCTCTGGAGCGGCCAGTCGGGCGGCTGGCTGCTCCAGGGCCTGCTCATGACGCTGCAGATCTCCGCGCTGGCGTGGCTGGTGGCGGTGGCGCTGGGCATTCTCTCCGGCGCCCTGCGCACCGTGCGCTTCTTTCCGCTGCGGGCCCTCGCGGTGTTCTACGTGGAGTTCTTCCGCAACGTGCCGCTGCTGGTCTGGATGTTCTTCTGGTACTTCGGCGTGCCCGGCGTGCTGCCGCGCCCCGTGCAGGACTGGCTCTTCAACCACAGCCTGGAGTTCTGGGCGGCCACCGTCGCCCTCGGCGTCTATCACGGCGCGCGCATGTCGGAGGTCATCCGCTCCGGCATTCAGTCCATCCCGAAGACGCAGTTCGAGGCGGCCCAGGCGATGGGCCTCACGGTCTTCCAGGCGTACCGCCTGATCATCCTGCCCGTGGCGCTGCGCCTCATCGTTCCGCCCGGGACCAACGAGTCACTCAACCTCTTGAAGAACTCCTCGGTGGCGCTCACCATCAGCGTCGCCGAGCTGACCTTCCAGACGCGCCAGATCGAGACGTACACCGCCCGCGCCATCGAGGCGCTGACCGCGGGCACGCTCATCTACCTGGCGCTCTGCCTGTCCATCGCCGCCATCATGGCCCGGGTGGAGCGTCGCTACGCCATTCCCGGGCTGATCGCCCGCGCGGGAGGCGCGGGACCGTGAGCTTCGCCGTCATCGCCAACAATTTCGAGTTCCTCATCGTGCAGGGGCTCATCGGCATCGGCTCCTTCGCGGGCGGCACGCTGCGGCTGGCCATCCCCGCCATCGTGCTCGGCTTCCTGCTCGGGATCTTCATCGGGCTGGCGCGGCTGGCGCAGCGGCGCTGGATCCGCGTGCCCGCCACGATGTACGTCGAGTTCTTCCGCGGCGTGCCCCTCGTCATGGTCATCTTCTGGATCTGGTTCGTCATCCCGCAGCTGCTGCGGCTGCCCATTCCCGAGTACGGGGTGGCGCTCACCGCCTTCGTCATCTTCGAGGCGGCCTATTTCGGCGAGATCGTGCGCGCCGGCGTGCAGTCGGTGCCGCGGGGCCAGGTGGAGGCCGCCACCGCCCTCGGCATGACGGCCACGCAGAGCATGGCGTGGGTGGTGCTGCCGCAGGCGCTGCGCAACATGGTGCCCGCCCTCGTGACGCAGATGATCGTGCTCTTCAAGGACACGTCACTGGCCTCCATCATCGGCTACCTCGATCTCACGAAGGCGGCCCAGATCGTCAACAACCGGGAGATCCGTCCCTTCGAGCTGTACCTCTTCATCGCCGTCGTCTACTGGATCTGCACCTACTCCATGTCGATGGTCGCCCGGCGCTTCGAGCGGCTGAAGACCGTCTGAGCTCCCGCCCTGCCTGAGCGCCTCCTGCCCAACTCCACCCGCCTGCACTGGCTCGAGCACGGCGATGCCTCCCGGCCTCCCGTGATCTGGATCCACGGCGGCTCCGTCGAGGACGCGTCACACATGGTGGCCGACCTCGAGCCGTTCTTTCCCCGTATCCGCGCCCTCCTTCCCGACACGCGGGGCCACGGCCGCTCCGACAGGTTCGAGCGCGTCCAGGACTACACCTACGACAAGAAGCTCGAAGACCTGCTGCTGTGGCTGGACGCCCTCGGGATCCGCGACGCCGTCTGGGGCGGCGCCTCCATGGGCGCGGCGCTGTCGCTCTGGGCCGCCGTGCACGCGCCGGAGCGCGTGCGGGCGGTGATCTCGGTGAGCGGCCCGCCGTACGCGCCCATCGAGGCGGACCGGGCCTGGTGGCGCGCGCACCGGCCCCTGGTGGAGGCAGGCCGGTTCGAGGAGTACTACGACGCCAACGTGATCCTGAGGATGGGGGAGGCGACGCTGGCGCGGATCAAGGCCCGGCCCGAGCGGTATGCGGCCCTGACGGCGCCCTTGCGCCGGCACGCCGTCGGCTCGCTGCTGGCGCTGCTGGACGAGACGTACACGCGCGCGGAGTGGGTGGCGGAGTGCGCGCGCATCCGCTGCCCGGTGCAGGTGATCGCGGGCGAGAGCGATCACTTCCCGACGGTGGCGATGTCGCGCCGGGTGGCGGAGACCATTGCCGCCGCACGGCTGCACGTGGTGGCGGGCGGCGGCCACTTTCCGAACCGCTCGCACCGCGCCGAGGTGCAGAGGGTCATCGGCGCCTTCTTCGACGACATCGGGGTGTGACGGGGGTGTGACGGGGGTGCGACGGGCGTGCGACGGGCGTGTGAGGCCGGGCGCGCCCGCGCACGGGTGATAGAGTGAGAGTTCCATGCGCGTTCGTCTGATGTCAGCCGCGGCGTGCGCCGTCGTGACGGTCGTCCTGGCCGCGCTCCTGCGCTGGAATCGGCCCCTGGCCGCCCGCCTCGTCCTCGAGGACGGTCCGGTGGAATGGGTGCAGGCGGTGCTACTGGTGGCGGCGATGGTGATGGCGGTGTCGTGTGGAGCGGCGCTGGCGCGCATGCAACGGCCCGCGGCGGTCGACGTCGTCCTCGCCCTGATGCTGGCCGGCTTCGTGGTGGGCGAGATCGATCTCGACAAGCGCGTGTTCGGCATGAAGATCATCGCCACCCGGTTCTTCGTCAACCCGGATGTCCACCTCGCCTACCGCGTGCTCGGGTTCCTGCTCGTGGTGGGCCCGCCCGTGGCGTTCGCCGTGTATGCGTGGCGGCGGCGCGCCGATCTGTGGTCCGGAGCGCTGCGCGCGGCGCGCGAGCCGTGGGGCCAGGTCTTCGCCGCCGGCGCGCTCGTGCTGGCGGTGACGGAGACGTTCGAGAGCCCGCTCGGCTACGTGCCCGGATATCCGCGGAATTTCCTGGAAGAGTTGCTGGAAACGTGCGGCGCCGTCTGCTTCTTCCTCGGGCTCGTCGCCCGACGCCACGCGATCATGAAAGGGTTGAAGCTCATGATGGTCGTGGTGGTCGCGGTCGCATGTACCGTCGTTGCAGGCTGCAGCGGGGAGGGGCCGGCGAGCGCCTCCCAGGACAGGGGCAGGGCGGCCGCGGTGGCCCCGCGCCCGGTGCGCGTGGCACCGCCGGCGCGTCCCGAGCGCTGACCGCGGACGAGCTCGACGCCGGCCGCCAGCAGCACGAAGCGCAGGTGCTGGAGGCGCTGGCCCGGTCGCTCAACGTCTCGCTCGACCTCGACACCGTCCGGCAGGCGATCGTGGCCGGCGCCAGGGACCTGTGCGGCAGCGACATCCAGAACGACCGGGAGCACCCACGGCGTTCGACGGTGGCGGATCGCGCTCGGGGTGCGCGGACCCGTTTCCCTCCCAACTCAAGCCGCACGAGGCGTGTCGATGGAGCCCAGCCGCCCCCGGTCCGATTCGGCCACCATC
>JBBDXO010000226.1:0-2293 GCA_040902295.1 Candidatus Rokuibacteriota bacterium | reverse complement strand
TGGCCGACTCGGACCCGTGGCGGCTGGGCTCCATCTTGCACGCCTCGTGCGTTGACAGTTGAGAGGGAAACGGGTCCCTGCACCCCGACACCCGCCCCCCCGCGCCTCGTGAATAATCCGCGCAGCGGAGCTGATTAGAGTGCGTCGCGGCGTTTGAGGAGGTCGCGCGCGCCGAAGAGGAGGATGGCGGCGGCGACCCAGGCGAGGGCGCCGTCCATGAGGTAGGCGGCGGAGAGGCTGAGGGCGGCGAGGACGCCGGTGACGAGCGGGCTCGCCGCCGTCCCGATCTGGACGCCGAGGGCGAGCCAGCCGAAGGCGGCGCCGCGGGACTCGGCGGGCACGAGGGTGCCGCCGAGCGCGTAGGCGAGCGTGAGGGCGCCGCCGAGGCAGAGGGCGACCAGCGTGCGCAGCACGAGCAGCGTGATCCACCCTTCGGCGAGGGCCATGGCGCCGCACAGCAGGCCGCCGGCGACCAGCTCGATGAACAGCAGGCGTCCCACCGGCATGACGTCGGCCAGCCGCGCGGCCACGCTCGCCGACACGGCGGCGCCCACGGCCGCCACGGAGATGATGGCGCCGGAGGTGGCCGCGATGGCCGTGACGTCCGGCAGGTGGGCGATGTGAAGCGGAATCATGAGCCCCAGGCCGCGGTCGATGAACTGGGCGACGACGAGCATGAACATGGCCGTCACGAAATGGGGGTAACGCACGAAATCGCGCAGCGGCGTCGTGCGCGCGGCCGCCTTCACCTCGCCGGGCTCCACGGGCCGGACTTCCCGGAACAGGAAGATCAGCGCGCCGAGGGCGACCGCGCACAGGCCGGAGGTGACGAAGAACGCGGGGCGGATGCCGAGATGCGAGGCCACGAGGCCTCCCGCCAGGGGCCCGACGGCCGCGCTGAGGAGCTGCGCGCCCTGCACGCGCGCGATGGCCGCCGCCACCTTATCGCGCGGGGCGGACACGCTCGCCACCGCCATCGCCATGGGCGTGAACCCCGCGAAGAGGCCCATGAAGAGGCGCGCCACGAAGAGCTGGCCCACGGACGTCACGATGCCCATCACGGCGATGATGACGGCGAAGGCGGCCAGCGAGCGGATGAGCATGAGCTTGCGCCCGTAGCGATCGGCGAGGCGGCCGAACACCGGCGACAGCAGGCCCGCCACCGCGGGCGTGACCGCGGTGAGGGCGCCCGACCAGAGCGCGATCTGCGAGGGATCGGTGACGCCCAGCTCGCGGACGTAGAGGGGCAGGAACGGCGTCGAGAACTGGAAGCCGACGAAGGCGATGAACACGCAGAGGGCCAGCGCCCACACATTGCGCTGCCAGCCCTCGGCGCCGCTCACGAGGCGCCGGTCAGGACCGGGGCTTCTTCCAGTAGGCCTCGCCGGCGGGAAACACCGGGGTGCAGCGCGTGGCCTCGGTGGGGCCCGCGAGCGTGTCGGCGACGGCCTGCCACGTCTTGTAGTGCGGCATGGCGCGGTGCTTGTCGAGCGCGGCCTGGTCGGCGTAGACCTCGTAGAAGTAGTAGACGTCGGGGTCCTTGTCGTCCCGCAGCACGTTGAAGCGGTAGCAGCCGGGCTCGTCCCGCTCCGAGCCCAGCGCGTCCACCTCGATCGCCTCGAGGAACCGCTGGCGTCCTTCCGGCTTCACGCGGACCTTCACCCACACTGCCAGCATCGCGTCTCCTCCGATGACCGCGTCACTCCCCCCGAATCTGCTTGAGCCGCTTCTTCAGCTCCGTCATCCGGTCGTTCATCTTCTCCGACATCCGCGTGCTCGTCCCCCGCTTCCGCGGCACCGCCGCCGCCGGCGCCGCCGCCGCCCGCCCGGTCCCATGACAATACGCACACCCGTGCCGCAACCCATGCTTGCACTCACTCATTCCAATCCATCTCCCTGAATCCCAGCATACCGCCATGGGGTCAGGCTTTGACTTCTATACACGAATGGGGGGCCCGAAGGAGTCATGGCATTCCCGCGGACATGGCGTGTCTGGAACCGAGATGTATAGAAGTCAAAGCCTGACCCCAGATCTAGCCGAGCGTGAGGACGGCTTTGCCCGGGAAGCGGCGGGCCATGAGATCGGCGGCGACTTGACCGATTTCCGTCCAGGGGCGCTCGACGCTGATGTGCGGGGTCAGGCGCTTGGCGGCCACGAGGTCGGCGAGCCGGCGCAGGCCGATCGACGCCGGCTCGGCGCCCAGCTCGGTGAACAGGTAGAAGCCGTACAGCGTGGCGCGGCCGGTGACGAAGAGCTGCCGCGTGTCGAACGTGACCTCGGCGGCGGCGGAGA
>JBBDXO010000225.1:0-15973 GCA_040902295.1 Candidatus Rokuibacteriota bacterium | reverse complement strand
ATTAGCTGGAGGCGGTTCTCTCGTAGACGCGGGCCTCGATGAACAGATCGAGCAGCCCGCTGTCGAGGGCGCCCGCGCGCCGCTCCGCATCCAGAATGTCGAGCGCCTCCTCCACGCGCACGGCCTTCTTGTAGGGCCGGTCGGTCGAGGTGAGGGCGTCGTAGATGTCGGCGATGGCCATCATGCGTGATTGCAGGGGGATATCGTCGGTGCGGATGCCGTACGGGTAGCCGGAGCCGTCCAGCTTCTCGTGATGCGAGCGCGCGATCTCCGGCACGCGGCGCAGCTCGCGCGTCCAGGGGATCTGCGCGAGGAACTGAAAGGTGTGCACCACGTGCGCCTGGATGTCGCGCCGCTCACTGTCCGTGAGGCTGCCGCGGGGAATGGCCAGCACCTGCGCCTCCTCCGGCGTGATGATGGCGCGTGCCGTCAGGCGCTCGAGGTCGCTCGCGAACTCCCGCGGGATCATCGAGGGCTCGTTGGCGAGAACGACGAGGTGCAGGTACTCGTCGAGCTCGGCCAGGGCCGTGGTCAGCTCGGCGTCGATCCGCGCCGCCTGGGCCGCATAGCGGGGGCGCCGGGCGGCGAGCGCGAGGTCCAGCTTGGCGCGCGCGGCGCGCAGCTCGAGGTCCCGCCGGCGCAGCTCGACGCGATGCCGGATGCGGTCGAGATCCACGGGATAGAGCTTCTTGGACTTCACGAGCACGTGCTCGCGCACACCCACCTTGCCGAAGTCGTGCAGCAGCGAGGCATAGCGAAGCTCGCGCATCTCGTCGGTGCCGAAGCGAACGGCGCGGTACGCGCCCGCGGCGGCGCGGTCGACCACCTCCGCGAGGCCGACGGTCAGGTCCGCCACGCGGAACGAATGGCCGAAGGTGGTGGGATCGCGCGACTCGATGGCGATGACGGCCGCCTTCACGAAGCCCTCGAAGAGCCGGTGGATGCTCTCGTACAGCCGGCTGTTGTGCACCGCCACCGCCGCCTGCGACGCCAGCGAGCTGGCGAGCTTTTCGTGACGCGCGTCGAAGCGCCGGACGTACCGGTCGACGTCCTCCGTCCCCGTGAGGGGGCCGGCGTAGTCGCCCTTGCAGTTGATCAGCTGCAGGGCGCCGATGGTCTCGCCCTGCGGGGTATACATCGGCACCACGAGCATCGAGCGCGTGCGGTAGCCCGAGTGATCGTCGAACCACCGGTTGATGTGAAAGGGCGCGCCGGGGGGCGGGGTGTAGGCGTCCTCGAGGTTCACGATGGTGGCGGTGAGGGCGACGTGGCCTGCGACGCTTTCGCCCGTCAGGGGCAGCGTCGCCGAGGTGAAGGGGATGTCGACGCTGTCGTTCTGGGCGAGCGCAAAGCGCAGCCGCCGCGTGTCGCCGTGCTCCTCCACCAGGTACAGGGAGCCCGCATCGCTCGAGGTGATCGCGCGCGCCTGGCTCAGGATGGTCTCGAGCAGCGCGGCGGGCTCGCGCTCGGACGACAGCCGGATGCCGATCGCATTGAGCTCGGACAGCTCGCGCTCCAGGCGCGCGCGGCCGGTGGCGGCGTCGAGATCCGCGAAGGCGTTGTCGACGGCGCGCGCGAGCATGGCCACGCCGGCCTCGAGGGGGACGACGGAATGCCAGGTGGCGGGCCAGGGGCCGGCGGTGGCGTCCACGACGCCGATGGTGCGCACGCGTTCGTACGCCACGCCCGTGTCCGAGCCATCCACGAGGACGACGGTGTCCGGCGGCGCCGTGTCCTCGAGCGGCCGCACCTCGAACCGGTCGCGGAGCAGCGCTGCCGCCGCCGTGGCCGTGGCCGATCGAGCGTGGTAGAGGACGACGCGCCCCATGAGGCAGCGTAGGTCGCGCGGCGCTGCCAAGTCAACTTTACCCGCGCGCCGTACACTGGCAGGCATGACCCCCTTTTCGGCCTTCGCGGGGCTGTGCCGGCAGCTCGAGCAGCGCCGAGGACGGCTCGACAAGCTGCGGCTGGTGGCCGATTTCCTGCGCGCGGTGGACGCCGACGAGGTGGCGACCGCCGTCGCCTTCCTCACGGGCCGGGCTTTTCCCTCGTCGGACGCGCGGGTGCTGGGCGTGCGTGGCCTGCCGCGCGTCGCCCACGCGCCGGGCGGCGTGCCGCTGTCGCTCGCCGACGTGGCGGCCGCCTTTGCCGCCGTCGCCGCGGCCACCGGCGCCGGCTCGCGCCGGGCGCGCGACGGCGTGCTGGCGGCGCTGGCCGCGCGTGCCACCGCAGAGGAGGCGGAGTTCATCGCGCGCATCATCGGGGGCGAGATGCGCACGGGCGTCTCCGACGGCCTCGTGCTGGAGGCGATCGGGGCCGCCCACCGCGCCGACCTCGCCACCGCCCGGCGCGCCGCGCTCTTCCTCGGCGACCTGGCGGCGGTGGCCACGCTGGCGCGGCAGGGCGGGGCGGCCGCCCTCGCCGCCACCGCCCCGCGCCCCTTCGTGCCGCTGTTGCCGATGCTGGCGGAGATCGGCGCCGATTTCGCCGGGATCATCGCCGGCCACGGCGGCGCCACCGCGCTGGAGTTCAAGTACGACGGCGCGCGCATCCAGCTCCACTCGGATGGCGAGCGCGTGGCCATCTGGACGCGGCGGCTCTCCGACATCACGCGCAGCCTGCCCGATGTGGTCGAGGTCGCCCGGCGCGACCTGCGCGGGGCGCCCTTCATCCTCGACGGCGAGGTGCTCGCGCTCGACGCCTCCGGCCGCCCGCTGCCGTTCCAGGAGCTGATGCGGCGCTTCCGCCGGGTGCACGGGGTGGAGGCGCTTGCGCGCGAGATGCCGCTGGCGCTGCACTTCTTCGACTGCCTCATGCACGACGGCCGCTCGCTCATCGACGAGCCCTACGCGCGGCGGTGGGAGGCGCTGGCGGCGGTGACGGGCGGCCGGTATCTGGCGGAGCGCGCGATCGTGCGCACGGCCGAGGCGGCGGCGGCCTTCCACGTTCGCGCGGTGGCGGCGGGTCACGAGGGCGTGATGGCCAAGGAGCTCGCCAGCCCCTACGAGCCCGGCGGGCGCGGCCGGCGCTGGTACAAGATCAAGAGGGCGGAGACCGTCGACTGCGTGATCGTGGCCGCCGACCGCGGCTCGGGCCGGCGCCGGGGCTGGCTGTCGAACTATCACCTCGCGGTGCAGGACGGCGACGCGTTCGCCGAGGTGGGCAAGACGTTCAAGGGTCTCACGGACGTGCAGTTCGCGGAGATGACGGAGCGGCTGCGCGCGCTGGAGGTGACGGACGATGGTGACACGGTGCGCGTGCGTCCGGAGGTGGTGGTGGAAGTGACGTACAACGAGATCCAGAAGAGCCCGACCTATCCGAGTGGTCTCGCGCTGCGCTTCGCGCGCATCTCGCGCGTGCGCGACGACAAGGGGCCGGGCCAGGTCACCACCGTCGACGAGCTGCGCGCGCTCTACGAGCGGCAATTTTCGACCAAGGGACGGGCCGTGTAGAATCCTGCGGCATGACCTCTCGCGTGTCGACCGGCCTCCCCAAGCTGGACGCCATGCTCGGCGGCGGGTTGTTGCCGGGCACGCTCACCGTCGTGTACGGGGCCACCGGTATCGGCAAGACCCACCTGGGGCTGACGTTCGCCGAGCACGGACGGGTGGCCGACGGCGCGCGGGGCATCGTGCTCGACATGAACGGGCGCGGCGATTCCCAGCAGCACGACGAGTACGCCGCCCGCCTCTTCCGCTGGCCGCTTGCGCCGTGGACACACGCGGTGGCGCCCATGACGGATCCGTATCCCTCGCCGGAGCAGATGCAGGCGCGCTACTGCAACGCGCTCCGGTGGGTGGGGCGGACCCGGGACTTCCAGGTGCCCACCCCGGACGGCTCCTTCGAGTTCGACTGGAACTGGAAGGCCGAGTACAACCACGCCCTCTACACCGTGCGGCCCTTCGTCTACTTCCACCTCGGCGCGGGCGCGCGCCGCATCGTGGTGGACGGCGTGGAGCCGATGGACTCGCCCGCCGACTCCATCCAGTTCTTCATGTTCGACGAGCTGTATCGCAAGGCCATCCACCGCGACGCGGAGACGCTCGGGATGGAGATCTGCCTGCCCGTGTGGCAGCACCGCGACTTCATCGACGCGCACCTCTACGACCACACGCACGTGACGACCCTGCTGCTGGTCACCACCGAGGAGACGCGGCTGGAAGACCTGCTCGGGCGCAAGGTGGCCCCGGGGGACATCGGGGCCACCGCCAACACCATCCTCGTCATGGGCAGCGAGCGCTTGGGCAACCGCGTGGCCCGCATGCTGTCGGTGGTCAAGCACCGCGGCAGCGCCATGAGCGACGAGATCGCCGAGTACCGCATCGGGGCCGGGGGGATCGAGCTCACCTAGGTGTTCGATCCGGGCTTTCCCTGCATCGACGTCCACGTCCACCTGCACCCCGAGCGCCTCGGCCGCGCCATCGAGCGCCATTTCGCCGCGCGCGGCTGGGTGGCCGCGCACTCCTTCGATCCCGATGCGGTGGTGGCGACCCTGCGCGCGCGTCACGTCGAGCGCTTCTGCTTCTTCACGTACGCGCACAAGCCCGGGATCGCGCGCGACCTCAACCGCTGGGTGGCGGAGACCGCCGCGCGCCTGCCGGAGGCCGTGCCGCTCGGCACCCTGCATCCGGACGACCCCGACGTGAACGACGTGGCGCGCGAGGCGACGGAGCGCCTGGGCCTGCGCGGCTTCAAGTTCCATCATTCCGTGCAGCGCTTCCACGTGGACGACGAGCGGCTCCTGCCCATCTACGAGCGCGCGGAGGCGGCGGGACAGCTGCTGATGTTTCACGTGGGCACGATGCCGTACCGCGACGAGTTCACCGGCCTCGCGGGCTTCCAGCGCGTGATCGCGCGCTTTCCGCGGCTGCGCGCGTGCGTGGCCCACATGGGCGCCTTCGACACGCCCGGCTTCGTCGCCCTCCTGGACGCCCACCCGCACCTCTACGTCGACACCACGATGGCGCTGGCGCCGAAGGCGGCGCCGTTCGTGGGCTGCGACCCCGCCGCCATCACCGACGCGCTGCTGCTGCGTCACCAGGACCGCATCCTGTTCGGCTCGGACTTTCCGCTGATCCCCTACGACTACGACGAGGAGCGGCGGTGGGCGTGGGACCGCGGGCTGCCGCAGGCCGTGCGCGTGAAGATCTTCCGGGACAACGCCCGGACGTTCCTGGGGCCGTAAGCTAGCCCCATGGCGGTGTTCGCCCTCCGCCGGCTGAAGCCCCCGCACGTGGCGGTTCTGCGCGCGGCCGCCGCGGCGGCCGGTCCGTCGGCCGGGCCCGTGCTGGTGGGGGGCGCCGTGCGCGACGCCTGGCGGGGGCGTCCCGCCGTCGACCTCGACCTCGCCGTGCCCTCCGGCGCCCTCGCGCTGGCGGCACGGGTGGCGGAGCGCATCGACGGCACGTGCGTGGTGCTGGATGCCGAGCGGGGGTCGGCGCGCGTGATCGCGGGAGCGCTCGTCCTCGACATCACCGACTTTCGCGCGCCGTCGCTCGAGGCGGACCTGGCGCTGCGCGACTTCACCGTGAACGCGCTCGCGGTCGAGGTGCGCGCCCTGCTTGCCGACGGCCGCGCCCGCATCGTCGATCCCACCGGCGGCCTCGCCGACCTCGAGGCGCGCCGCCTGCGGCCGCCGTCCCCGCGCGTGCTCGACGACGATCCCCTGCGCGCGCTGCGGGCCGTCCGCTTCGAGGCGACGCTGGGCCTGCGCCTGACGCCGGCCGCCGTGCGCGCGGTGCGGGCGATGGCTCCCGCCCTCGCGCACGTCTCGGCCGAGCGCGTGCGCGACGAGGTGGTGTCGCTGCTCGACCTGCCCCACACGGCGCGCGCGCTGCGTCGGGCCGACGGCCTCGGGCTGCTCGCCGTCGTCTTCCCCGAGGCAGAGCCGATGCGCGCCACCACGCAGCCCCGGCCGCACCGCTTCGACGTGCTGGAGCACTCGCTGCGCGCGGTGGCCGGGTGCGACCGCCTCGTGGCGCGGCCCGACGGGCTGGCCCCCTTCGGCGACGAGGTCGCCGTGCACCTGGCGACGCCGCTGGGCGGGCAGGTGGACCGCCGGCACGCGCTCAAGCTGGCGGCGCTGCTGCACGACGTGAGCAAGCCGGAGACGCGCCGGCGCATCGGCGGGCGCGTCCGCTTCTTCGAGCACGACGTGCTGGGCGCGCGCCGCGCGCGCGCCATCGGCGAGCGCCTGCGCCTGCCCGAGCGAGTGAGCGCGCTGCTCGAGCGCCTCGTGCGTCACCATCTGCGGCCGATGCACCTGGCGCAGGCAGGGGGGATCACGCGCCGCGCCCGCTACCGCTTCTATCGCGACCTCGCCGGGGACACGCGCGATCTGCTCCTGCTCGTGCTCGCCGACTCCGCCGCCGTGACGGGCGTGTCGCCGTTCGCCGTGTGGCGGCACTCCACGATCGTGCGCGACCTGCTGGGAGGGCTGGCGGTCGAGGAGCAGCAGGCGGCCGTGCCGCCGCTGCTGCGGGGCGAGGACGTGATGGCCCGGTACGGCCTGGCGCCCGGGCCCGAGGTCGGCCGCCTGCTCGCCCGCGCCCGGGAGGCGCAGGGACTCGGCCTGGTGGCCACGCGAGAGGAAGCGCTCTCGTTCCTTGACTCGCCCCGCGACGACCCCTAAAGTATCGACACCTTACGGTTTGCCGGAATCCATCCCCCCGCTCGAGGAGGCTTCACGATGATGAGGTGGCGATTGTTCGTGGCACTGGCTCTCACCCTGCTCCTGCCGGCCGCGGCGGTGGCGGCCCCCGCAGGCAAGGTCATCATCGCCCAGGGCGTCGATCCCTCCACGCTCGACGTGATGAACCAGCAGGAGACGCCCGCCTCCGTGGTGGCGTCGCACATCTTCGACACCCTCGTGGAGCGCGATGCGAACCTCAAGATCGTGCCCGCCCTCGCGACGGAGATCCCCAAGCTGGTGGCGCCCACCACGTGGGAGGTCAAGCTGCGCCGGGGCGTCAAGTTCCACAACGGCGAGGAGTTCAACGCGGAGTCGGTGAAGTTCAGCCTGGAGCGCGTGAAGACCGGGATGCGGTCGAGCTCGAACTTCCGCCCTATCGACCGCGTGGAAGTCGTCGATCCGTACACCGCCCGCGTGCACACCACGAAGCCGTGGCCCACGTTCGTCAGCGTCATGACGTTCCGGCAGGCCTCGATGATGCCGCCCCAGGCCTACGCGGGCAAGCAGACGGCGGACATCTCGCGCCAGCCCATTGGCACCGGCCCCTACAAGTTCGTGCGCTGGGCCAAGGACGAGGAGATCGTGCTGGAGGCCAATGACGCCTACTGGCGCGGGGCGCCGCGGATCAAGACGGTGGTCTTCCGTCCCATCCCCGACGACGCGGTGCGGGTGGCGGCGCTGCAGAACGGCGAGATCGACGTGGCGGTCAACATCCCGCCCCACCTCGCCAACATCATCGCCAAGCACCCGAAGATCTTCCTCTCCACCGCGCCCTCCATCCGCACCCTGCAGCTCATGTTCGTCACCCACGAGTACGACGCCCAGCACAAGCTGATCGGCCCCTACAAGGGCGTGACGGTCGACAAGCGCGTGCGGCAGGCGATCCAGTACGCCATCGACGCCGACGACATCATCAAGAACGTGCTGGACGGCAAGGCCGTGCGCATGGCCACCATGCTCACGCCGCTGCACTTCGGCTACGACCCCTCGCTGAAGCCGATCAAGCAGGACGTGGCGCGCGCCAAGAAGCTGCTCGCCGAGGCGGGCTATCCCAACGGCGTCGACCTCACGCTGAACAGCCCCCAGGGCCGCTACGTGCGCGACAAGGAAGTGGCGGAGGCGGTGACGGGGCAGCTCAACAAGGCCGGGATCCGCACCACGCTCAAGACCTTCGAGTTTGTGAACTACCTCAACAACCTCGTCTACCCGCACAAGCCCGGTCCCGTCTGGCTCATCGGCTGGGGCACGCCCACCGTGGACGCGGAGACGATCTACGGCCCGCTCTTCCGCACGGGGAGCAATCTCGGCAACTACCACAACCCCGACCTCGACGGCATGTTCGACCAGGCGCAGGCCGAGATGGACGAGAAGAAGCGCCGCGACCTCTATCACCGGATCAACAAGCTGTGGGTGGAGGATGCCGCCGTGGTGCCGCTCTACCAGCAGCTGGACCTCTACGGCGCCAACAGGCGGCTGAGCTGGAAGGCCCGCAGCGACGAGCTGATCAAGGCCTACGACATGGCGATCAAGTAGCGCCTCGTGCCACGGAGTAATATAGGGGGCGTCGGGCGGCCGTAATTCAGTGGCAGAATGCCAGCTTCCCAAGCTGGACGTCGCCGGTTCGAATCCGGTCGGCCGCTCCAAAATCCGGAGGGGCTACGGGACATCCCGTAGCCCCTTCGCCGTCTGGCTCGAGGAGGGGAGGGTCGCATGATGGACGCGCGTGATGATCAGGTCGAAGCCTTCTGGCAGGCCGCGCGGCGAGGGGTCTATGGCCCGCCGGAGTGGAAGGGCCGGCTCGGCCGCGAGGAGGCCTATCGCGTGCAGCTCGGCATCCTCGAGCGCCACGTGCGGGCGGGTGACCGGCAGGCGGGCTGGAAGGTCGGCCTCACCGCCAAGGCCATGCAGGCGCAGCAGGGCGTGCACGAGCCGGTGTTCGGCTTTCTACTCGCGAGCGGCGAGCGGCCGAGCGGCACGCGCTTGCGCTACGACGACCTCATCCGCCCGGGGTTCGAGAACGAGCTGTGCCTGACGGTGGGCCGCACGCTCCGCGGCCCGGGCATCACCACGGAGCAGGCGGCCGCGGCCCTGTCCGGGATGGCGCCCGCGATGGAGATCATCGAGCGACGCGGCGACTTCGCGGGCGATCTGAACCTGGCGCTCGCCGACAATGCCCAGCAGAAGGCGTTCGTCACGGGCACCGCGACGCCCGTACCGTCCGGCTTCGATCTCGCCGCGGTGAGCGTGGACGTCATCGTGAACGGCGCGCATGCCGAGCGGGCGATGGGCAGCGAGGTGCTCGGCACCCCGGCCGCCTCCGTGGCCTGGCTGGCCAACAAGCTCGCCGAGTTCGATCTCGCCCTGGCGGCCGGCATGCGGGTGATGTCCGGCTCCTTCACGCGCCAGTACGAGCTGAAGGCCGGCGACCGCGTCGAGGCGCGCTTCACCCCCGTCGGCGCCGTCCTCGCCGACTTCGCCTGAGACGGGCCGCCATGCTGGCCGAGCTGGCGGAGCGGGAGGCCACGGGCGAGATCGCGGCGATCTACGGCGAGATCAGGCGCCTGTGCGCCGTCCCCTACGTGTCGTCGATGCAGCGTCACCTCGCCACGCGGCCGGGATGGCTGCCGTGGGTGTGGACGGCGCTGCGGCCCGCGTTCGAGAGCGGGCGGGCGCAGACGGCGGCGTGGCGGGTGACGGAGGCGCTGCAGCCACCGCGCCTGGCGCCCATCTCGCGCGACGCGCTGCGCGTGTGGGGAGTCGACGCGGCGGCGGAGGCGAGCATCGACGCCGTGTGCGCCAGCTTCGTCCGGGTGAGCCCGATCAACCTCGTGCTGGCCGGTCTCCTGCGCCGCCTCCTCGACGGCGAACGGCCCCGCGGTCCCGGTGGAGGCGCCACGGGCTGGACGCCGCCGCCGCCGATCGCCGCCCTGCCGGCGATGCCCGACGCCGCCACGCTGGCGCCCGCGCACCGCGCCGTGCTCGCCTCGCTCGGCACCACCGTCGGCGCCGAGCCCTTCGTGCCGGGGCTGTATCGCCTGCTCGCGGGCTGGCCGGGCTTCCTCGCCCACGTGGCGACCGTCCTGCGGCCGTATTTCGACGACGGGGCGACACAGGCCGCCTGCCACCGACTCGTGGAGGCGATCGAGGCGGAGGTGCCGCCGGTGTTCGCCGCGCTACCGGCGCTGCCGCCCGCACCGCCGGTGCCGCCGCGCGAGGACTTCGCGGGCGTGCTCGCCGCCCTCGATACGTATCGCCGGACGAGCCCGGAGATGGTCGTCTTCGGCCTCATGATCCGTCACGCGCTGTCGTCACCGCCCACGGCCGGCGTGACTGATGCGGCACCCGGGCCACGCTGACATGGGCGCGATGGCACCGGCGTGTGTGTTGGCCGGGGAAAGGCCCGCCGTTGCGTCTGGCCCGATTGATGCTCCCTCGTGCTGTCATTCACTCGTACGGGAGGCAGCATGAACGTGACCATCTTCGCAGTGGTAGTCGCGGTGTCCCTCGCGGTGGGCGCATGCTCGGTCCGGGGACCCGAGTTCCGTGTGGATCCTTATCCTCACGGCGAAGTCAGATCCCAGCCTTCGGGCGGCTTCTGTCCGCCCGGCCTGGCCAAGCAGGGTCGCTGCTAGGCGGGCGCGCCGGACGGCTGCGGCCGCGCCGCGTAGCGGACGCGGGCCAGCTCGACGATCGTCGTGATGGTCTGCGGGTGCGTGCGGCCGGAGGCACGGGCGCCGTGGATGAACTCCGCGCCTGAGTGCAGGTACGGATTGGGGTTGGCCTCGATCAGGTAGACGTCCTCGCCCTTGAGGCGAAAATCGATGCGGGCGTAATCGCGCAGGCCGAGCGCTTGGAAGGCCGTGAGCGCGTAGCGCTCCATCGTCTTGAGCACGGCCTCGGGCAGCTTCGGCGTGCTCACCTTGCTGCCCCGGTAGGCCCGGGTGCCCTCGCTCCACTTCACTTCCGAGCCCGCGATCTTCGGCGTCCCTTTCGGCAGGTGGGACAGGTCCAGCTCGACGGGCGGCATCGCTTCCGGCGGCGCGTTGCCGATGACGCCCATGTAGATCTCGCGCCCCTCGATGTACTGCTCGATGAGGATGGGCCCGCTGAACTCCCCCGTGAGGCCGTCGATGCGCTCCATCAGCTCCTTGATGTTGCCGGCGAGGGCGTCGAAGCCGATGCCGATGGAGCCGTCCTCGCGCAGCGGCTTCACGATGACGGGGAAGTCGATGTCCTGCGCGTCCCAGTCGAGCCGGCCGCGCGTGAAGACGGCGAACTTCGGGCTCGCCACGCGGTGGAAGCCGAGGATCTTCTTCGTCACCGCCTTGTCCATGGCGAGGGTGAGCCCGCGCGGGCCGGAGCCGGTGTAGCGCAGGCCGAGCAGATCGTAGTACGCGGCGACGTGCGGCTCCCGGGAGTTGTCGTCGCCGAAGGACTCCACCAGGTTGAAGAGCAGATCGGCCTGCGTCTGCGTGAGCGCGCGCAGGCACTCCGGCGTGCCGTCCACCGCGATGCCGGAGACATGATGGCCGGCGCGGCGGAGGACGTGGGCGATTTCCTGCACGTCCGTCTTGCGCGCGCGGGCGCGCCCCTTCGGCATGTCCACGGACTCGTCGGCGGCGTGGGCGACGACGATCTTCACGTGACCACCGGCGGGCGGCGCGCCCGCGGGCGCGCGATCCGCCGCGCGCGCGGCACGAAGCTGCCGTGCGTGAGGAAGTTCATGGTGAGGGTGGTGGCGTAGGTGGTCAGCTCCACGAGCGTGGCCGCCTCGCTGCCGGACGGCACCGCGAGCGTGAGCCGGCCCGCCGTCTCCTCCATGCGCTCGACGAGGGCGCGCACGACGCTGCGGCGCACGCCCGTCCAGTACTCGATCTTGTTGATGAGGCCGGCGCGGTGCTCGCGCACGAACTCCGCCGCCGCGCGCAGCCCCTTGCGGCGGCGGACGAAGAGATCGGCGAGATCGTGCTCGAGGGCGATGTCCACCGGGGGCGTCTCCGGCTGCTGGTCGCGGAAGAACTCCTCCACCGTCATGTTCATCTCTTCCACCGTGATGTCGGTGGAGGCGATCCGCACCACGGGCTCGGTGTCGCCCACCCGGTGGGCCACGCGGTCGACGTAGCGGAGCTTGTCCATGGCGGGCCAGCCCTTGTAGCGCTGCCGCCACTGCGAGCGGGGCGTCAGCCACACGGCGAAGGTCTCGGCGAAGTCCTCGTCGGGATGCTTCTGGGCGTACCAGCCCTCCATGTGGCGCACGAAGCCGCGGTGGAAGGGCACGGGCCGGTAGCGGTCGCGGTACGGACGGTTGAAGGGCCCGAAGCGCTCGCGCCATTCCGGCGTCTCGAAGAGCTTGTACGCGTAGTTGAAGGCGTGGCCGGCCTCGTGGCGCAGGTACATCCGGATCTCCCGGACGTCCTCGAGATCGTCGAACTCCTTCTCCAGCCGGGCGAGGTTGGCGTCGGCGAGATAGAAGGGGATGCCGATGATGGGCTCCTCCGAGGGGCAGCCCCACTCATCGGTGAGGTACGTCGGCGGGCGGAAGCGCTTGAGCCCCTTGCGCTCGAGCTCGCGGTAGAGGTCGGCCACGTACCGCTCGATGGGCGAGCCCTCGAGCTTGAGGCCGAGGCGGCTGATGCGCTGGCCCAGCAGGGGCTTGAGATCGGGGGCAGCCGTTTCGAACGCGCCCATGGACTCATGTCATCGTACCCCATGGCCGGGGCACGGAAGGGGTGCCGGCGGGGCGGGCCGCTATTTCTTGCCGGCCTGGGCCCTCCTGGGGGTGGGCGCCGCCTCCGTCCGCCGGGCCTTGGACAGGGGCTTCTTCGCGGGCGGCGCGGCAGCGGGCGGGCGCTTGGCGAGACTCTGCTTGAGCGCCTCCATGAGGTCGATGACGTGGGGCCTGGGGGCCGCCGTGGAGGCCGCCGTCAGCGCCTTGCCCTCGGCCTTGCGGGTGATGAGGTCCATGACGCGCTCGCGGTACTCGTCCCGGTACCGGGCGGCGTCGAAGCCGTCCTTCGACAGTCCGTTGATGAGCTGCATGGCCAGCTCCAGCTCACCGTCGCGCATCGTGGCCGACCGCCCGCGATCGATCTCCGAGAAGCTGCGCACCTCGTCCGCGAAGTACATCGTGTGCAGCATGAGACCGCCCTCGGCGGCGCGGATGAGGACGAGACTCTCCTTGCCCCGCATGACGAGCCGGGCGAGCGCCACCTTGCCCGCCTGCGCCATGGCGTCGGCGAGCAGGCGGTAGGGCTTTTCGCCGCCCTTGTCGGGGCCGAGGTAATACGTCTTCTCGAAATAGATGGGGTCGACCGACGCCAGCGGCACGAACTCCGCGATGTCGATGGTCTTCGACGCCTCGCCCTCGAGCGCCTTCAGCTCGTCGTCGGTGACACGCACGTACTGGTCGCGGACGAGCTCGTAGCCTTTCACGAGATGGGCCCGTTCCACGGTCTCCTGGCAGACGGGGCACACCTGCTGCTGGCGGATGCGCGAGCCGCAGCGGTCGTGAAGCTGGTTGAAGGAGACGCTGGCGGACGAGGCGGCGGTGAACATCTTGACGGGAATCGAGACCAGCCCGAACGAGATGGAGCCGGAGCCTATGGCATGCGGGGGCATCGCCGGGGACCTCCCAGGAGGAGATTCATCGCGTCCGACCACCATAGCACGCAGGCGCGCGCGCGCCGGCAGCCTCCGCGTTATCCAACCCATTGCGGTGGAGCGGGGGTCTCACCCCCGCCCTTGGCCGGCGGCATCGGGTAGAATCGCCGCATGCGGCGCCGCTGCCTGCTCGTCGCCATTCTCGCCTACGTCACGCTCGACCTGTCGCTGGCGTCGATGCCGGGCGCCTTTGTCTTCGACGCGGCCAGTTCCGTGGACAGCGCGCACCGGGGCCGCGGTCGCGCCGCCGCCGAGATCGTGGTCACCGCCGCCGTGATCGGCACGGCGTGTGTGCCCGTCTCCCCGCGCGGCGAGGTGACCGAGCCCGCGCAGGCGATGAGGCCGGCCGTGCCACGCCCGCCCTCCACGCCGCGCTGCCGGGCGCGGGCGGCCCTCGAGCCCGCCGCACCCTCCGAAGACCCGCACTAGCCTGCCGGCCGCCGAGTCGACGTCTCGGCCGTCCCCCCGGGGACGGCCGCGCGCACGTCAACGATTGTCATTCACAGGAGGACGCCGTGGCCAAAGCGGGGCCGTTCATCACCGATCCCAAGGCGGGTGCGTACTGCTGGATCACGCTCGACAGCGGCGAGAAGGTCATCGTCAACCACGATCAGGGGGGCTTCAAAGGGGGCCGGATCACCCTCGAGGTCTCGAAGCTGATGGGATTCAGCTCCGACCGGATCTTCGCCTGCGACCTCGACAGCCCCGAAGGCAAGGCGGCCATCGCGCAGCTCACGCGCAACGCGCCGGCAGGCAGCGTGCAGGCGACGCCCCTGGGGGCCTTCGTGGAGCTCGCCATGGGCTGTCCGTCGGCCGCGGAGGTGAAGAGGCGGTGCGCGGCCCTGGTCTGAGCGCTCGATGGGCGCCGTCTATCGGCGGTGGCGGGCGATCCAGCGGCGCAGCTTGGCCTCGAGGATGCCGAGCGGCATGGATCCGTCCCTGAGGAGCTCGTCGTGGAAGGCGCGCACGTCGAACGCCGGTCCCAGCGTGCGTTCCGCCTCGTGCCGCAGCCGTGTGATCGCGAGCTGGCCGATCTTGTACCCGAGCGCCTGGGCCGGCCACGCCATGTAGCGGACGACCTCGCGCTCGGCGTCGTCGCCGGGTCCGCCGAGGTACTCGACGGCCTGCGCTCGCGTCCAGCGGCGCTCGTGCAGGCCGACGTCGACGACGAGGCGTGCGGCACGGAAGAGCTCGGCGTGGAGCATGCCCAGGCGCGCGCCGGGAGTGTCGTAGACGCCGAGCTCCACGCCGAGGCCTTCGGCGTAGAGCGCCCATCCCTCGCCGAAGGCGGTGTGCCACCCGAAGCGGCGGAAGGCGGGCAAGGCGGTGTTCTCGCGCTGCACGCTCAGCTGGAGATGGTGGCCGGGCAGCGCCTCGTGGAGGAAGAGGTGACGGTGAACGGCGGCCTGGCCGCTGCTGCGTAGCTCGGCGATGTTGAGATAAAAGACGCCCGGGCGCGCGCCGTCGGGCGAGGCCGCCTCGTAGCCCGACGGCACGGAGCGCTCGCGAAAGGGCTCGATGGCGCGAATCTCGAACCCGGCGCGCGGCAGGTGGCCGAAGAGCTTCGGCAGAGCGGCCTCGACGGAGGTGCGCAGCTCGGTGTAGCCCTCCAGTAGCTCGGCGACGCTGCGGTAGCGGGTGGGCGGCGGCGCCGGCGCGGCCGCCGCCCGCACGCGGTCCATCTCCGCCTTGATCCGGGCCACCTCGGCCACGCCGAGGTCGTGGATGGCGTCGGGGGTCATGCTCGTCGTGGTGGCGGCGCGCACGGCGTGCGCGTACATCGCGCGGCCGCCCGGCATCTCGCCCAGGCCCACCGAGGTCCGGCAGCGCGGCAGGTATTCGTCCCGGATGAAGGCGAGCAGCCTCGTGTAGGCGGGCACGATCTTGCGCGTGATCGCGTCCTCGTACGCCTCCGCCAGGGTACGGCGGCGGTCGCCATCGATCCCGTCCGGGAATGTCCGGATGGGATCGTAGAACACGCTGGTGCGCGGGTCGGAGACGATCTGCGCCTGGAGCTGGGGCACCACGCGCAGCATGACGTCGCGCGGCTGCGTGATGCCGCGCGCCATGCCCGTGCGCATGTTGGCGATGGCGGTGTCGACCCACGCCACGAAGCCGTCGATCCGTCCGAGGAAGTCCTCGTAGTTTTGCGCCGTCTTGAACGGATGCGCGCCCTTGCCGGAGCCGACGATCGGAAAGCGGCTGGGCCAGCTGAGCCCCGCCTGGTTGACCGGCAGCAGATGCCACGGCAGGTCGAGCCGCTCCAGGCAGCCGTCCAGGCGGTGGGCGAAGATGTCGTGCGTCAGGCGCCGGGGCTCGCTCAGCGCCTCCGCCTCCACCCGCCGCAGCGCCTCGCGGTGCCTGGCGCAGATGGCCCTCAGCCCGCGGCGATAGTCCTCGCTGATGTCGTTGGCGAGCACGCGGTCGTACTCGCGCAGCCCGCGCTCGCTGGCGGTGAACGGGACATAGGGCGTGACCTCGCGCTCGTACGACTGCACGACGTCCTCGAGCGCGGCGTGATCGGCGCCATCGATGGCATCGAGGCGCTCGGCGACCCGGGGGCCGGCGCAGGCATGAGAGGCGGCGAGCATCCCGAGGACGGCCGCGACCCCCCGCCAGCGC
>JBBDXO010000224.1:0-16154 GCA_040902295.1 Candidatus Rokuibacteriota bacterium | reverse complement strand
CCCCCCCCCCCCCCCCCCCCCCCCCCCCCCCCCCCCCCCCCCCCCCCCCCCTGCGCTGTCGTGGAACGCCTCGGAGAGCTCGTCGAGCTGCGAGCCGCGCTTCACAGGCGCTGTTGACTGATTGCTTGGAGATATGTATCTTGAAGATATATGGCGACCGTGGGGCGAGTGGGACGAGGGGGGCGGAGGGGGGGGACGACGTCGCAGGCGTTGCTGGGGATGCTGAGCTTGGGGGCGGGGTCGGGGTACGACCTCAAGAAGAGGATCGAGGGGTCGATCGCGCATTTCTGGAGCGAGAGCTACGGGCAGATCTATCCGATGCTGAGCCGGCTCGCGGAGGAGGGGCTGGCGGAGCGGACGCGCGAGCGGCAGCCGGGCAAGCCGGACCGGCAGGTGTACGCGATCACGGAGAGCGGGCGCGAGGAGCTTGCGCGCTGGCTCGCCACGCCGGCCCGGCAGGAGGGGTTTCGCAGCGAGCTGCTCCTCAAGCTGTTTTTGGGCGCCCGCGCCGGCGCGGCGGCCAACGTGGGGCACGTGGAAGAGGTGCAGCGGCGGCAGCGGGCGCTGCTCGAGCGGTATGCCGCGGTCAGACAGCGCCTGCGCGGCTCCTCGTCGCCCGACCTTCCCTACTGGCTCATCACGCTCAGCTACGGCGAGCACCGCTGCCGCGCGCTGCTGCAGTGGTGCGATGAAACGCTGCGCACGCTGCGCCGCCTCGGACGGCGGACGGCGGCGCGGCCGAGAAGGAGACGCCCATGATCGACGTTGCGATCGCCGCGCTTCGCCTCGTGCACATCGCGGCGGGCATGACCGCGCTCTTCGTGGCGCCCGTGGCCATGGTCACCGCCAAGGGCGGTCTCGCCCACCGGCGCTGGGGCACGGTCTACTTCTGGATGATGGCGGTGGTGGCCGTCACCGCCGTTCCCCTCGGCCTCTGGCGGCCCAATTACTTCCTGATGCTGGTGGCCGTGTTCAGCTTCTACTTCGCATTTCGCGGCTACCGCGTGCTGCTCCGCAAGCATCCCGAACGCGGCGAGGGCGCGCGCGCGCTCGACTGGGGCGCCTCCGCCGCCACCTTCCTGGCCAGCGCCGCCCTCATCGTGCTCGGCATCGTGACGCCGAGCCCGCTCTGGGTGACGCTCGCGCCCGTGGCCATCGTGTTCGGCATCGGCGGCGTCGGCGCCGCGGGCTTCGACATGGTGAGGTTCGTGCGGCCGCCCACGGAGCGCATGGCGTGGTGGTTCAGCCACATGGCGGGCATGCTCGGCTCGTATATCGCCACCGTCTCCGCGTTCTCGGTCGTCAACTTCGACTTCCTGCCCACGGTGGCGCGGTGGCTGTGGCCGTCGGTGGTGGGGACGCCGCTCATCGTGATCTGGATCGTGTACTACAAGGTCAGGTTCGCGCGCCGGGCGAAGCCGGCCGCCGTCGCCGTCTGATCCCAGGTGTCCACGATCCGCGGCATTCTCCGCGGGCCGCGGACACGGTATACCGGCGGCGTGACGGACCACCGCCGCACGCTGGGACAGGAGGCCGAAGACGAGGCCGCGCGCTTTCTGGAGCGCGCGGGGATGCGCGTGGTGGAGCGCAACGTGCGGTTCGCGCACGGCGAGATCGACCTCGTCTGCCGTGAGGCGGGGGTAGTCGTCTTCGTGGAGGTGAAGTGCCGGCACGCGCGCTGGGGCGACGCCCCCGCGGAGGCGGTGTCCTGGCACAAGCAGCGGCGGCTCACGCGCCTGGCGCAGCACTACCTCAAGTGGCGCCGCCTCGGCCAGGCACGGTGCCGCTTCGACGTGGTGGCGGTCACCGTCCACGACGACGGAGCGCGGCAGGTGCGCCACCTGCGGGCGGCCTTCGACGCCGCCGGATACTAGCCGCCGCGGGGTCGCGCGCGTTGGCGCATACGGTACAATCCGAATTCCATGACCATCCTGTGGGACGCCTATCGCACCGCGCTGCCCTCCATCGCCGCCGCCGTGGGCCGCACCCCGCTCGTCCAGCTCAACCGGGTGACGGCGGGGGTGAAGCCGCCCGTGTACATCAAGCTGGAGTGGTACGGCGCCTCCGGCAGCCTCAAGGACCGGATCTACCTGCACATGTTCGAGCGCGCGGAAGCGCGCGGCGAGCTGAAGCCGGGGATGCGCGTGCTGGAGTGCTCCACCGGCAACGCGGGCATCGCGTGCGCCTTCGTGGCCGCGGTCAAGGGCTACTCCTGCACCATCGTGATGCCGGCCGGCATGAGCGACGAGCGCAAGAAGATCATGCGCGCCTACGGCGCGCAGCTGGTGTTCACGCCGGGCGGTGAGAGCGACGTCGACCTCTCGCTCCGGCGGCTTGCCGAGATCCGCGCCGCGGACCCCACCGGGTACTGGGTGCCGGGCCAGTTCGACAACACCGACAACGTGGAGGCGCACTACCGCACGACGGGGCCCGAGGTGTGGGAGCAGACGGGGGGCCTCGTGGGCGCCTTCGTGGCGTCCCAGGGCAGCGGCGGCACCCTCACGGGCGTGGGGCGCTATCTGCGGGAGCGCGAGGCGCGCGTGCGGCTGTACGCGGTGGAGCCGGACGAGTGCGCGCTGCTGGCGCGACGCCAGTGGGGCCCGCACGGCATCGAGGGCATCGGCGACGGCTTCATCCCCGACAACCTCGACGTCTCCCTGCTGTCCGGCGTGATCACGACCACCACGAAGGAGAGCCTCGTCATGGCGCGCCGCCTCGCCGCCGAAGAAGGCCTCTTCTGCGGCATCTCCACCGGCTGCAACGTGGCGGCCGCGCTGAAGCTCGCCGCGCGCCATCCCGAGCTGCCCTCCATCGTGACCATGGCCAACGACACGGGGCAGCGCTACTTCACGACGGCGCTCTGCGGCGAGGACAAGCACGTGGAGGTGCCCGAGCGCGAGCACCCCATGGATCCCAAGACCAAGGCCGAGCTCGACCGCTACCAGTCGTCCTGGGAGATCCTCGCCTGAATCCGGCCGAGTACGACTTCGTCGCCGCCCGGCGGCGGCTCGAAGCGAAGGCGAAGTCGGCGGCAGAGAAGCTCACCAGCGTCGAGGACGCCGCCGCGCGCATCCGCGATCACGACACCGTCGCCGTGGGCGGCTGCCTGTTCTCCCGCACGCCCATGGCGCTCGTGCGCGAGATCGTGCGCGCGCGCCGGCGCGGCCTCACGCTCGCCCGCAACCTCATGTGCACCGAGGGCGAGTTCATGATGACGGCGGGCGTGGTGGACCGCGTGGTCACCGCCTGGATGTCCATCGGCCTGCCGTGGGGCGTGTCGAAGATCATGCGGCACCACGTCGAATCCGGGAAAGTCGCCCTCGAGGAGTGGAGCCACCTCGCGCTCGGGCTGCGCTTTCGCGCGGCCGGCATGGGCCTGCCCTTCCTGCCCACGCTCACCATGCTCGGCTCCGACCTCATGGGCGTGGGCGGCATGAAGACCGTGCAGGACCCGTACACGGGCGAGATGCTGGGCGCCGTGCCCGCCCTCTTCCCGGACGTCGCCATCCTCCACGTGCACCGCGCGGACCGCTTCGGCAACTGCCAGATCGACGGCTATCCGCACATGGACGCCGACATCGCCCGCGCCGCCACCACCGTGCTCGTCACCACCGAGGAGATCATCACGGAGGAGGAGACGCGGCGGCACGGCGATCGCACGGTCATCCCGGGCATGCTCGTGGACGCCCTCGTGCACGTGCCCTTCGGCTCCTTCCCGCACGAGTGCTACGGCCTCTACGAGGCGGACTACGACCACTTCAGCGAGTACGTGGCCGCCATCGACGCGCAGGGACCGCAGGCAGTGACGGACTACATCGCGCGTTACGTCGACGCGCCCGCCACCTACGCGGAGTACCTCGACCTCTTCGGCGGCGAGCGCCTCGCCCGCCAGCAGCGCGCCGCGCGCGAGCTGGTGCCGCGGTGAGCGGAGCCTTCACGCCCTCCGAGCTGCTGGCGGTCATGGGTTCGCGCCAGCTCCGCGACGACACCACGGTGTTCGCGGGCGTGGGCGTGCCGTTACTCGCCGCCGTCCTCGCGCAGCAGCGTCACGCCCCCCGGCTCACGATGATCATCGAGGGCGGCATCATCGGCCCCCAGATCAAGCCGGGACGGCTGCCCATCTCCACCAACGAGATGCGCACGGGCCATCGCGCCACCATGCTGCCCGGCATCACGGATGCCTTCCTCTTCGCGCAGCGGGGCTTCATCGACTACGGCTTCATGGGCGGCGCGCAGATCGACCAGTACGGCAACATCAACACCTCCGTCATCGGCAGCGACTACTGGAAGCCGAAGACGCGGCTGCCGGGCACGGGCGGCGCCAACGACATCGCCTCCCTCTGCCGCGAGGTGATCATCCTCACCACGCACGAGCGGCGGCGCTTCATCCCGCGCGTGGACTTCGTCACCAGTCCCGCCTGGCTCACCGGCGGCGATTCCCGCGCCCGCGCCGGCCTCGCCTTCGGCGGGGTCTCGAAGGTGGTCACCACGCTCGGCGTGTTCGACTTCGACCCGCAGAGCAAGCGCATGCGGATGGAGGCCCTGCACCCCGGCGTCACCGTCGAGCAGGTCCGGGACCACACGGGCTTCGAGATGCTGGCGCCGAAGGAGGTGGGCGTCACCACCCCGCCCGCGCCGGACGAGCTCGACATGCTCCGCGCCATCGATCCCGAGCGCCGCTTCCTCGGCTAGACCTCTTCAAAGGAGACCTCGTGCACGTCGGACTCGCCATCAAGAACTTCGTCGGCCCCACCGAGACGCCGGACGTCGACGCGCTGCTCGCCTATGCGCAGCGCGCGGAGGCGCTCGGCTTCGAGTCGCTGTGGGCATGGGACCACGTCATCCTCGGCGTGGAGCCCGCCTTCCCGATCCTCGACGCGGTGGGCACCCTCACCGCCATCGCCGCGCGCACCTCGCGCATCAAGCTGGGCACGGGCGTGCTGGTGCTGCCGCTGCGGAACCCCACCGTGGCCGCCAAGTCGCTCGGCACCCTCGACGTCATCTCCAAGGGCCGGCTCATCCTGGGCGTCGCCGCCGGCTGGTACGCGCGCGAGTTCGACGCGGTGGGCGTGCCCTTCAAGCAGCGCGGCCGGCTCTTCGAGCGCAACTTCGAGATCCTCACGAAGCTGTGGACGCAGGAGCGCGTGACGCTACAGGCCGACGAGTTCAACCTGCGCGAGGCGGTGATGGTCCCCAGAACGGCGCAGCGGCCGCGGCCGCCCATCCTCATCGGCGGCTACGTCGACGCCGTGCTCAAGCGCGTGGCCACCAGGGCCGACGGCTGGCTCACCTACTTCTACACGCCCGAGAGCTACACGAAGGGCTGGGAGAAGATCCTGGGCTTTGCCCGCGAGGCGGGCCGCGATCCCGCGACGCTCACGGGGACCAACCAGCTCGCCATTCTCGTCGGCACGTCCCGCGCGGAGACGGAAGCGCCGATGCGCACGTGGCTGCAGACGGAGTGGGACGTGGCGGCGTGGAGCGAGTCCACCATCGAGCACGCCATCCGCGGCAGCGTGGACGAGTGCGTGGAGCAGCTCCGGGCGCACGTGGCGTGCGGCGTGGACCGGCTCATCCTGATTCCCTACCGGTACCAGCCGGAGCAGGTGGAGATCATCGCCAGGGACATCCTGCCCCGGCTGCAGGGGGCTCGGAAGCCATGACGGAGCGTTCGGCGGCCTTCGAGCGCATCCTCCGGCTCGAGCCCGGCCGCACGGCGCTGCTCGTGGTGGACATGCAGCGCGGCTTCGTCGATCCCGGCGAGGCGATGGAGGTGCCCCCCGCGCGCGAGGCGGTGCCCGTCATCCGCGCCCTCGTGGAGGCCTTCCGCGCCCGGCGCCTGCCGGTGGTCTTCACGGAGTTCACGTACTCGCCGAGCGCGCCCCTGCTCGTGGGTGAGCTGCACCCCGAGCACCGGCCCGCCGCCCCCGGCGCCCCCCGCGGCTTCGGCATGCCGTCCTCCTCGTGCCTGGAGGGCGATGCCAGCGCGCGCACGGTGGAGGCGCTCGCGCCGCGTCCGCACGAGCTCGTCGTGCGCAAGCGGTGGTACGACGGCTTCGCCGGCACCGAGCTGGACGGCGCCCTGCGCGCGCAAGGGATCACGTCGCTCGTGATCACGGGCACGATGACGGACATCTGCGTGCTGTCCACGGTGGTGGGCGCCTTCAACCACGAGTACCGGATCAGCGTGGTGGAGGACGGGGTGGCCACGCTGTGGCCGGAGATCCAGCGCGCCACGCTCGATATCATCGGCCGCGCCTTCGGCCGCGTCGTATCATCGAAGCACGTGCTCGACACCATCTCGGAGTGGACACAAGGAGTTGCGCGATGACAGAGCCGCTACGCTTCTCGGGAATCATGCCGGCGAACATCATGCCCTTCCGGGCGGATCTCTCCATCGACGAGCCCGCCTACCGCGGGCACCTGCGCTGGCTGGCCGACACGCGCGGGGTGACGGGGATCGTCGTCAACGGCCATGCCGCCGAAGTGGCCTCGCTCACCCGGGAGGAGCGCCGGCGCGCGCTCGCCATCGCCCTCGACGAGGTGGCGGGCACGTGCCCCATCGTCGCCGGCGTCTACACCGACGGCACCGCGGACGCCGTGGAGCTGGCACGCGACGCGAAAACGGGCGGGGCGGCGGGCATCCTGCTCTTCCCGCCCACGCTGTTCATGTGGGGCGCCCAGCACAAGCCGGACATGGTCCTGCGCCACTACACCGAGGTCGCCACCGTCGGCATCCCCATCGTCGCCTTCGAGTACCCGCCCGCCTGCGGCATCGGCTTTTCGCCGGAGACGCTGGCGCAGGTGGCGCAGATACCCCAAGTGGCGGCGGTGAAGGACTGGTCCAACGACATCGTGGCCTACGAGCGGAACCTGCGCGCGCTGCGCTCCACCGGGCGGCCCGTCGCCATGCTGTCGTCGTTCACCATGTCGCTCATGGCCAGCTTCCTGGTGGGCGCCGACGGCGCCATCTCCGGCATGGGCAGCGTGGCCGCGGATCTCCAGGCGGAGCTCTTCGCCGCCGTGCAGAAGGGCGATCTCGACGGGGCCCGCCGCGTGAACGGCCGGCTGCAGCCGCTCGTCGACGTCTTCTACGCGCCGCCCTTCGTGGACATGCACAACCGCATGAAGGAAGCGCTCGTGATCCTCGGCCGCATCCCCGCCGCCCACGTGCGCCCGCCGCTCACGCCGGTGCCGGCGGCGGAGCGCGAGGCCATCAAGCGCGCCCTGACGCTCTCGGGGCTGGAGCGGCCCGCGCCTGCCGGTAGCCGCGGGCGAAGTGCCGCTCCATCGCCCACGTGAAGTACGAGCCCCGGGCGGACTCACGGCGTGTCGTGACGGCCTCGTGCAGCGCGAGGTGGGCGGTGCGGCGGCGCCCGTGATGGATCGCGCGGCGCAGGTGCGCGCGGGCCTCGCTCCACCGCCGTGGAGCATCAGGCGCCGCGCCTGCCGCAGCGACATCCAGCCGCGCGCGACCGCCCAGCGGCGCTCGATGCCTCGCCCCTGCTGACGGCGGGCACCAGAGCGAGTATGGCCCTCCAGGGGACGGGCCGACAAGGCGCCCGTGACACTGATGGGGACCCCTTGCTTCCTCCCGCCCGTTAGTGTAGAAAAGGCGCACTTTTCTCTCCGCTTACCCGATGCCCGCTCCGTGGGCATCCCAAGGAGGCTTTGCATGGCCGAGCGATGGCAGGATTCCCCGTGGGCGAACGAGATGTGGTACAGCGGCAAGACGACGCGCAGGCGGTTCCTCGGCCTCTCGGCGACGGCCGCGGGCGCCGTGGGCGCGACCATGCTGGTGCCCGCGCCCTGGCGTGAGGCGTTCGGCCAGGCCAAGGCGTACAAGGTGGGCTCGATGCAGCCGCTGACGGGCGCCGCGGCGGCGGGCGGCATCACGGCCCTCGTGGGCACGCAGATGGCGGTCGATCGGATCAACAAGTCCGGCGGCATCAACGGCCGTCCCATCGAGCTGATCGTCGAGGACTCCCAGTCCAAGCCCGATACCGGCCGCCGCAAGGCGGAGAAGCTGGCGCTCGAGGACAAGGTCGACGTCCACCAGGGCGGCTTCCTGTCCAACATATGCCTGGCCTGCACGCCCGTCTGGGAGGAGCACAAGATCGTCAACATGATCGGCGTGTGCCTGGACACCACGCTCACCACGAGCAAGTGCAGCCGCTACACCTTCCGGCCCTTCGACTACGCGCCCGCGCAGGCGGTGGCCATGGCGCCGTACCTCGTGGGCAAGATGGGCAAGAGGTGGCACATCGCGTACGCCGATTACTCCTGGGGGCAGTCCACCAAGGACGCGTACGCCGAGCAGATCAAGAAGGCGGGCGGCGAGGTGGCGGGCACCACGGGCATCCCGCTCGGCACCGCGGACATGAACTCGTTCCTGTCCCGGATCACCGGCAACTTCGACGGCCTCTTCGCCATCTTCTTCGGCAAGGACGGCGTGACCATCGGCAACCAGGCGTACGACCTCGGCCTCACCAAGAAGTACAAGTGGGCGGGTGACGGCGCCATCGCGGAGTCGACGAACCTGCCCGCGCTCGGCAACAAGATCGAGGGCTTCATCGGCATCAACCGGTACGTCCCGGTCATGGAGGGCCCCCTCAACACGCCGCATCACAAGAAGTTCTTCGACGAGGCGGTGGCGCGCCTGAAGAAGGTCGACCCCTCGGGCCCCCTGCCGGACCGCTACGTGCAGTCCAACTACGAGGCGATGAACTTCCTCAAGATCGGCTTCCAGAAGTCGGGCTTCAGGGGGCGCGAGGACACGATGAAGCTGATCGAGGCGCTCGAGGGCCTCGACGTGAAGGAGAGCGAGGACTTCCCGCAGGGCGACAAGACGCTGCGCAAGGACGACCACCAGGCGTTCCTGCGCGAGTTCATCTTCACGATCGCCAACGGCAAGCACAAGATCGTGGAGGTGGTGCCGAAAGAGAAGACGGTCTTCCCGCCCGCGTGCACCTTCCCCAAGGCGTGACGTCCGACTCGATGATCCTCCGAACCGACGGGCTCACCGTCCGGTTCGGAGGACTCACCGCGCTCAACAACGTCTCCATCGCCGTGCCGAAGGGCCAGATCCGCGCCGTGATCGGGCCCAACGGCGCCGGCAAGTCGACCCTCTTCAACTGCCTCACGGGCGTCATCAGGCCGACCGGGGGGCGGATCGTCTTCGACTCCGCCGACATCACGGGACTGCCCCCCTACCGGATCTCCCGCCTCGGCGTGGCGCGCTCGTACCAGATCACCAACATCATGCCCGGCGCCAGCGTGCTGGAGAACGTGCGCATCGCCGCCCAGTCGCGCCACCACAACTGGAGCATGCTGCGCCACTATCGCTCCTACACGGACGTGATCGAGCGCGCCCACGCCGTGCTCGCCTCCCTCGAGCTCGACGGCAAGGCGGAGGAGCTGGCGTCGAACCTCTCGCACGGCGAGCAGCGCACCCTCGAGATCGCCATCGCGCTCGCCACCGAGCCCAAGGTGCTCTGCCTCGACGAGCCTACCGCGGGCATGAGCGTGGCGGAAACGCACCACATCGTCGCCCTCATCCGCCGCATCGCCGCCAACCTCACCATCCTCATCGTCGAGCACGACATGGAGGTGGTGATGGGGCTCGCGCAGGTCATCACGGTCCTGCACTACGGCGAGGTGCTCGCCGAGGGCGCGCCCGAGGACATCCAGGCCAGTCCCCGCGTGCAGGAGGTGTACCTCAAGACCTGATGCTCGCCCTCAAGGACGTCCACGCCCACTACGCGAAGTCCCACGTGCTGCACGGGGTGTCGATCGACGTCGGCCCCGGAGAGGTCGTCGGCCTCCTCGGCCGCAACGGCGTCGGCAAGTCGACCACTCTCAAGACGGTCATGGGGCTGGTGCGGGCGACCTCCGGCGCCATCACCTTCGACGGCAGGAGCCTCGTCGGCCGTGCCACGCACTCGCTGCCGGCGCTGGGCATCGCCTACGTGCCGGAAGACCGGCGCATCTTCCGGCTCCTCACCGTGCTGGAGAACCTCCGCACGGGCCTCGACCGGCGCGGCGTGAGCGCGGAGCGGCGCGACAGCCTGCTGGAGAAGGTCTACCGGCACTTCCCGGTGCTGCGCGAGCGCCGAGACCAGGCGGGGGGCACGCTCTCCGGCGGCGAGCAGCAGATGCTCGCCATCGCGCGCGCGATGATGCTGGAGCCCAGGATCATCCTCCTCGACGAGCCGACGGAGGGGCTGATGCCGCGGATGGTGGGCCAGATCCGCGAGATCATCGAGCTCCTGCACGGCGAGGGCGTGGCCATCCTGCTCGTCGAGCAGAACGTGCCGCTCACCCTCGCCGTCTCCGAGCGCGTCTACATCATGGAGAAGGGTGCCGTCCGCCACCACGCGCCTGCCAGTGAGCTGCGCGCCAACGACGCCGTCATTCACCAGTACCTCGGAGTGTGACCGTGGGAATCCCCCTTGACCAGATTCTCGTGCAGACGGTGAACGGCCTCGTGAGCGGCATGATCCTGGCGCTCGTGGCCTCGGGGCTCACGCTGATCTTCGGCATCATGGACGTCGTCAACTTCGCCCACGGCGATCTGCTCATGCTCGGCGCCTACACGGGCTCGGGGGTCTTCCTCACCACGGGCAACTTCTGGGCGGCGCTGGTGGTGGCGGTGATCGTCATCGGTGTGCTGGGCGCCGCCATCCAGGTCACGGCGCTGCGTCCGCTCCTCGGCCGCGATCCCCTCACCACGATCCTCGCCACCTTCGGCATGTCGCTCGTGATCCAGAACTACGCGCTCTGGCAGTGGGGGCCGTCAGCGCGCAACATCACGGAGCCGATCGGAGGTCAGTTCACGCTGTTCTACCTGGAGTACCCGTTCTACCGCATCCTCATCGCCCTGCTGTCGGGGGCCATCATCGGCGGCCTGTGGCTCTTCATGAAGTACGGCACCTACGGCATCTGGATCCGGGCCACCACGCAGGACCGCGTGATGGCCTCCGCCATGGGCATTCCCGTGCCCACCGTGCACGCCGTGGTCTTCGCCATCGGCGCCGGCATGGCGGCCGCCTCCGGCGTGCTCTTCGCCCCCCTCGTGGGCGTCACCCAGACGATCGGGATCGACTTCACGCTGCGCGCCTTCGTGGTCGTGGTGGTGGGGGGCATGGGCAACCTCGGCGGCTCCATCCTCGCGTCGATCTTCGTGAGCCTGCTGGAGTCGTATGCCTCCCTCTTCGTGAGCCCCGCGCAGGCCGTCATCGTGTCGTTCGTGGTCCTCGTGATCACGCTGCTCTTCCGACCCACGGGGCTCTTCGTGCCCACACCGAAGTGACCATGACATCCCGCACCGGACCGTCCCCCGCCTACTGGATCGGCTTCGCCGTCGTGGTGGGCCTGCTCGCGGTGGTGCCCCTCGGGCTGCCGGAGTTCTGGCGCCGCTTCGTGACCGAGATCCTCATCTGGGGCCTGCTCGCGATGTCCCTGGATATCCTCATCGGCTACACGGGGATGGTGTCGTTCGGCCACTCGGCCTTCTTCGGACTCGGCATGTACGGCGCCGCCGCCGCCCTGCTCACCGTGCGCCCGCCCAGCCTGTGGCTGGCGATCCTCTACGGGCTGGTGGCGGCGGGCCTCGTCGCCATGTTCGTGGCCTACTTCTCCACGCGGCTGCGCGACATCTACTTCGCGATCACGACCCTGGTGTTCTCGCAGATCTTCTACGTCATCATCTTCACGTGGACGGAAGTGACCGGCGGTGAGAACGGCCTCGCCTTCAGCCAGCCGCCCTTCTCCATCCCCGGCCTCGTCAGCGCGCGCTTCACGTCCACGACCCTGCACTGGTTCGTGCTCGCGGTGGTGGCCCTCTCCTATCTCACGCTGCGGCGGATCACCCAGTCACCGTTCGGCATGGTCTTGCAGTCGATCCGCGAGAACGAGCCGCGCACGCGCGCCATCGGCTATCCGGTGGAGCGCTACAAGATCGTCGCCGTCATGCTGTCGGGCCTGTTCGCGGGGCTGGCGGGCGTGCTCTACGCCGTGCAGAACCGGTTCGCGGCGCCCGACTTCGTGTTCTTCCTGATCTCGGGCGAGGTCGTCATCTTCACCGTGCTGGGGGGCATGGGCACCCTCGTGGGGCCGGTGGTGGGCGCCGCCTCCTTCTTCATGCTCCGTGAAGTCTTGTCGCGCTACTTCACGCAGTACTACCTGATCCCCGTCGGCATCATCTTCGTGCTCATGGTGATCTTCATGCCCCGGGGACTGCTCGGCGTCTTCCGGCGCCGCCTCAACGCGTAGCGAGCAGCTCCGTGAGCGCGCGCATGAGGGCGTCGATCGTGAAGGGCTTGTGGATGACGGCCCGACCGGCGCCACCCCCCGGCGCCTCTTCGACGGCATCCTCGAGGTCGCCGGACAGGTAGAGCACCTTCAGGCCCGGGCGCGTCTTCAGGAGCTCCTGCGTCAGGCGCTCCCCCCGCACGCCGGGCGCGCTCAGGTCGGCGACGAGCAGCCGCAGAAGTCCGTCGTGCCGGCGGCTGGCGGACATCGCGTGCGCGGCGTCGCGCGCCTGCAGGACCTGAAACCCCGCCAGCTCGAGGATCTCCACCACGAGGTCGCGCACGCCGGGCTCGTCCTCCACGAGCAGCACGGCGCCCGCCGCCGGCGTGGCGGCCGGCACGGCTGTCGAGCCGTTTCCCGCGGCCGGCAGATGGACGGTGAAGGTGGCGCCTTCGCCCACCTCGCTCGTCACCTCGATCTGTCCGCCGTGCTGGGTCACGATGCCGAACACGGTGGAGAGGCCGAGCCCGGTCCCTTTGCCGGCGTCCTTCGTCGTGAAGTACGGCTCGAAGACGCGCGAGAGGGTGGCGGCGTCCATCCCGGAGCCGGTGTCCGTGACCCGCAGGCGGACGAGGGAAGGCGTGGCGCCGCGAGGCCTGTCGTCCGGCTCGACGGCGGATGTCTCCACGGTCACGCGCCCGCCGCCGGCGAGGGCATCGCGCGCATTGATGAGCAGGTTGATGACCACCTGCTCCAGCTGGCCGGGGTTCACCGCCACCGCGGGCAGGCCGGGATCGAGCCGCAGCGCCACGTGGATGTGATCGCCGAAGAGCGGCGTGAGCGTGCGTGCCACGCTGGTGGCGATGGCATTGAGGTCGACCGTTCGCGTCATCGGCGGCGGCCGGCGCCCGGAGGCGATCACGTGCTGCGTGAGCTGCTGGCCCCAGGTGGTCGCCTTCTTGATGGACTCGGCGTGCGCGCGAATGGGCTCCGTGGCGTCCGCCCGCCGGAGCAGGAGGTCGGCATAGCCGGCGATGACGGCGATGACGTTGCTGAAGTCGTGCGCGATGCCGCCCGCCACCCGCCCCACCGCCTCCATGCGGTGCGCCGTCCGGAGCTCGTCCTCGAGCGCGGTCACCTGCGTGCGCGCGGCCTCCAGCTCCCTGCGGAGCCGCTCGTTGTCGGCCAGCACCTCCTCGACGCTCGGTCGTCCGCTCATCTGATCACGGGGGAGGCCCGGAGATGCCCCCCCATTGCCCCCCGCGCCCGGGGCGGACCGGGCAACCCGTGGCGCTCCTCGATCAGGCGTCCCGCCGGAGGAGAGAGGATCACAGGACGGTCTGGTCATGGCCGGCGTCCGCGGTCGTGGGCGTGAGGGGCAGGATGACTCTGAACACCGTGCCGCCGCCGCTCGCGGAGCGGAAGTCGATGGAGCCGCCGTGGTCCTCGATGATCTTGTGCGTGAGCGCCAGCCCCAGGCCGGTGCCGCTCTCCTTCGTCGTGAAGAAGGGCGTGAACACGCGGTCGCTGTCGGCGGGGGCGATACCCGTCCCCGTGTCCTCCACCTCGATCATCACCCGCCGCCGCGCCCCGCGGCCCGGCAGCACGAACTCTGCCGGATCGCTCCAGCCCGCCCGCACGGTGAGATGCCCGCCCAGCGCCATCGCGTCCAGCGCGTTGGTGACGAGGTTGACGAGCGCCTGGTAGAGCGCTTCCTGGTCGACCCACACGGCGGGCAGGTCGCGCGCGTACTCGCGGCTCACGCGCACGCCCGCCTGGTCGATCTGGTTGCCGTACAGCTCCAGGACGCGTTCGATGAGCGTGGACACGCGCAGAGGCTGGAAGTGCAGGCGCGTCGGCCGCGCCAGCTCCAGCAGCCCCTCCACGATGCCGTTGATGCGCTCCAGCTCGCGGGGAACCACGGAGAGGAACTTCTGCCGGAAGCCCGGGTCGTCGAACTTGCGCGCGAGGTGACGGCTGAACGTCAGCAGCGACATGAGCGGGTTCTTGATCTCGTGCGCGAGACCGGCCGCCATGCCGCCGAGGGCGGCGAGGTGGTCGGAGCGCCGGAGCCGGTTCTCGAGCTCGCGCACCACCGTGAGATCGCGCAGCACGGCGATCACGCCGAGGTCCTTGCCCTCCACGCCCTTGAGGGGCGAGGTGCTCAGTTCCACGGGCAGCGAGCGGCCGTTGCGCCGGCGCAGCGTGAGCGCGCGCCCCGGCATCGCGGTGCGCGTGGTGAGCGTCTCCATCAGCGCCTCGCCGAGCTCCGTGGTGTGCGCGAAGGCCTCCGTGCAGTACCGGCCCGTCACCTCGCCGCCGAAGAAGCCCGTCATCAGCTCGGCGGCCGGGTTCAGGCTGACCACGCGCCCCTCGAGGTCGACGGTGACGATGCCGCTCGTGAGCGAGCTGAGGATGTTGTCCGTATACGTCTTGAGATCGGCCACTTCGTCGAAGCGCCGGCGCAGCTCGCCGTTGGCATCCTCGAGCGCCGTGCGCTGCTGCAGGAGCTGGGCGGCCATGTGGTTGAAGGCGATGGCGAGGCGCCCGATCTCATCGTGCGTGGCGGGCTCGATGCGCTGGTTGAGGTCACCGCGCGAGATGGCCGCCGCGCCCGCCGCCAGCTCCTGCATGGGGCGGGAGATGCGGCGCGCGACGAGGAAGGCGGCGACACCGCCCGCCACGAGCATGGCGAAGGTCAGCCCGCCCAGCTCCCGGCGCGTGTCCTGGATCTCGGCCTCCATCCGGTGCTTGGAGAGCCCGATGCGCGCCGTGCCCCACTTCTGCGCCTCCACCATGACGGGCATCGAGAAGTCGTAGATCGGCTCACCGTCATGCACCGTCTCCTGCGTGAGGGCCACCTCGGCCGCCGCCGCGGCCCGATCGACCGCGTCCGAAAGAGCCACGCCCACACGCTCGGGGCGGCGGCTGTGCGCGGCCACCCTGCCCTCGCCGTCGATCACGATGGCGTACACGACGTCCGCCTCCGCCGCCACGCGCGCCACGTTCTGCTCGAGGGCGGTGAAGTTGTAGAGGAGGAGCGCCCCGTGGGAGGTGGCCGCGAGGCTGCGCGCGAGCACGCCGCCCCGCCGCTCCACCTCGCCCACGATGGCGGCGCGCTGGTGCGTATCCACGACGACGATGACGGCCGTCATGACGAAGGCGATCACGAGCAGCGTGCCCGTCAAGAACTTCGCCTGCAGCCTCATCGCCGCTCCAGCCAGATCTTCCGCAGAGGGATGTAGGGATCACCGAGGCCGTTGACCTCCACGCTGCGCACGTAGGGCTGGAAGAGCCGCTCGTACGGGTAGTGCCAGACGGGAAGCACGGGAGCGTCGTTGAGGATGATCTGCTCCGCGCGGCGATAGAGATCGACGCGCTTGGGCAGATCCGCCTCGTTGCGCGCGTGGGTCAGCATGTCGTCGATGATCGGGTTGGCATAGCGCATGTAATTCCGCGGGCTCCTCGAGTGGAAGAGCAGGTGCAGGAAGTTGTCCGGATCAGGGATGTCCGCGTACCAGGCGTACAGGAACGCGTGCCCCTGGCCGTCCGCGAGGAGCTTCGAGAAGGCCGGCCAGTCCGTCTGGTACTTGAAGTCGGCCGCGATGCCCACCGCCTTCAGCGCCTCCTTCATCGCCGCGTGCTCCTGGACGATGCGGTCGGACTTCACGCTGGACCAGAAGGTGACGGGAGGCAGACCGCGTCCCTCCGCGTTGCCCGCCTCCTTGAGGAGCTGGCGCGCAAGCCCAGGGTCGAAGGGAATGCCCTTCACGGCGGGATTGAAGCCGAGGGTGCCGGGGGGAAGCACGCCGTGCGCGGGGATGAACCGCCCGCGAAAGATGTCCTGGAGCAGCGCGGGACGGTTGATCGCGGCCACCACCGCCTGGCGGACACGGCGGTCG
>JBBDXO010000223.1:0-2345 GCA_040902295.1 Candidatus Rokuibacteriota bacterium | reverse complement strand
GAGTACCAGGCGCCGGTGCCCTCGTGAAAGCCCCAGGTGACGTCGAGCTCCTCGTGCAGCGCGTAGAGCGGCTCCCAGTAGTTGGAGTGCCAGTAGTGGCCGTTGACGAGGTTCGGGCGCATGAAGGAGCCCACCGCGCCCAGCTCGCGCACGCAGCGCCGCAGCTCGCGGCAGGCCAGGTGCACGTCGTGCGGCGGCAGCATCGCCACGAACTTCAGCTGCGCGGGACTGTACTGGCAGAACTCGTGGATCCAGTTGTTGTAGGCCTCGCAGAGGGCGAGCGCCAGGCGGGGATCCATGCCGTCGCGGGCGAGCAGGCTCAGGCCCGTGGTGGGATAGAGGACGGCGATGTCGACGCCTTCCATCTCCATGCCCATCACCTGCGCTTCGGGGTTGTACTTGCGCTCGATGGCGAAGTCCAGGCGCCCCGTCTCGGCCAGCCGCGAGCCGGAGAGGGGCTGGCCGCTATCGGTCGCGCCCGTCCGCTGCCGCTTGCGATATTGCTGCAGCTCGGCGTCCCGCGTATTGGGCAGCCCGTCGACGACGATGGTGCCGCGCACCGGACGGCCGTCGGCCTTGATGGGCAGGATGACCCGGTCCCTGAAGCGCGCGTCCAGGTAGCGCTCGAAGAGATCGGGCGGCTCCATGATGTGCATGTCGCAGTCGACGAAGCGCAGGCCGTCCTTCATGGCGTCCTCCGTGCGGAAAGTGCAGGTGGCCGATCGTAGACCCGTTCGCCCCCGGGGTCCAGGGGGGCGGTCGCCCTCAACACAGCGGCGTCGATCTCAGCCGGTGTTGCGCAGCCCGGCGGCGATGCCGTTGACGGTGAGCACGATGACCTCGCGACAGCGCTCGGCTTGCGCACCCTCGGGATCGTCGAGGGCACGCAGACGGCGGAGCATCTCGACCTGGATGTAGTTCAGCGGATCGACGTACGGGTTGCGGAGCTGGATGGAGCGCTGGATGACGGGGTCGCCGTCCATCAGCTCGGCGTGGCCGGTCGTCTCCAGTATCGCCTCACGCGTGCGGGCGTATTCGCCCGTAATGGCAGCGAAAACACGCGCGGCCAGGCGCCGGTCCGGGACGAGGTCGGAGTAGAGCGCCGCGATGCCGAGGTCGGCCTTGAGCAGCGACATCTCCGCGTTGTCGAGGAGGGCCCGGAAGAAGGGCCAGCCGTCGTACATCGCCCGCAGGCGCGCCGGCTCCGCGGCGCGCAGCCCGCTGCCGAGCCCGTACCAGCCCGGCAGGTTGAACCGGCTCTGCATCCAGGAGAACACCCACGGAATGGCGCGCACGTCCGCGCGCGTGAGGGTGCCGCGCCCGCGCGCCGCCGGCCGCGAGCCGAGGCGCAGGCGGGTGATCTCCTCGATGGGCGTGGCCGCGCGCCAGTACTCGAGAAAGCCGGGGGTGCGCTCGACGAGGCCCAGGAAGGCGTCGCGCGCGGCGGCGGCCATGGCCGTCATCGCCGTGCGCCACTCGGCGGGGACGTCCGGTGCCGTCTCCGCGGAGGCCAGGAGCACGGCGCTCACGATCTGCTCCAGGTGGCGGTGCGCGAGGTCGTGGTCGGCGTAGCGGGAGGCGATGGTCTCGCCCTGCTCGGTGACGCGGAAGCGGCCCCGCACGGTGCCGGGCGGCTGCGCGCGAATGGCGCGGCCGGCGGGGCCGCCGCCGCGGGCCACGCTGCCGCCGCGCCCGTGGAAGAGCGTGAGGGCGACGCCGTGCGCATCGCACACCTGCGCGATCGATTCCTGGGCGCGATAGAGCGCCCAGCTCGCCGCCAGGTAGCCGCAGTCCTTGTTGCTGTCGGAGTAGCCGATCATCACCATCTGCTCGCCCTCGCACGCGCGCACGTTGGCCGCATACACGGGGAGCGAGAACAGCTCGGTCATGATGCGCGGCGCGGCGTCGAGATCCGCCAGCGTCTCGAAGAGCGGCACGGCCATGAGGCCGGGCACGCCGCCCGCCCACTTCGCGAGGAGGAGCACCGCGAGGATGTCGGCGGCGCCGCGGGTCATCGAGACGATCACCGGTCCCAGCGTGGCGCGGCCGTACACGCGGGCGGCCCGGGCGAGGAGGCGGAAGAGGCGCCACGTCTCGGCGGCGCGCTCGTCGAGGCCGTCGAGCACGCCGGCGAGCGCGGCCGGTGGCGGCGCGTCGTGGGCGAGCAGGCGCACCAGGATGGCCGTGCGCGCGGCGTCGTCGCGCCGCTCGAAGTCGGCCGCCACGCCGAGGGCGTCGAGCACACGGCCGAGGGCCGCGGCGAGGAGGGCGGAGTCTTCGCGCACGTCGAGGCGGGCCGCGTGCAGCCCGAACGTCTCGAGCTGACGGCGCGTCGTGTGCAGCCG
>JBBDXO010000222.1:0-16352 GCA_040902295.1 Candidatus Rokuibacteriota bacterium | reverse complement strand
CGAGGGGGGCTTGGGGGGGCTCTTCGAGACCCCCCATATAATGAAATCGCTCGCACCCCGACACCCGCCCGCCCGCGCCTCGTGAAATAATCAGCGCGCGCGGGCGGCGGGTGAGTCAGCGGGAGCGGGCGAGACTTCCGCGCACGTACCGCACGAGCGTCGGCACGTCGAACGGCTTGGCGAAGATGCCGACCACGCCCAGGCTCTCCGCCGCCCGCGCGTCGATGGCGCGCAACAGCTCGTCGCCCAGCCCGGACACGATGATGACCGGGATGGAGGCGCACGCGGGATTGGCGCGCAGCTTGTTGAGGAACTCGAAGCCGTCCATGCGCGGCATGCGCATGTCGAGCACGATCATCTCCGGCTGCTCGAGGGCGAGCGCGTCGAGGGCGGCGGCGCCGTCGGCGAAGCCGGTGGCCGCGTACCCGGCGTCCGTGAGCGCCTCCACGATGACCGCGCGCACGGGATGCTCGTCCTCGAGGACGAAGATCCGCGCCGGCGCGACCACCTTAAGGCTCGGACCGGTGCTCGGGCTCGGCGACACGCAGCAGCTCCTCGTAGGCGACTGTCCCCGTGAGCACCTTGCGCATGCCGTCGTTGAAGAGGGAGTCGGTGCCGGCGGCGCGGGCCGCCTGCCGCAGCTCCGCCTCGCTGGCGCGGCTCGTGATGAGGTGCCGCAGGGCCGGCGTCATCGTGATGAGCTCGAAGATGCCCGTGCGCCCCGCCGCGCCCGCGCCGTGACAGAAATCGCAGCCGGGCGCGCGGGAGAACGTCACGTCGTCGCCGAGGCGCAGCATCTGCTTGACGGCAGGGTCGGGCCCCGACGCCAGCTTGCACACGGGGCAGAGCACGCGCACGAGACGCTGCGCGAGGACCGCGGTGAGCGAGGAGGCGATGAGGTAGGGCGGGATCTCCATGTCGATGAGGCGCGTGATGGCGCCCACGGCGTCGTTGGTGTGCAGGGTGGCGAAGACGAGGTGGCCGGTGAGCGAGGCCTGCATGGCGATGCGCGCGGTCTCGAGGTCGCGCACCTCGCCCACCAGGATGACGTCGGGATCCTGGCGCAGCACCGAGCGCAGGCAGCTCGCGAACGTGAGGCCCACCTTGTCGTTGACGCCGATCTGCGTGATGCCCGCCATCTCGTACTCGATGGGGTCCTCGATGGTCACGATGTTGATCGTCTCGCTCGCGATGTCGTTGAGACAGGCGTAGAGCGTCGACGTCTTGCCGCTGCCGGTGGGCCCCGTCACGAAGATGACCCCCTGCGGGCGCCGGATGAGCCGCTCCACCTCCGTGAGGTGGTCGGGCCCCACGCCGGTGCCGCTCAGCGGCAGCGCCGCGTTGTCGAGGTCGAGCAGGCGCATGACCACCTTCTCGCCGTAGAGCGACGGCATGGTGGAGATGCGGATGTCCACCGACTGGTGCTTCTGGCGGATCTTGATGCGCCCGTCCTGGGGCAGGCGGTGCTCGGAGATGTCCATGCTGCCCATGATCTTGATGCGCGAGATCACGGCCGCGCGCATCTCGAGCGCGATCTGCTCGACGTTCTGCAGCAGGCCGTCCACGCGGAAGCGCACGGCGATGCCCTGCTCGTTGGGCTCGAAGTGGATGTCGCTCGCCCGCCGCGCCAGCGCCATCTGGATGACGCTGTCCACGAGCTCGGGGATGGCGACCGTCTTCGGCCGCGTCCGCAGGACGGCGGTGACCGGGATGGGCTCCGGCGGTGAGGCGGGGGCGGGCACGCGTCGCAGTGTCATCTCCGGGACCGTGATCTTAGCAAAAAGGGCCCGATTCCCCGACGGCGCATCGCCCACCTCAAGCGGCGGTGGGCGGCGGAGAGGCCGGACGCTACCTGTCGGCGCGCCCCTGCCACAGATGGAAGACGAGCGCCTGTGCCGCCGAGAGCACCGGCAGCACCAGATCGTCCATCGTGTAGACCGAGATGAAGACGCCGGCCACCAGCCGCATGCCGATGATGAAGGCGGTGCCGGCCACGATGTTGGCGGCAAAGAACAGGGCCGCGAGACCGATGACTTCCAGCCCCCGCACGCCCGCGCGGCGCAGCGCCGCCCACGGCAGCCCGCGCGCCCGCGCACCCACCACGAGCGCCGCACCGCTGGTGGCGGCAATCGCCGCATAGACCACGAGCCGATCGGCGTCCACGCGCCTCAGTAATAGCCCGCCGCGCGGTAATACAGGCGGGCGAGGAGCTCTCTCAACACGTAGCGCGTGAGCTCCAGGCGCTGCTCGGGGGTGTCGTCCGTGTCGGAGATCTCGGCGGCCGGTGCCGCGAGCGCCACGAAGCCGGCGTGCTCGAACACCCCCACGCCGCGCACCAGGTGCAGGCTGTTGCTCACGACGAGGACGCGCCGCGCCGCACGTGACCGCAGCGCCGCCGCCACCTCGCGAGCCTCCTCCTGCGTGGTGAGCGCGCGCTCGACGGTCACGATGGCGCCCGCCGGAACTCCGAGAGCACCCGCCAGCGCGGCGCGCACGCGCGCTTCCACGACGCCGACCCGGTTCACGGGGCCGGAGACGACGAGCACCGGCGCCAGCCCGCGGTGATAGAGCGACACGCCGTGCAGCAGCCGCCGCAGCGAGGAGTCGGTGAGGTCGCCGCCCGCCCGCACGCCGCTACCGAGCACCACGATGGCGTCCGCCTGCTCCAGCGCGGGCGGAGCGGCCAGACGCCGCACGGCCGCGTTGGGGGCCGGCGTGAAGGCGGCGACGGCGAGCGCGAGCAGCGTGAGGGCGCCGAGCGCCTGCAGGGCATACACGCTACGATACTGCCATGGCCCTTCAGCGCTCACGGCGGAACAAGATGATCGCGGGCGTCTGCGGCGGGATCGCCGAATGGCTCGACTGGGATCCCACCCTGGTCCGCATCCTCTACATCGTGGTGTCCATCATGTCCGTCGCCTTCCCCGGCATCCTCGCCTACCTCATCCTGTGGATCGTCATGCCCCGGGCGGCGGCGGGCACGTAGAGGCCGACGGGGGCTGTCAGCCTCCGGGCAGGACCTCACGCGTGAAGGTGAGCAGCTCGGTGTTGAACTTCTCCGGTTCGGTCCACTGCAACAGGTGCCCGCTGTGCTCGAAGAACACGAGCTGCGCGCGGCGGCATGCCCCGGCCATGGCCGTCGCCGTCTCGGGCGGGATCAATCCGTATCGCGCCCAGAAGATGCGGGTGGGCAGCCGCACCTGCGGCAGGAAGGGGCGATAGTCCGCATGGTAGGAATCCGTGATCGCCGCGCAATGGGCCTCGGTCGGCGTCTTCATGCATTCGTACGTCATCCAGCGCACGACCTCGTCGTCCTCGCCGGCCTCCGGGCCGAGGTAGTGCCGTATCAACTCGGTATGATGGCGTAACCGCCGGGTCCGAATGGCGGACACCTGCGCCTGCAGATGGCCGTCCGAGACGAATCGGTAGGCACGCTGATCGACGTTCACGTACCCCGCGAGGCCGTCGTCCGTGAACTGCTGGAGGTAGCTCCAGACGATCGAGCCGCCGAGGGACCAGCCCACGACCACGACGTCGCGCAGCACCAGCGCCTGGAGCACGTGGCGAAGATCCCGCGCGTACTGCACGATGGTGTGGCCGTCCTCCGTCTTGCCCGACTCACCGCGCCCACGGATATCCACGGCAACCACGCGATGACGGCGCGACAGCTCGGGAATGTTCCTGCGCCAGAAGGCGGCGCTGCAGGGCTCGCCGTGGATGAGAACGATGGGCGGGGATGCACGCGGGCCTTCGTCCAGGTAGTGAAGCGGCAGGCCGTCCGGGGTCTCGATGTATGGCACTACGCGATGTCCTTGAACGCCTCCCCCAGCCTGCCCACGCCCTCGATGATCTCCCCGGGCGAGGCGTAGCTGAACGCCACCCGGACGTAATTGGCCGGCCCCTGCGTGGCATAGAACTGGCTGGCAGGGAGGACCCTCACGCCGCGGCGCGCGGCCGCTGCCGCGAGACTGTCGCCGCTCACCGCTTCCGGCAGCCGCGCCCACACGTAATACCCGCCGTGTGGCGCGCGGTACTGCGCCTGCGGAAGGTCGCGCGCAAGAGCGCCCAGCATGACGTCGCGGTGTCCCGCGTAGATCCTCGCGACCTCCGCGATGTGAGGCTCCAGGCGCCCGGCGCGGCAATATTCCAGAATGATGCGCTGGGTGAGCGGGCACGTGCCGCCATCCGACTTCAGGACCGCCATCCGGCCCAGGATCTCCGCTGACGCCGTCACCCAGCCGATGCGCAAGCCCGGCGCCACGAGCTTGGCGAACGTCCCCAACCCGATGACGCGCTCCGCGTCGAGACTTGCGATGGGCGCCACCGCCGCGCCCTCGAAGCGGATGCGACGGTAGGGGTCGTCTTCGACGATGAGCATGTCGTAGCGATGGGCGAGTGCGACGAGCACCCGCCGCCGCGCCGCGCTGAGGGTGACGCCGGTCGGGTTGTGAAACTCCGGGACGTCGTACACGAGTTTCGGGATCGCCCCTCCCGCCCGCGCCAGCGCGGCCAGGCGCTCCGTGAGCTCGTCGACGAGCATGCCGTCCGCGTCCTGACCGATCTCCAGGTAACGCGCCTGCCAGCCGCGAAAGATTCCCAGCGCCGACATGTAGGTGGGCGTGGTGACCACGACGGTATCGCCCGGCTCCAGGAACAGCTTGCAGACGAGATCGAGGCCGTGCTTGGCGCCGTTGACGACGGCCACCTGCTGAGGCGTGACGCGCACGCCGTCGGCGGCAAGGTATTCGACGATCCATTCGCGAAGATCAAGCAGCCCGGGGCGCGGCGCGTACTGCAGCGTCTCCGTGCGGAACCGTGAGGCCGCCACGCGCGCGAACTCGCCCATGTCGGGCAGGCCTTCCGGATAGGCGTCGCCGGCGCCGAACGAGATCATGCGGCTCTCGTCGGCGCCGGCGGCGACCGTCACCCCACGCGCACGCTCGGCGTAGCGCAAGGCGTGCCCCACATCAGTCCCGGTACAACTCGTGGTACATCAGGTATTGCGTGAGCTGTTTGCGGTGAACGTAGCCCTTGATGTACTTCTGCATGGGCACGATTTCCTTCGTCCGGCTCACGAAGAGCGAGCCCGCGTCATCGGCGACGATCTTCGCCGCCTGGCGGATCAGCTCCAGTGATTTCTCCTCGTCCTGCACCGTGGCCGCCTCGTTGAGCAGCCCGTCCACGCGCGAATTGGAGTAGTTCATGAAGTTGGATCCGACGCCGCCGCGCGCGTCGCTGTGGAAGAGGTAGTACATCATGTCCCACCCCGTGGCGTAGCGCGGGGAGCTGTTGAAGAGGTTGCCATGCCGCGCCGTCTGCGGCGAGGGCGCCTTGAACCAGTCGGTCATGAGCTTCAGCTGCGCCGGCCACGTGTCGACCTCGATGCGCACGTTGAAGCCCGCCTGCGCGAGCGGCCCCTGGTACAGCTCGGCGGTGAGGCGCTTGGTCTCATCGCCTTTGTTGTAATGCATGATGAACGGGGTCCCGGGCTGGATGCCGGCCTCCTTGAGCAGCGCGCGCGCCTTGTCGGGGTTGTACTGGTAGGCGACCTGGCTGCCCCTGGCGCCGATGAGGTCGGCCGGCACCGGCCCGTCGGAGGGCAGCATGGTGCCGCCCATGAGGGTGATGTAGTCCTCCGGGTTCCACAGGTGCGACAGCGCCTGCCGCACCTTGCGGTCGTTCGTCGGCGACGCCATCGCGTTGAGCTGGACGTACTGCTGCTCCCACGCCAGCCCCCCCGCGATCTCCAGCCTGGGATTGGCGCGCAGGCGCGCGAGGTCGTCGCGGTTGAAGATCTGGATGATGTCCAGGTCGCCCTTCTCGAGCATCAGCTGCTGTGTCGAGGGCTCGCTGATGACGCGCAGGCTCACGCGCTCGAAGCCCTTGGCGGCGGGCTTGCCCCACCACGCGGTGTTGCGCGTGTAGACGAACTCCTGCCCGTGCGCCCACGACACCACCTTGTACGGGCCCGTGCCCGCCGAGTTGTCCACCAGCCACTTGCGCGCCGAATCGCCGCCCTCGTTGTTCCGCAGCGCGGTGGGGCTGATCATCCGCACCAGCACGAGGCCCCGAAGAAAGGGACTGAACGGCTTGTCGAGCGTGATGCGCACTTCGCGGTCGCCCGAGGTCTCGACCTTCGCGATGGGCCGCACCTGAAGATACGGTCCGAGCTTGAGCTTCTGGATGCGCTCGACGTTGACCTTGACGGCCTCGGCGTTGAACGGGGTGCCGTCGGTGAAGACGACGTTGGGCCGGAGCTGGAAGGTGTACGTCTTGCCGTCGTCGCTGACCTTCCACGACGTGGCGAGCACCCCTTCGAGCTGCGTGGAGCCGACCTTCAGATCGACGAGCGGCTCGTAGATGTTGCGTAGCTGCACGATACCGTAGCGATTACGCTCCACGTGCGGATCGTGCGTCACGATCTCGCCGTAGAGCCCCACGCGCAGCGTTTGCTGCGCGTGGGCCGGCGCCGCCGCCAGCGACAGGCCGAGTGCCACCGCCATCACCATCCGAACCCTGCTGATCATCATGCCTTCCTCCCCGTGCGACGCGCAGTCCGCGCCGCGAAATCGATGTCGACGCCATAGTCGTCTCGCGCCGCCTCGAGCGAGACCTTCCCTTCCAACACATCGGCCAGCACCAGCTCCGGGGGCCGCCCGCGGGGGTCGCCGATTCCGCCCGCGCCCGCCGTCTGAATGCTCGCCACCTGCCCTCGCGTCAGCTCCACGTCGCCCACGCGGCTTTCGACCCGCCGCTCGACGGGCGCGCCCGGGTCGAGAACGAAGGCGCCGAGGCCGCCCCCGGCGCCGCCGTCGAGCCCCCAGTTCGGCACGGTGGTGCGCTCGGCGATCATCGTCATGCGCACGCGATCGGTGAGCATGCGGTAGTCGCGGCGGACGCCGAGGCCGCCACGGTAGCGCCCGGCGCCGCCGGAATCGCAGCGCAGGCGCACCTGCTCCACGAGGAGCGGGAACTCCATCTCCAGGCATTCCACGGGCAGGTTGGTGACGTTCATCATGTGCACCATCGTGCCCGACAGCCCGTCCTTGTTGTGGCGCGCCCCCGAGCCCCCCGACAGCGACTCGTAGTAGACGAAGAACTTGTCCGCGCGCGTGTCGTGCCCGGTGAAGATGATCTTGCGCCGCCCGTCGCACCCGGTGATGGCACGCAGCGGGAAGAGCGGAGCCATGGCGTGGAAGATGGCGTTCACGATGAACTGCGCGGTGCCCACGCGCGTGCCCACCGCCGCCGGGGGCCGCGCATTGATGAGACAGCCGGGCGGGGCGGACACGGAGATCGCGCGGTAGTAGCCGGCGTTCGTCGGCAGCGTGGGATCGACGAGCGCTTTCACCGAGTAATACACCGACGCCAGCAGGGCGCTCTCCGGCACGTTGCGCCCTTCCTCGAGCTGCGGGCTCGTGCCTGCGAAGTCGAAGGCGATGGCATCGCCCCGTTTGACGACCTTCACAGCGATGCGCACGACGCCGCCCGCGCGCTTGTCCGGATCCAGCAGCTCCTCGCCCGACACCGAGAAGTCGGGGACGTCGCGCAGCGCGGCCCGGATGCGCCGCTCGCCGTAGTCGAGCAGCTCGGTCATCGCCGCCGACAGGGCGGGCAGCCCGTAGCGCTCCACGATCTCCAGCACGCGCCGCACGCCGATGTTGATGGCGCCCACCTGCGCGCGCACGTCGCCCCGGCGCTCTTCGGGAAGCCGGCTATTGTGCATGAAGAAGTCGACCATGTCGGGATCGACCTTCCCGCCGCGCGCCAGGTGCACGGGCGGCACGCGCAGGCCGTCCTGGTAGATCGAGATCGAGTTCGCGTACTCGCTGCCCGCCACGGCGCCGCCCACATCCGAGTGGTGGGCGATGTTGCCGACCACCGCCACCAGCTTCTTGCCGGCAAACACGGGCGCGATGAGGACGAGATCGTTGAGATGCGAGCCCCCGCCCGTGTAGGGATCGTTGGTCATGTAGATGTCGCCGTCGCGGAAGGCGTCGGCGCCGTGGCGGCCCTGGATCTCGTGCACGAGCGAGCTGAGGGCGCCGAGGTGGATGGGCGCGTGCGCGGCCTGCGCGATCATCTCCCCCGCCGGCGTGAAGACGGCCGTGGAGCAGTCGGCCCGCTCCTTGATGCCCGGCGAAAACGACGTCTTCACGAGCGCGACGTCCATCTCCTCCGCCGCCGAATCCAGCATCTTGGCGATGACCTGCGTGCGGATCTGGTCGCCCGCGGTGCGGGTCGAGCGTGCACGCCGCGGCTTCATGACGCCTCCGTGATGATCAGGTTGCGGTACGCGTCCATCCGCGCCCCCTGCCCGTCCAGCACGAGGGTGGTGGTGTCCATCTGCTCGATGACCGCGGGCCCCGCCACCCGCTGTCCGGGTCTGAGCGCGTCCCGCTGTACGATTCGGCATTGCGCGCGCCTGCCCGTCGCCAGCCAGACCGGGCGAACGGATCGCCCATGGGCGACCGGCGCGGGGGTGGTGGGTTGTGTCGCTGTGAAGCGGGGCCGTGCGATGGCGCCGACGGCGAAGACGCGGAAGGCGATGATCTCGGTCGGTCCCTCGTCGGCGTGGCCGTAGACGCGGCGGTGGAGTGCGGCGAAGAGCCGTCCCAGCGTGGCGGCGGGGGCGGCGCCGAGCGCGGCGGGCAGCGTCACCGTCAGCTCGTGGTTCTGACCGACGTAGCGCATGTCCACCGCGCGCGTGATGCTGCGCCTGGCGCCCGTGACCGCCTCGCGCGCCAGCCACGCACCGGCCTCACGCTCCAGCGGCCGGAAGACGGCGTCGAGCTGCCGCGTGGCCGTGGAGCGGGTCGGCATCACGCGGGTGGCGGAGAACTCCGTGCGCACGTCCGACACGAGCAGACCCAGCGCCGACAGCACGCCGGGGTACTCGGGCACGAGGACCGTGGGAATCTGGAGCGCCCGCGCCAGCTCGGCGGCGTGCAGCGGGCCCGCGCCGCCGAAGGCCACGAGGGTAAACCGGCGCGGATCGTGGCCGCGCTCGACGGAGATGCGGCGCACGGCGCCCAGCATGGTGGCATTGACCACGGCGATGACGCCCAGCGCCGCGTCCACCGCGGACACGCCCAGCGGCTCCGCCACGTGCTTGGCCACCGCCCGCTGCGCCCTCTCCGCGTCCAGCTTCATGGCCCCGCCCAGCAATCCCGCCGGTCCCAGCCGCCCCGTGAGCACGTTGGCATCGGTGACCGCGGGCAGCTCGCCGCCGTGGCCGTAGCACGCGGGACCCGGCAGCGCCCCGGCGCTCTCCGGTCCGACCTGGATGAAGCCGCCGCGATCCACGCGCGCCAGGCTGCCGCCGCCGGCGCCGATCGAATGCACGTCGACCATCGGCTGCTTGATGTCATAGCCGGCAAGCCGCCGCACCCGCCCGACGGAGGGATGGCCCTGGCGCACGAGTGAGACGTCGGTGCTCGTGCCGCCCATGTCGAACGTGATGATGTCGTCACACCCCGCCTGATGCGCGACGTGGATCGCGCCCACCACACCGGCGGCGGGGCCGGAGAGCAGCAGCGAGACCGGCAGCGCTTCCGCCTGCGCGAGCGACATGATGCCGCCGTTGGAGCGCATGATGCGGGGCGCCTCCGGCACGCCAAGCCGCTCCACGCGTCCCGCGAAGCCGCGCAGGTAACGCCGGATGATGGGGCCGAGGGCCGAATTGAGCACCGTCGAGCTGAAGCGCTCGAATTCGCGGAACTCCGGCATCACCTCGCTCGACAGGGACACGTACGCCTCCGGATGCTCTTCCCGGATGAGCGCTTTCAGCCGCTGCTCGTGCACGGGGTTGGCGTAGCTGTGCAGCAGGCAGACGGCGATGGCCATGGCGCCTTCATCCCGCAGGCGGCGGATGGCGCCGCGCGCCTGCGCCTCGTCGAGCGGCATCAGCACGCGACCATCGCCGCCCAGGCGCTCCCTCACTTCCACGCGCCAGGGGCCGGGCACCAGCAGCGGCGGCTTGTCGGCGGACAGGTCGTAGATGTCGGGACGCACCTGGCGTCCAAGCTCGAGCACGTCCCGAAAGCCTTCCGTCGTGAGCAGGCCCACGGGCGCGCCCTTCTGCTCCAGGAGCGCGTTGGTCGCCACCGTGGTGCCGTGCGCCAGGAACGCCACCGACGCCGGCGCCCGGCCCTCGCGCCGCAGGAGCTGCTCGAGCCCAATGGCGATGCCCTCCGACTGGTCGTGGGGCGTGGACGGCCGCTTGAACACGTGCAGCGCGCCGGTGCGCGCGTCCACGACGCAGAAATCCGTGAAGGTGCCGCCGACATCGACTCCCGTTCGCAGCGTTGTCATTGCCCCCGCTCCATGTGTGGATCGAACCAATCGCGCACGCCGTCGCCGATGAGATTGCACGCCATGACGGTGACGAAGATCGCGAGCCCGGGAAAGAACAGATACCACCACGCGCGCAGCATGTAGTTGCGCCCGGAGCCGATGAGCGCGCCCCACTCCGGCGTCGGCGGTGAGACGCCGAGCCCAAGGAAGCTGAGCCCGGCCACGGCGAGGATCGCGTAGCCCACGTCCAGCGTCGCCTTCACGAGCACGGGCGAGAAGCAGTTGGGCAGCACGTGACGCAACGCCACGCGCCGCGCGGAGGCGCCCGTGCTGCGCGCCGCTTCAACGAACTCGGAGCCCCGCACGGCGATCACCTGCCCGCGCATGAGGCGGGCGTACTGCGGCCACCACGCGATGGCGAGCGCCACCACGGCGTTCTCGAGGCTGCGGCCGAGGATGGCGCCGATGGCGATGGCCAGTGCCAGGTAGGGAAAGGCGAGAAAGACATCGACGACGCGCATGATGACGGCGTCGACCCTGCGGCCGCCGAGCCCGGCCACAAGGCCCAGCGCGCCTCCGAGCAGCATGGCGAGGGCGACGGTGCCGAGGCCCGCCACCAGCGAGTAGCGCGCGCCGTACACGACGCGGCTGAGGAGGTCGCGCCCGAACTCGTCGGTGCCGAAGAGGAAGTCCGCGCCCGGCGGCATGAGGCGGGCGCGCAGGTTCGTGCCGAAGGGGTCGGCGGAGACGAACAGAGACGGCACGGCGGCGATCACCAGCAACAGGAAGAGCACGAGAGCGGCGGGCGCCGCGAGGCCGTACCGTCGCAGAAGTCTCACGCCGCCTCCTGCTGACTCATGCGCGGGTCCAGCCATCCGTAGGAGATGTCGACGACGAGGTTGACGAGCGTGTACAGCAAGGCCAGCGTGAGCGTGAAGCCCATGATGGCCGGGAAATCCTTGCTCTCGACGGCCTGCACCGCGTAGAGACCCACGCCCGGCCACGAAAAGACGGTCTCCGTCAGCACGGCCCCGCCGAAGAGCGTGCCCAGCCGCAGCCCGATGACGGTGAAGATGACCGGGCCCGCGTTGCGCAGGGCGTGCACGCCGATCACGCGCCACTCCGACAGCCCCTTGCTGCGCGCGGTGGTGATGAAGGCCTGGGGCAGCGTCTCGAGCATCGCCGAGCGCGTGATGCGCATGAGCAGCGCCAGCGTCACCGTGCTCAGCGTGATGGTGGGCAGCACCATGTGCAACAAGGCCTCGCCGGGCCGGCTCCACGGCGCGCGACTTCCGACGGGCAGCCAGCCCAGCTCGCCGTAGGCGCCCCACTGGAGAACGAGCCCGAGCCAGAAGGTGGGCAGTGACATGCCGAAGAGCGCGATGAGCCGGCTGGCGTGGTCGAGCCACCGCCCGCGGCCCACCGCCGCCGCCGTGCCGAGTGGAATGCCGATGATCGCGCTGGCGACGAGGCTGGCGATGGTGAGCTCGACGGTGGCGGGATAGCGGTCCAGCAGGTCTGCCAGGACCGGCCGCCGCGTGAGCACGGACACCCCGAGATCCCCGCGCGCCAGGCGCGCCACGTAGAGGCCAAACTGCACGAGGCGCGGCCGGTCGAGGCCCAGCTCGCGCCGCGCCTGCGCGATCGCCTCGGGCGGCGCCTCCGGCCCGGTGAGCTGGCGCGCGGGATCCCCGGGAATGAGCTGCACGATGATGAACGTGACGATGACGATCCCCACGAGGACCGACACGATACCCACGCACCGCCGCGCCAGGAACGACAGCATCGTGCGCTACGCGCCGCCCATGAGCATCACGCGCGCGCGCGTGGCGTCGCTCACGACGGCGGCGAGCGTGTCGAGGCCGTGCTTGGCGCTGGCCAGCAGCCGGTCGTCGCCGAGACGGCCGCCGTCCGGGAACATCATGATGCGGAAGACGGAGGCGGCGCCCGGCATGCCGGCCACAGGGATCGTCACGATGCCGTCGCGCTCCATCATGGCGAAGGAGGCCACGGCCACCGCTTCCACGGGGACCAGCGCTGAGCGCCGGGTGCCCGCGCGCTCGAGGGCGAGGTCGAGCAGGTCCTCGCCTCCGACGGCCAGACCCGGGCCCGCCATGTAGGTGCGACCGCCCGTCAGCGCCTGCAGGGGCTCAAAGCACCGGCGCGCCATTTCGCCCGCCTCACGAATGGTCTGTGGGTCCCACGCCTCCAGCGCGTGCAGGCCCGCCATGTAGAGCGCGGGCTGGGCCTCGAGGCCGAGCGCAAAGGCGCGCGCGCGCACCCGACGGATGAGGTCTTTGCGGCCGGCGACGAACCCGGAGCGCGGGCCGCCCAGGTGCTTGTCGAGCGACCACACCACGAGGTCCGGAGCGCCGAGCGCGAGGCCGGGCACCTCTTCGTACCAGGCCAGGCGCGCCGCCATGTGCGCATCATCCAGCATCACCATCGCGCCGTGCTGACGCGCCACCTTGACCGCGCGCAGGACGTCGACGGCGTCCATATGGTGTTTGGAGGGGCCGATGGTGCTGATGACGATCAGCTTGGGCCGCATGCCGCCTGCATACGCGGCTTCGAAGGCGGCCACGCCGATGACTTCCTCGAAGCGGCCGCGCGCCAGGTGCACGGCACTGCGGATGGAGGGATGGGAGCGGTCGGCCGGAACCAGGGAGAGCACGAGGTCGTTCTCCGCCAGCACCGTGAGCATGATGGCGAGGATGCCCGCGCTCACGCGGTTGGACAGAAAGCCGTCATGCTCGGCTTCGTCGCCGCCCAGGATCTTCAGCGCCACGCGCTCGAGCTGACCGTCGACCCGCGCATTGAAGTGGATGTAGGACTTCAGCCACTCGTCGTCAGGATCCTGGAGCGGAAAGCCGCGGATCAGTCCCGTGAGATTGTAGACGCTCTTGTCACCGCCGCGCGCGAAGAAGGCGCGCACGAGCTCGAATCCGTGGCGCTGGCGGAGCGACTCTTCGAGCTCGCCGGCGAGGATCGTGCCGCGCGCGTAGGAGACGGCGGGATCGATGGGATTGCCGAAGCGGTCAGTGCGGACGGACATGAGAACCTCCTCGTGAACGTTGGAATGCGGATGCGGCCGACGCCTCCCAGGGTGTGTCCTGCCTGCGCAGGAAGGTCACCACCTGCTCGTAGCGATCGGGACGGTAGACGTTGCGCGTGTGCTCGATGGGCCGGCCGTCGCGGCTGTAGTACGTGCGCTCGAGCACCAGCAGCGGCGCACCGATCGCCACGTGCAGCCGGCGCGCCGCCTCGCGGTCGGCGGCGGCGGCGAGCGCGACCTGCCGCGTGCGGAAAGCTGGCAGACTGCAATACTCCTCGACGAGAAGGATCAGCGGCCGCTCGGAGAAGAGATGGCGCGGCAGCTTGGCACCGATGTCGGCCGGGAAGAAGACGTTCGAGTAGGCGTAGGGGCCGGCGGTGGCGGAGCGCACGGACCGCACGCGAAAGAGGCGCTCGGTGGGCGCCGCACCCAGGGCGACCGCGGCGCGCCCGTCCACGCGCGCCTCCACGAGGCGCGTCTCGAAGACGGTGTAGGTATCGACGAAGCTCGTTTCGATGAGATCCTCGACCGCTTCGATCGACCACGGGCTCGGCCGCGCGCCCCCCTCCACGATGAAGCTACCGCGGCCGGGGAAGCGTTCGACGAGCCCTTCCGCGACGAGCTGGTGGAGCGCGGAGCGCACGGTGTGGCGGCTCACTCCGAACTCCTTCATCAGCGCTTCGTCGGTCGGCAGCGGCGCGCCTCTCACGTACTCGCCACCGCCGATGCGAGCACGCAGGATCTGCAGCAGCTGGTAGTAGAGTGGAACAGGGCCTCCCCGGCGCATGGGCATCGAATATACGTATGTCCGGACAATTTGCAAGAGCCAATCCGTCGGCAGGGGCTGCGTACGATGCGGGTGATGATCGTCGAGGACCAGGCCGCGCTCGCCGATGTCCTCGGTGACTTCGTGCGCGATCTCGGTCACCACGCCGTCATCGTCCACGACGCGGAGACGGCAGTCGAGACCCTGGAGTGCGAGGCCATCGACGCCGTCCTTCTGGACATCAACCTGCCCGGCATGAGCGGGCTGGATTTTCTGCGGCTGGCCGCCGTGCGCAACAGCGGCGTGCCGGTCGTCGTCATGTCCGGCGTGGCCACGGAAGCGCAGGCGCGCGAATCGCTGGCCCTCGGCGCGCTCGACTTCCTCGCCAAGCCCATCGCGCTCGATCGCCTGGCCGGCGTGCTCGACTTCGTGGCGCCGGGGCCGCCGCGGCCGGCGGGCAAGCCCGATCGCCGGCCCGCGCGCCGGATCCCCGTCTCCCTGCCCGTCCGCATGGCGTACAAGCGCAAGGCGTGGGACGGCACCTGTATCGAGCTGAGCGTCTCCGGCATGAAAGCCCGCTCCGACGACCCGATCCGCCGCGGGCTCGCGCCGCGGTTGTCCTTCAACCTCCCGGATCGTGGCCAGCCCATCGACGTCGTCGGTCTCGTCGTCCGTGTCGACCGGGACGGCGCCGCCTTCTGGTTCCTCGACCTCGACCCCGTGGACGCCGGGCGCATCGATCACCTGGTGAAGCAGACGCCCTAGCTGGATGTCACACGACCGGTCGCAACGCAAACTCGACCGTCTTCATCCGCAGCCGCTTTGCATTGCCGGCCATCGTGGCGTCCAGGGTGGCGATGGTCCTGGCGCCGATCTGCTGAGCCACAGCAAGATGCAGTGCGTCGCTCGACCGCAACCCGTGTGCCGGCTGCCTCACCATTCTGGCCGCCTCCTCGAAGGCCCGCCGGCTCACCGGAGCCAGGCGCAAGCCCGATTGGCAAAATGTCGCGAAGCTGCGCCATGCCGCCTTCGCATCCTTGGCGGACAGCGTTCCCGACCGCTGCTTGATCGACAACGCGCTCGCGAACTCCGTGACGATCCAATCCGACGACACCACGGGCTCACCGCACGTGTCGAGCCACGTATCGATCAGCTCGCTCGCGGGCTCTGCCACGAAGAGGGGGACGGCCGCGCTGGTGTCAAGATAGACCATCAGTAGCGGGCATCCTGGCGCATTCGTTCCACGACGGGCTCGGTCATCGGCATGCTCCGCCGACGCTTGCGTAGCCGGTGGAGGAATGCGCCCTTGTCGAAGGGCTTGGCCGGTGTCAGGGTGATTCCGCCCGTCTGCGTGACCTCGGCCTCGACGCTATCCCCCTCCCGCAAGCCGGCAGCGCGGACGCATTCGGCCGGCAGCCTCACGGCCAAACTGTTGCCCCATTTCGCCACGTGAAGTCTCATGGTGTCCCCCAGAGTAGATACATGGATCTACACGATGATAGCACGCGATCGTCGTTGGGCACGCCGGCGGACTTCGAGGTCCGCCGCGCTCGTCACGGCACGGCCCGCCGGAGCGCTTCGCCGAACGCGCGGATGCGACGCGCGTTCACCCCGAGATCGCTGCGACCCACGCGCGAGGCGGACCGGACGTCGACCTTCGTGCCGCCGCCATCGGCGACCACCCGGACGACGACGTCGTCCTTGAACCCGAACCACGGCGTCGTCGCCGTCGCCTCCAGCCGGCCTTCCGCGGGCACGGCCGCCACCACCTCCCAGCCTGACTCCCGAGCAGCCGCAACGACGGCGCCGAACACCCGGTCGGGGGCCGCGGCGAATCGCAGGGGCGCGAGGTCGGCATACGCCCGCGCCTGCTGCGCGGCGACGGCGGGTCCGGCGTAATCGGCGCCGTTCGGCGCCGACGCTCGCGCCTGCCGCAGGGCCACGAACAGCGGTGGGTGCGCCGTATCCGTGCTGATGTCGTGAATGGGCGGCACAGCGGCGGCGCTCCGCCGGAACTCCAGTGGGACAGCGACAGTGACGGCGCCGCTCACCACCGCCGCCGCCGCCACCACGGCCATCGCCCACCGGCGGCGCACGAGCGCCATCACGAGACCGACCACCGCGAGCACGGCGGCGGCGCCGCCGACGAAGACCACGGCGCGGAAGATGGTGAACGCCGTCGAGAGGCCCCACATCCCCCAGCGATACCCGAAGCCGGAGAGGGCGAGCGCCGCG
>JBBDXO010000221.1:12774-16542 GCA_040902295.1 Candidatus Rokuibacteriota bacterium | reverse complement strand
GGCAAAAGCCGCGACACTCCTCGATCCGCCGACGTGGGTCCGCACGTACAGGGTCCTCGACCCCGAAACCCGACCCGCCCCCGGCGCGCACGCGGCGGCGTCGTGTGACACGTTGGAGTTAGCGCTGCGCGAGGCTGCGGGAGATGGATGCGGCGGCGGCTCTCACGTGGCGGACGAGGTCTTTTTCGCGGGCGAGGAGGCGGGAGGTGGGGCCGATGACGGTGCAGGCGCCGACGGCTATCCCCTGGGTGTCGAGGATGGGGGCGGCGATGCCGCTGGCGCCGGTCATGAACTCGTCGACGTTGATGACGACGCCGGTGGTGCGGATCTGCTCCAGACGCAGGCGGAGGGCGTCGCGGCTGGTGACGGTCGCCTCCGTGAACGCCACGAGCTTGAGCGACGACAGCAGGCGCTTGCGGTCGGCGGGGGGCTTGAAGGCGAAGACGGCGAGGCCGGGGGCGGTGCAGTAGAGCGGGCGGCGCTCGCCGAGGTCGGCGGTGTAGCGGATGCTCTGCCGGCTCTCGACCTTGTCGACGTACACGACCTCCGGCGGATGCGGCGTGGGGACGGCGAGATAGACGCTCTCGCCGGCCTTCTGCGCCAGCTCCAGCAGGGCGGGGCGGGCGACGGCGGGCAGCTCGCGCTGAAAGCCGGTGCGCAGGCCGAGCCCGTGCGCGCGGCCGGCGGCGCGATACACGCCGGCGTCGAGCGCGAGGTAGCCGCGCTCGACGAGCGTGCGCAGGAGGGCGAGCAGGCTGCTCTTCGGCGCGGCGAGGGCGCGGCTGAGCTGGGCGAGCGTGAAGCCGTCGCTGTGGGTGGGGAGGTACTCGAGGATATCGAGCACGCGGCCCGCTCCGCGATGGGCGGCGTTCGATGCGGGCGGCTTCGTGGCCATCGTCGCTTCCTTGACTTCCTTCCGGACGCTTGGTAAAGCACGGTACCACAACCCGAATACCGTTCAGTATTTCGAACACGCAGCCGCTCGAGGAGCATGAATGCGGATCGGATTCCATCTCACGCCGTTCTGGAGCCCCGCCACCCGCAGCGCGACGGAGCTGATCGACGAGGCGGTCCGGCTCGTGGGCGCCGCCTCCCGCATGGGCTACGCCTGGGTGTCGGCGCCGCACCACTGGCTCGGCCATCCGTCGTTCTTTCCGCACCCGTTGCCGATCCTCGCGCGGCTGGCCCCCGAGGCGGGGCGGATGCGCCTGAAGACGAACGTGCTCATCCTGCCCCTGCTCAACGCGGTGGATGCCGCCGAGAGCATCGCCACCCTCGACCACATCGCGCACGGCCGGCTCGACGTGGGCATCGGCATCGGCTATCGCGAGACGGAGCTGGGCGCCGCCGGCGTGAGCCGCAAGGACCGGGTGCCGAAGCTGGAGGAGTCGCTGGCGCTGATGAAGCGGCTGTGGAGCGGCGAGGAGGTCAGCTTCGAAGGCACGTACGCGACCGTCAAGGCGGCGCGCATGGGCTACCTGCCGTACCAGAAGCCGCATCCGTTTCTCGAGATGGCCGCGCAGTCCATCGGCGCCACCCGGCGGGCGGCCCGCCTCGCCGACGGCGTCTTCTTCGGGCCGCAGGTGGGCTGGACGGACATCGCGACGCTGACGGGCGTGTACCGTGACACGCGCGCGGCGATGCCCGGGGCGGCGCCGGGCGCGATCCTGGCCTCGCGCAGCCTCATCGTGGGCGCCAGCAAGGAGGCGGCGGCCGCCGCCGCGCGCGAGTTCCTCGAAAAGACGTTCAGGCAGTACACGAGCTGGGACATGCAGGAGCGCACGATGGTCCCGCTGCGCCTCGGCTTCGACGCCGGCCTGGACGACTGGGCCGTGTACGGCTCGCCGAAGGACTGCGTGGAGGCGCTGCAGCGCGGGCGCGCGATGGGACTCGACGGCGTGGGCTTCACGATGTACTCGCTGCCGCGCGACGTGCAGGCCCGCACGGACTATCTGCAGATGGTGGCCGAGGACATCCTGAAGCCGGCGGGCGCGACGGCGCCGTGATGGCGCGATGCACGTGAGCCGCGATCTCGACGTGGCGGTGCCCCCGGACACGCTGTGGGCCACGCTGTGGGACGTGCCCCGGATGGTGACGTGCCTGCCCGGGTGCGCGGAGGCGCGCGAGGTGGAGCCGCACCGGCGCTACGCGGCGACGATGACCCAGCGCATGGGCCCCATCACGCTGTCGGTGCCGCTCGACGTCACCATCTCGAGGGTCGTGCCCCCGAACTCGCTGGCGCTGGAGGCCAGGGGCCGCGATCCCATCCTCGGCGCCAACGTGACGATGACGGTCACGCTCGACGTCACCGAGCGGGCGGGAGGCAGCCGCATCCACATCGACGCGGACGGCAAGATCCTCGGCAAGCTGGGCGCCCTCGGCCACGGCATGATCCAGCGCAAGGGCGAGGAGCTCATCGACGAGTTCGGCGCGCGCCTGCGCCGCGCGGTCGAGGGGTAGCGCATGCTGCGCCCCTTCGCGCTCTACCAGCCGTCTACGGTGGCCGAGGCCTCCGAGGTGCTCGCACGCGAGGGGCGCCGGACGTCGCTGTACGCGGGCGGTACGGAGGTGCTGCTCATCCTCAAGGAAGGCCTGCTGCGCGTCACCAGCCTCGTGGACGTCAAGCGCCTGCCCGGCCTCGGCGACATCCGCGGCGACAACGGGCACGTGCTGATCGGCGCCACCGCCACCCACCGCGCCCTCGAGACGTCGGCCGTCGTCCAGGCGCGCTGCCCCATGGTGGCGGGCGTGGCGCGGCACGTCGCCAACATCCGCGTGCGCACCGTGGGCACCGTCGGCGGCAACCTCGCCTTCGCCGATCCCCACAGCGACCTCGCCACGCTCTTCCTCGCCTTCGACGGCGTGGTGAGACTGGAGGCGCGGGGGCGCCGCCGCGAGCTGCCGCTGGCCGAGTTCGTGCGCGGGCCCTACGAGACGGCGCGCGACGAGGACGAGCTGCTCACCCTCGTGCGCCTGACGCCGTGGCCGGCGGGCACGGCGGGCGCCTACGTGAAGTTCGGGGTCTACGAGCGCCCGACGCTCAGCGTGGCGGTGGCGCTGATGTCGGACGGCGCCGGCGGCGCCATCACGGGCGCCCGGGTGGCGGTCGGCTGCGTGGGCCCGCGGCCGCAGCGGGCGCCGGAGGTCGAGCAGCGCCTGCGCGGATGGTCGCCCGCGGACGTCGCGCGCCACGCCGACGAGGTGGCCACGCTGGCGGCGCGGGACATCGAGCCCACGAGTGACCTGCACGGCTCGGCGGAGTACAAGAAGGACATGACGCGGGTCTTCGTCAAACGCACACTGGTCGTGGCCTCCGCGCGCGCGGCGGGACGACGGCAGGACGGGCATGAACGCTATCCCCATACGATCGTCGTGTAGCGTCGGCTTCACCCTCAACGGCCGGCCCGTCGCGCTCGACGTGCGGCCGGAGGCGCTGCTGCTCGACGTGCTGCGCGACCGGCTGCAGCTCAAGGGCGCGCGGCGCTCGTGCGACATGCAGGTGTGCGGGGCGTGCACGGTGCTCGTGGACGGCGCCCCCGTGAGCGCCTGCACCTATCTCGCCCTCGAGGTGGCCGGCCGCGACGTCCTCACCGTGGAGGGCCTCGGCACCGAGGACCACCTGCATCCGCTGCAGGAGGCGTTCATCGAGCACGGGGCGGTGCAGTGCGGCTTCTGCACGGCGGGCATGCTGCTCACCGCCAGGGCGCTGCTCGCCGAGGAGCCGTCGCCCACCCCCGCCCGCGTGGCCGAGTACCTGCGCGGCAACCT
>JBBDXO010000221.1:0-12674 GCA_040902295.1 Candidatus Rokuibacteriota bacterium | reverse complement strand
CCGAGGAGCCGTCGCCCACCCCCGCCCGCGTGGCCGAGTACCTGCGCGGCAACCTCTGCCGCTGCACCGGCTACCGCAAGATCCTCGACGCAATCCTGTCCTGCGCCGCGCCGGAGAAGCAGCCCCAATGAGCGCGCGCGGCCGGTTCAGGGTCATCGGCCGGTCGGTCCGGCGCACGGACGCGCTGGAGAAGGTCACCGGGCGGGCGCGCTACCTGAGCGACCTCGAGCTGCCCGGCATGGCGCACGCGCGCCTGCTCCGCTCGCCCTTCGCGGCGGCCCGGATCGTGCGCATCGAAGGTGTCGAGCGGGCGCGGGCGCTGCCCGGTGTCCACGCCGTGCTCACCGCCTCCGACTTCACGTGGTGCGAGGCCTTCTACGGCCCCGCGCTGCGCGATCGGCCGCTGCTCGCCACCGAGGTCGTGCGCTACGAGGGCGAGCCCGTGGTGGCGGTGGCGGCGGTGGACGAGGCGACGGCGGTGGAGGCGCTCGATCTCGTCGAGGTCGAGTACGAGGAGCTGGCGGCGGTGACCACGCTCGAAGAGGCGCTCGCCCCCGGCGCGCCCCTCGTGCACACGGGCGAGCCGCTCGCCGGCCACTTCTCCGACCTCTCCACGCTGAAGTCGAGGCCGGGCACCAACATCTGCCACCAGTTCGACTACGCGCGCGGCGACGTCACCGCCGCCTTCGCGGGGGCGGCGCTGACGCTGGAGGACACGTACACCTTCCCGCGCATCCAGCACTACTCGATGGAGCCGCACGGGGCCGTCGCCTCCTGGGACGACGAGGGTGGCCTCACGGTGTGGGCCTCCACGCAGAACCCGTTCTCGGTTCGCTCCGAGCTGGGCAAGATGTTCAACCTGCCCGCCAGCCGCATTCGCATCGCGGTGCCGCTGCTCGGCGGCGGCTTCGGCGGCAAGACGTACGCCAAGCTCGAGCCGCTGGCCGCCGCGCTCGCGCGGGTGGCGCGCCGGCCCGTGCGGCTGCTCGCCTCCGTGGAGGACGCCTTCCGCACGGTGCGCCGCTGCAGCGCGCGCGTGAAGGTGCGGATGGGATTCGGGGCCGACGGCGCGCTCCTCGCCGTCGACTGCGTGGCCGACTTCGACGTGGGCGCCTACGCCGACATCGCGCCGCGCGTGATCCAGAAAGGGACGTACACGACGACGGGCCCGTACCGCGTCCCCCACGTGCTGCTGCACAGCAACGCGGTGTACACCAACACGACGCCGGGCGGCGCCTTCCGCGGCTTCGGCGTGCCGCAGATCGTGTGGGCGGTGGAGTCCATGATGGACGTGGCCGCCCATCGCCTGGACCGCGATCCCGTCGACCTGCGCCGGCAGAACCTGCTCGCGCACGGCGAGGAGTTCGCGCCCGGCGACACCCCGGTGGACGGCAAGCTCGAGGAGGGGCTGAACCGGCTCGCGGAGGCCATCCAGTGGAGCCAGGCGCCGGCGGCGGGCCGGGCGCGGGGCCTGGCCATCATGATGAAGGCGAGCGTGGCGCCCTCGGTGTCGGAGGCCATCGTGCGCCTGCACGCCGACGGCAGCGCCAGCGTGCTGTGCAGCACGGTGGAGATGGGACAGGGCGCGCGCACGGTGATGGCGCAGATCGCCGCCGAGGTGCTCGCGATCCCGCTCGAGCGCGTGATGGTGGTGCCGCCCGACACCAGCATCACGCCGTACGACCAGACGTCCAGCTCGAGCCGCTCCACCACGATGGTGGGGCGCGCCGTGCAGGAAGCGGCCGACGACGTGGTGGACCAGCTCCGCAAGATCGCCGCCCGCCAGCTCGGCGTGACCGTGCGCGGGCTCGGCGTCGCGGACGGCGCGGTGGTGGCCGGCGACCGGCGCGTGTCCTATCCCGACCTGCTCGACTTCCACTTCGGCATGCGCGGCGGCGAGCTGATCGGCCGCGGCGTGGTGGCGCCCGGCCGCACGGCGGCGCCCCTCGGCGGCAGCACGCCCTTCTGGGAAGTGGCGATGGGCGGCGCCGAGATCAGCGTCGACGAGGAGACGGGCGCCATCGCCGTGGAGGCGTACGCCTCCGTGTCCGACGTCGGGCGCTGCATCAACCCCCAGCAGTGCGAGGCGCAGGACGAGGGGGCGGTGATGCAGGGCATCGGGCACTCGCTCTACGAGGAGATGGTGTACGACGGCGGCCAGCTCCTGAACGCCGACCTCGCCGGCTATCGCGTGCCGCGCGCGGGCGACGTGCCGCCGCGCTTTGAGTCGCGCTTCGTCGAAAACGGCGACGGCGCCGGCCCCTTCGGCGCCAAGGGCGTCGGCGAGGGCGGCCTGGTGCCGGTGAGCCCCGCCATCGGCAACGCGCTCACGCGCCTGACCGGCGTGCGCCTCCACGAGCTGCCGCTGACCCCGGAGCGCGTGTGGCGGGCGCTGCGCGCGCGAGCCGCATCCCGACCCGAGTAAGACGTAGGGGCCGTCATGACGCGATCCGAGCCCGGCTTCGTCGGCCGGTCGCTGCGCCGCCAGGAGGACCCGCGCCTGCTCCGGGGCCACGGCGCGTACGTGTCGGACATCACCCGTCCCGGCCTGCTGCACATGGCCATGCTGCGAAGTCCGCACGCGCACGCCCGCATCCGCGCCATCGACGCGACGGCCGCGCGTGCGCTGGCGGGCGTGGTGGCCGTGCTGACGGCCGGTGATCTGGACGGGATCGGGCCGCTGCCCGTCCTCACCAGTCCGCCCGGCCAGCGTCACTCCGGGTTCCCGGTGCTGCCCGCCGACAAGGTGCTCTACGTCGGCCACGCGGTGGCCGCGGTCGTCGCCGAGAGCCGTTACGTCGCGCAGGACGCGCTCGACCTGCTGCGCGTCGAGTACGAGCCGCTGCCCGCCATCACCGACGTCGTGCAGGCCACGGCGCCGGGGGCGCCGCGGCTGCACGAGGAGTGGCCCGACAACGTCGCCGTCGGCCGCGAGATCGGCTCCGGCGAGGTGGACCGCGTCTTCGCCTCCGCGCACATGGTGGTGGAGGGGAGCTTCAAGACGCCGCGGCAGACGGCGGCGCCGATGGAAGGGCGCGCGGTGTGCGCCGCGTACGACAGCGCCACCGGCGAGCTGACGGTGTGGCTGTCGAGCCAGGCGCCGCACAGCTTCCGCACCGCGCTCGCGGTGGTGCTCGGGATGGAGGAGGACCGCATCCGCGTCATCGTCCCCGACGTGGGGGGCGGCTTCGGCGTCAAGCTGCACTTCTATCCGGAAGACGTGCTCGCCTGCGTGGCCTCGATGCGACTGGGCCGGCCCGTGCGGTGGGTGGAGACGCGCAGCGAGCACTTCGTGGCCACCGTGCACGCGCGCGAGCAGCGCGTGCGCGCGCGCGCCGCCTTCGACGAGCGCGGCACGCTGCTGGGCCTCGACGTCCACGTGCGCGGCGACGTGGGCGCGCACCTGCACACGAAAGGCGGCGGCCCCATCTTCCTCGGCGGCGTCGTGCTGCCCAACCAGTACACCGTGCGCCACTTCCGCGGGCGCCTCGAGGGCGTGGTGACGAACAAGATGCCCTTCGGCGCCTACCGCGCCTTCGGCATGCAGCAGGCCGCCTTCGTCACCGAGCGCCTGATGGACATGGCCGCCGCGCGCCTGGGGATGGATCCGGCAGAGATTCGACGACGCAACCTCGTGCCGGCCGACGCGTTCCCGTACCGGAGTGCGGCCCATCTGCTCTACGACAGCGGCGATTATCCAAAGGCCCTCGACCTCGTGCTGGCGACGGCCGACTACCCGGGCCTGCGCGCGATGCAGGTGCGCGCGCGCGCCGGGGGCCGGCTCATCGGCATCGGCCTCGGCGCCTACGTGGAGGTGACGGGCATGGGCCCGTCGAAGCTGATGGCGGCCATGGGCAACCGGCAGGGCGGCTACGAGACGGCGGTGGTGCGGATGGACCCGTCGGGGGGCGCCACCGTCTTCACCGGGATCATCGAGATCGGCCAGGGCATCCGCACCTCGCTGGCGCAGATCGCCGCCGACGCGCTCGCGCTGCCTCTCGAGCGCGTGCGCGTCGTCCTCGGCGACACCGAGCTGTGCCCGTACAGCTGCTACGGCACCGCCGACAGCCGGGGCTCCGTGGTGGGCGGCGCCGCCGTGCGGGAAGCCTCGCGCGCCGTGCGCACCCGCATGACGCGGCTGGCCGCGCACATGCTGGAGGCGAGCGCGGACGACATCGAGATCGTCGACGGCCACTGCCGCGTGCGCGGCGCGCCCGGCCGCGCGCTGAGCGTGGCCACCGTGGCGCGCACGGCCCACGAAGGCCAGAACCTGCCGGACGGGATGGATCCCGGCCTCGAGGCGCGCTACACCTACCAGCCGTCGAACTGGACGTACCCGTACGGCGTGCACGTGGCGGCGGTGGAGGTCGCGCCCGAGACGGGCGCGGTGACGCTGCTCGGCTACTGGATCGCGCACGACTGCGGCCCCGTCATCAATCCCATGCTGGTCGACGGCCAGATCTCCGGCGGGCTGGCGCAGGGCATCGGCGGCGCGCTGCTGGAAGAGCTGGTGTACGACGAGGCGGGCCAGCTCCTCACGGGCACCTTCATGGACTACGCGATGCCGCGGGCCGAGCACGCGCCCGCGCTCGTGGTCGCGCACCTGGAGACGCCCTCGCCGCATACGCCGGGGGGCGTGAAGGGCATGGCCGAGGGCGGCACCATCGGCGCCCCCGCCGCCATCGCCAACGCCGTGGCGGATGCGCTCGCGGGCGCCGGCGCCGACGGCAGCGCCGTCGACTTCTACCCGCTCACGTCGCCGCGCATCTTCGAGATTCTCCGAAAGGCGCGGCCTATACTGCCCGCACGATGACCTTTCCCCGGGAGCGGACGTGGCTGCTGCCCGCGCTGCACGAAGCCCAGCACGAGGCGGGCTGGGTATCGCCCGAAGCGCTGGCGGCGATCGCCGCGCACCTGCGCGTGCCGCTGAGCGAAGTCTACGGCGTCGCCACGCAGTACCCGGAAGTGCGGCTCACCAGGCCGGGCGCGCGCCTGGTGCGCGTGTGCGCGGGCGTGAGCTGCCGCATCACGGGCGGGGCGGCGCTGCTGTCGGCGTGCGAAGAGCGGCTGGGCATTCGCGCCGGCCACACCACCGCCGACGGCGCGGTCACCCTCGAGGAGATGGATTGCGCCTTCGACTGCGCGGTGGCGCCGGTGATCGAGGTGAACGGCGTCCAGGCCGGCCGCGTGCAGGCGGCCGACCTTGCCGGGGTGATTGCGGGCTCACGCGCGATGGCACATGCGGCGTCGCCGGCGCCGGCCGTGCGCCCGGCGGCCGGATCATCGCCGATGGCCGTGTACCAGTCCCTGCGTGGGCACGCCGAGCCCGGCGCATCGCCGACGCGACTGCTGGTCGCCCTCGGCACCTGCGGTCGCGCCGTCGGCGCCGAGGCCGTCTATGCGACGCTCGTGGCCGAGGTGCGGCGGCGCGGGCTGCCGCTCGCCGTGGCCGCCGGTGGCTGCAACGGGATGTGCTGGGCCGCGCCCGCCATCGAGATCGCCGGCGACGGCCGCCGGCGCACCGTGGCCGGCGTGACCGTCCAGGCCGTGGCGCCTCTGCTGGATGCGGTGGCCGCCCAGGCGGCGGCGCTGCCCGGCGAGCTGGAGCCGTCGGTGCTCGGCGGCCAGCAGCGCGTGCTGCTCGAGCGCTGCGGCGTCGTGGACCCCACGGACATCGCCGACGCCCTCCGGCACGACGCCTACGCCGCCCTCGCGACGGTGCTGGAGGAGGATCGCCCGCAGCGCATCATCGACGAGCTGCGCGCGGCGGGGCTGCAGGGACGCGGCGGCGCCTACTTCCAGACGGCGGTGAAGTGGGAGGGCGCGCGCGCCGCCGCCGGCGCGCCGAAGTTCATCGTGATGAACGGCGAGGAGGGCGAGCCCGGCATCTTCAAGGACCGCCACCTGATGGAAGGCGACCCGCACGCGGTGCTGGAGGGCGTGCTGCTCGCCGCTCTCGCGGTGGGCGCCACGCGCGCCATCCTGTACGTGCACGGCGAAGCCCACCTGTCCGCGGAGCGGCTGGCGACGGCGGTGGCGCAGGCGCGCGCCGCCGGGCTCGCCGGCGAGCGCATTCTCGGCTCCGCCTTCTCGCTGGACGTCGAGCTGCGTCGGGGGATGGGCGGCTTCGTGCTCGGCGAGGAGACGGCGCTGCTCGAATCGATCGAGGGCCGCCGCGCCATGCCGCGCACGCGCCCGCCCTTTCCCGTGGAGTCCGGCCTGTTCGGCCGGCCCACCGTCATCAACAACGTGGAGACGCTCTCCGCCGTCCCGCGGATCGTTTCGCGCGGCGGCGCCTGGTTTGCGTCACTGGGCCGCGGTCACGGCACCAAGCTGTTCGGCCTCTCCGGCCACCTGCGGCGCCCCGGCGTGGTCGAGCTGGAATTGGGCTGCACGCTGCGCACGCTCATCGAGGACATCGGGGGCGGCTCCTCCACGGGGCGGCCGCTGCGCGCGGCGGTGGTGGGCGGCCCGTCGGGGAGCATCGTGCATCCGCGCCACTTCGACGAGCCCCTCGTGCCGCGGGGCCCGGTGAATCCCGGCACCGGCGGCGTCATCGCGCTCGACGAGCAGGCCTCCGTGCGCGACGCCGTGCGCACGCTGCTCGCGTTCAACACGCGCGAGTCGTGCGGCAAGTGCACGCCGTGCCGCGAGGGAACGGCGCGCCTGCTCGCGATGCTCGAGGGGCCGGTCGATGCGTCATCCGTGACGCCGCTCGCCGAAGTCATCCAGCTCGCGTCGCTGTGCGGTCTGGGCCAGGCGGCGCCCTACGCGGTGCTGTCCGGCCTCACGGAGTTCCCGGAGGAGTTCGCGCGCCCGCCGGGCCGGTAACTCGGGGAGCCGGGATCATGCGCGTTACCGCTTCGGCGGCACGTCCCCGATGGGCTTGACGTTGCCGCAATCGGCGGACAGCCACGTGCCGCTGCCCTCGTGGTGTTGCGTGACCGGCTGGCCGTTCACCGTGCCCTTGAAGTCGTAGGTGGACGTGAAGGCGTTCGTGCCGGCATAGGTGCCTCTGGCCTTGCCCTCGCCTTTCATGGTGGGCCCGGTGCAGACGATGTCGACCGAATACGTGTTGCCGCTGCGGCGGTAGTTCTTCGACTGGCAGCCCGAGGCGTCCTGGCTCATGCCCGGCGCCTGGTCGCGCTCGGCCATCTGCTTCGAGATGCAGACCTTCGTCACCATGCCGCCATCCTGGACCTGCGGCATGGTGATGCCCATCTTGCGCATCTGTTCGATCTGCTCCGGCGACATGGGCGGCATCTTCGCCATCTCGTCCGATTTCATCGTCATTTCCCACAGGCCCGGCTTCATCTGCTCGGCCGCCCGGGCGGTGGCGGCGGCGAGGAGCATCGGACACAGCAACAGCGCGATCGTCAGTGTGCGCATGAACTCTCCCATCGACGCGATTCAGAACCCGCGGGCCTCATTGTACGACTGCACGCGGCGCGGCCTAGTAGTGCCGGTGATGGCCGCGGGGGTAACCATGGTGATAGCCGCGGTAGTAACCGCCATAGCTCGGCGCAGGGACGATGATGGCCGGGCGCGGTGGGCGGTAGCCATATGCGCGGCCGGGACCGGGGACCGGGACAGGAACGGCGAGGCACCCGGCGACCGCGACGGAAGCCAGGCCGGCAAGAATGACCGTGAACACGAGGTGTCGGCGCCACGTCGGCATAGGGGTATCCCTCCGAGCATGGGACGTGGCGGCGGGAGCGTGTATTCGTGTCGCTGCACATTTTGCTCACGAGCCCTCAGGCGATGGTGGCAGGCGGCGGCTTCCTTGACCGGGATGCGGGCGCCGGTGGAGAATGCGCCTTCCATGAGGACGGGCTGATGGGGCGCTTCGGGATCGGGCAGGGCATCAGGCGCGTGGAGGACGCCCGCCTGCTGCGCGGGCAGGGGCGCTTCCTCGGCGACGTGAATCTGCCCGGCCAGGCCTGGGCCGTCATCGTGCGCTCGATGCACGCGCACGCGCGCCTCGCGGGCATCGACCCCGCCGCCGCCCTCGCGGCTCCCGGCGCGCTCGCCGTCTACACCGGCGCCGATGTCGCGCGCGACCTCGGCACCATGCAGATGACGCTCAAGCGCAAGCGGCCCGACGGCTCGCCGATGTTCGCCCCGCCGCATCGCGGCCTCACCCAGGACCGCGTGCGCTACGTCGGCGATCCCGTGGCCATGGTCGTCGCCGAGACGCTGGCGCAGGCCGAGGACGCCGCCGAGCGGCTGCGCGTCGAGTACGAGCCGCTGCCCTCCGTGACGTCCATCGCGGAGGCCGTGCGTGCCGGCGCGCCCGCGGTGTGGGACGAGTGCCCGGACAACGTCTCCAACGTCTTCGAGGCGGGCGACCGGGCGGCCACGGAGGCCGCCTTCGCGCGCGCGGATCGCGTGGTGCGCCGGCGCTACGTCATCACCCGCGTCCACGCGCAGTACATGGAGGCGCGCGGCGCCCTCGGCGTGTGGGATGCGAGCGAGGGGCGCTATACCCTGTACGCCGACGTGCAGTACCCGCACCGCGTGCGCAACGCGCTCGCCGCCAACATCTTCAAGATCCCCGAGCAGGACCTGCGGGTGATCGTGGGCGACGTGGGGGGTGCCTTCGGCACCAAGGGCTGGCAGTATCCCGAGCACCGGCTCGTGCTGTGGGCCGCGCGCAGGCTGGGCCGCCCCGTGAAGTGGGCGTGCGAGCGCCGGGAGGCCATTGCCGCCGACGAGCACGCGCGCGACAACGTGAGCGAGGCGGAGCTGGCGCTCGACGCCGACGGCCGCTTCCTCGCCGTGCGCGTGCGCACCCTCGCCGGCGTCGGCGCCTACGTGTCGTCGGATCGCAACCTGCTCGCCACCTTCACCAACGTGGTGGGCGTGGTGGGCGTCTACACCATGGCCGCCGCCCACGTCCACGTCACCAGCGTGCTCGCCAACACCAACGCGACGGCGCCGTACCGCGGGGCGGGGCGGCCGGAGGCGACCTACCTCATCGAGCGGCTCATCGACGACGCCGCCCGCGAGCTGGGCGTCGATCGCGTGGACCTGCGGCGCCGGAACCTGATCCCCGCCTCCGCCATGCCGTACCGCACCCCGCTCGGCGTCACCTACGACTCGGGCGACTTCGACACGGGCATGCAGCAGGCGCTGAAGCTGGGCGACGCCGGCGGCTTTGCCGCCCGGCGCGAGAGCGCGCGGGCGCGGGGCCGGCTGCGCGGGCTCGGCATCGTGAACGCCATCGAGCGGGCGGCGGGGCCGCAGCCGGAGTTCGCGGAGATCCGCTTTTCCGCCAGCGGCGGCGCCACCCTGCTGATGGGCACGAAGAACCAGGGCCAGGGGCACGAGACCACGTTCAAGCAGATCCTGCACGAGCGGCTGGGGCTCGATCCGGACGACGTGCGCTACATCGACGGCGACACCGACCGCGTCGCCTTCGGCACCGGCACCATGGGCTCGCGCTCCACCGTCATCGGCGGCAGCGCCCTGTGGACGGCCGCCGACAAGGTCATCGCCAAGTCGACGAAGATCGCCGCGCGGCTCATGGAAGCGGCGGAGGGCGACATCGTCTTCGCCGAGGGCCGCTTCACGGTGAAGGGGACGGACCGCGCGGTCGCCTTCAAGGACGTCGTCAAGGCCGCCTTCCAGCCCGCGCAGCTGCCGCCGGGCATGGAGCCGGGCCTCTACGAAACAGGCACGTTCGCGCCGAAGCAGGACACGTGGCCCAACGGCTGCCACGTGTGCGAGGTGGAGATCGACCCGGAGACGGGCGCGGTGTCGATCGTCGGCTACGCGGTGGTGGACGATGTGGGCACCGTGGTGAACCCGGTGACGCTCAAGGGGCAGATCCACGGCGGCGTCGCGCAGGGCGTGGGGCAGGCGCTCATGGAAGAAGTCGTGTACGACGCGGACTCGGGCCAGCTCCTGACGGGATCATTCATGGACTACGCGATCCCCCGCTTCGACACGCTGCCCGAGATGCACATCGGCAGCAATCCGGTGCCGACGACGCTCAACCCCATCGGCGCCAAGGGGGCGGGGGAGGCGGGCACGGTGGGCGCGCTGCCCGCCGTGATGAACGCCGTGCTCGACGCGCTCGCGCCGCTCGGCGTGCGCGAGCTGGACATGCCCGCGACGGCGGAGCGCGTGTGGCGCGCCATCCAGCAGGCGAAGACAACCGGGAGGACAGGTCATGACTGACTCACAGGTGGCGTACGTCGGGATCGGCGTGAGCGACATGGCGCGCTGGCGCACCTTTGCCGCCGGCGTGCTCGGCATGCAGGTGCTGGAGGGCGACGCGGGCGCCGTGTACCTGAGGATGGACGAGTACCACCACCGCATCGCGCTGCACCCGGGCGGCGAGGACGACGTCCTCTACATCGGCGTGCAGGCGCCCACCCACGCCGCCTACGAGGCGGGCAAGGCGGCCCTGCGCGCCGCCGGCGTCCGCACGACGCAGGGGACGCCCGCGGAGATCGGCGACCGCCGCGTGGTCGACCTCGTGCGGTTCGACACGGGCGGCCTGCCCTTCGAGCTGTCCGTGGGCCCGCACATGCGGTGGGATCCGCCCTTCGTGCCCGCGCGCCCGATGGCCGGCTTCGTGACGGGCGCGCTCGGCTTCGGCCACGTGGTGCTGCGCTCCGAGAGCCCGGCCGACAGCGTGAAGCTGCTCGTGGACGCGCTCGGCTTTCGCATCTCGGATTACATCAACACGATGGTCTTCCTGCACTGCAACCCGCGCCACCACTCGATCGCCTTCCAGCCCCGCGGCGTGGAGTCGCCGCGCAGCCGCGACAAGAAGATGTGGCACTTCATGGTGGAGACGAATGCCCTCGACGACGTAGGCACCGCGCTCGATGCCGCCGTGAAGGCGGGCGCGCCGCTGGCGACCACCATCGGCCGCCACTCGAACGACCAGATGGTGTCCTTCTACGTCATGACGCCCTCCGGCTTCGAGGTCGAGTACGGCTGGGGCGGACGGCTCATCGACGACGCCACCTGGCAGGTGCAGCGCCACGACCGCGGCAGCCTGTGGGGGCACAAGGTGCAGCTCGAGTCCGCGCTGCCGCCGGCGGTGCCGGTGGCGCGATGACGCCGGTGGCCGGCACGGGGCCGCCCTTCCGCGCCGATCACGTCGGCAGTCTCCTGCGCCCGCCGTCGCTCAAGGCGCTCCGGCTGGAGGTGGAGGCCGGGCGCGGCAGCGCCGCCGACCTGCGCGCCGCGCAGGATGCCGCCATCCGCGACGTGGTGGCGCTGCAGGAGAGCGTCGGCCTGCAGGGCATCACGGACGGCGAGCTGCGCCGCCGGTCGTGGCACATGGATTTCCTGCTCGGCTTCGGCGGGCTCGCCAGCGAAGGCAAGATGCTGCCGGTGACGTTTCACGGCAAGACGGGCGAGGTGTTCTTCACCCGCCCCGATCTGCAGGTGCGCAGCCGCATCACCCGGCCGCAGCCGATCTTCGTGGACGCCTTCACGTACCTGGCCTCCGTGACGTCGCGCACGCCGAAGCTCACCATCCCGTCGCCCAGCATGCTGTACACCCAGGTGGGCCGCGCCAACATCGACCCCGCCGTCTACGGGGACCTCGACGCCTTCGTGGAGGACACCGCCGCCGCCTATCGCGCCGAGATCGCCGACCTCTACGCGGCGGGCTGCCGCTACCTGCAGCTCGACGATGTCAGCCTCGCCTATCTCTGCGACGAGGACTTCCGCCGGCAGAACGCCGCCGCGGGCGAGGATCCGGATGCGCAGCTCCGGCTGTCCGTGAAGCTGGTGCAGGCCACGCTGCGCGACACGCCGCGCGACCTGACCGTGTGCACGCACCTGTGCCGGGGCAACTTCCGGTCGAGCTGGCGCGCGCAGGGCGGCTACGAGCGGGTGGCGGAGGTCATCTTCAACGAGCTGCCCTACGACGGCTTCTTCCTGGAGTTCGACGACGCGCGCTCGGGTGACTTCTCGCCGCTGCGCTTCGCGCCCCCGCACGTGCGCGTGGTGCTCGGCCTCATCACGACGAAGACGGGACGCCTGGAGGACAAGGACGCGCTCAAGCGCCGCCTCGACGAGGCCGCCAAGTATGTGCCGCTCGCGCAGCTCGCCGTCAGCCCCCAGTGCGGCTTCTCGTCCACCGTGGAGGGCAACGAGATCACCGTGGACGACCAGAAGGCCAAGCTGGCTCTCTGCGTCGACGTCGCGCGGGATGTCTGGGGCAGCGTCTGACAGGAGGCAGGAATGCTGAGAGCGATCCGCCGTATCGTGACCGGGCATGACGCCAAGGGCCGGTCGATCATCGTGAGCGACGGCCCGTCGCCCCACGTGCTGACGCTGCCGGGGCGCCCCGATTTTGCGCTCACGAACCTCTGGGTGACCGAGGCCACGCCCGCGAGCAACGAGGGCAACGCGGACGCCGCCGCCCGCACGGTCGTGCTCGAGCCCCCCGCCGGCGGCACGATCTTCCGCGTCGTCGAGTTTCCCCCGGAGTCGCGCGCCCGCATCTTCGATCGCGAGGCCGCCTTCGCCGCCATGGGCGCCAACCACGCCCTCGACCCCGACGGCGCCCGCCATCCCGGCATGCACAAGACCTCGACGATCGACTACGCCATCGTGCTCAGCGGCGAGATCTACGCGCTCATGGACGAGGGCGAGACCCTGATGAAGGCGGGCGACACCCTCGTGCAGAGGGGCACCAACCACGC
>JBBDXO010000220.1:0-2379 GCA_040902295.1 Candidatus Rokuibacteriota bacterium | reverse complement strand
CATCCACGTGGTCTCCGCACCCCGACACCCGCCCGCCCGCGCCTCACGAATAATCGGTGCTCGCTCACCCCCGGCGCCGGCTCGCGATGAGCAGGGCCACGCCTCCCACCAGCGAGAGCGCCCCGAGGACCGGCGGCAAGGGGATGGTCTTTTCGCGCCGGGCGTCGACCTTGAGCGGGCCCAGATCGACGACCCGCTCGGTCCTGGTGTAGGTGATGCCCTCGTACGCGAGGGCAAAGACGCCGAGAACGATGAGAAGAATGCCAACGATTGCCAGCGGTTTCATGCTGTGGCCTCCTCGCCCGCCAGCCAGTGGGGGGGTGCTTCGATCCTACACCAGGGGCGTCGGAATCTTGACACCCCGCGCTACGGTGCCGCATCATGGCGAAATCCCCACGACAGGCGGAGGCCACGCGATGCGACGGCAGATCAAGATCTACGACACCACGCTCCGGGACGGCACCCAGGGCGAAGGCGTGTCGTTTTCCATGGAGGACAAGGTCCGCCTCGCGACGCGGCTCGATGCGCTGGGCGTGCACTATATCGAGGGCGGCTGGCCCGGCTCCAACCCCAAGGACCTGCGCTTCTTCCGGCGCATGCAGGACGTCGCCTTCAAGCACGCCAAGCTGGCCGCCTTCAGCATGACGCGACGGGCGGGCGGAGCCGCCGACTCCGACGCCAACATGCAGGCGCTGCTGGAGGCGGGCACGCCGGTGGCCACGATCGTCGGCAAGTCGTGGGACTTCCACGTCACGGACGCCCTCGGCACCACGCGGCCCGAGAACCTCGCCATGATCGAGGACACCATCGCCTTCCTGCGGCCGCGCATGGAGGAGGTGCTGTTCGATGCCGAGCACTTCTTCGACGGCTTCCGCGCCAACCGCGAGTACGCGCTGCAGACGCTGAAGGCGGCCGAGCGCGCGGGGGCGCACTGGCTCGTGCTCTGCGACACCAACGGCGGCACGCTGCCCGCCGAGCTCGTCGCCATCCTGCGCGAGGTGAAGCAGCACGTGACGACGCCGCTCGGCATTCACGTCCACAACGATGCGGAGTGCGCGGTGGCGAACTCGCTGGCGGCCGTCCTGGAAGGCGTGGGCCAGGTGCAGGGGACGATGAACGGGTTCGGCGAGCGGTGCGGCAACGCCAATCTCGTGTCCATCATCCCGAGCCTCGTGCTGAAGATGCACGTCGACTGCATCCCCGAGAACAACCTGCGCGAGCTGCGCGACGTCTCGCGCTTCGTGTCCGAGCTGGCCAATCGCAAGCCGTGGGATTCGCAGCCGTACGTGGGCGACTCCGCCTTCGCCCACAAGGGCGGCATGCACGTCTCCGCCGTGCAGAAGCATCCGGAGACGTACGAGCACGTCGATCCCGAGGCGGTCGGCAATCACCGCCGCGTGCTCGTGTCCGAGCTCGCGGGCAAGTCGAACATCCTCTGGAAGGCGCGCGAGTTCGGCATCGACATCGCCCACGACACGCCCGATTCGCGGCGCATCCTCGACCGCCTCAAGGCGCTCGAGGACGAGGGCTTCCAGTTCGAGGGGGCGGAGGCTTCCTTCGAGCTGCTCATGGAGCGCGCCCTCGGACGCCACCAGCCCTTCTTCCAGCTCGAGGCGTACCGGGTGATCGTCGAGGAGCAGAACGGCGGGGCGGCGCCGGTGGCGGAGGCCACCGTGCGGCTGCGCGTGCGGGGGATGCTCGAGCACACGGCGGCGTCGGGCAACGGGCCCGTGGACGCCCTCGACCACGCCCTGCGCAAGGCGCTCGAGGAGTTCTACCCCACCCTCAAGGAGCTCCGGCTGCTCGACTACAAGGTCCGGATCCTCGACGAGTCGAAGGGCACCGCGGCCAAGACGCGCGTCCTCATCACCTCCGGCGACGGCACGGAGACGTGGGGCACCGTGGGCGTCGCCGACAACATCATCGAGGCGTCGTGGCAGGCGCTCGTCGACTCCGTCGAGTACAAGCTGCGGGCGGACGGGCGGCGGGCATGAACATCGTGGTCCTGGACGACGAGCCCTCCATCGTGCAGATGTGCGTGAAGGTGCTGCAGTCCCAGGGCCACACCGTGCAGGGCTTCACGAAGGCGACGGATGCGCTCGCGCACCTGGAAGCGGAGAGCGCCGACCTGCTCGTGGTGGACTACAAGATGCCCGAGCTCACCGGCATCGACTTCATCAAGCGCGCGTGGGCGCTGCGGCCCGACATGCGGGTGGTGATGATTACCGCCCACGGCACGCGCGAGGTGATCACCCGCGCCAACGACACGGGCGTCAACGTGGTGCTCAAGCCCTTCACGCCGGGCGAGCTGGCGAAAGGCATCGCGCAGGCGCTGGGCGGCAAGGAGCTGCCGCGCCCCGGGACGGCCTCGGGCTCCTA
>JBBDXO010000219.1:0-16636 GCA_040902295.1 Candidatus Rokuibacteriota bacterium | reverse complement strand
TTCGCGATCTGCTCGTGTGCCACGCCGTCGAGGAGCAGCCCGCGCGCGCGGACGTCCGCGCCCTTCGCCTTGGCGAGGAGTCCGTCGAGCTGCTTCTGCGCCCACGCCCGGCTGGAGCGGGCGAGCGTGTCGTACGTCGAGGGCGACACGTAGCCGTCCCCCGCGAAGCCGAGCACCGGCGACAGGACGTGCACGACCGTGAGCTCGGCGTTGTGGTTCTTCGCCTCCTGCAGCGCGCGGGCGAAGGCGGCGCGCGACGCCGGCGAGAAATCGGTGGCATGCATGATGCGCTTCATCGGACGGCCTCACTTTCGGTGGCGGCGGGGATGGCGGCCGCGCCCGCCGCCTGCGGCGAGCGTACGAGCAGGATGGGCGTCGTCGTGGAGCGTAGCACCGACTCCGCGACGCTGCCCATGACGAGCCGGCCGAGGCCGCTGCGCCCGTGCGTGCTCATCACGATCAGCTCGGCATTGCGGTAGCGCGCGGCGTCCACGATGGACTCCACCGCGGGGCCGTACCAGACCGCCGTGTCGACGTGGCTCACGCCGAGCGCCGTGACGGCGGGCACCACCCCCGCGAGGTACGCTTCGGCGGCGCGGACGGCCTCGAGCTGCGTCTCGATGGGATCGCCGGTGCGGGCGGTGGGCGCTTCCGCGGCGCGCAGGAGCACCACGGTGCCGCCCGCGCGCGTGAGGCTGGCGGCCCATGTGAGGGCGGCCTCCGCCAGGGGAGAGCCGTCGAGCGGGACGAGCACTCTGTCGACTTGCATCGCATCCTCCGTAGATCGAGTCGGCGCCCGGCTGCTCCGTGCGGCCACACAGGAGGATAAGCAACCGCGATGCCGCGGCTGCCGATCAGCGAAAACACCTACTTGGCGTGGCGCGGCAGTGGGCCGTCATGGGGCACGCCGACCCCGGTGGGGCGCGGTAGCCCCGCACGCTGACGCGGGTCCTCCGCCGTCATTGCAGGCGCGCGGCGCGGCGCGACCGTGCGGCGACCAGCATGCCGAGCGCGCCCACGGCCCCCGCCACGAGGAGGCTGCGCCACCCCGTGTGCAGCAGGAGGAAGCCGCACAGCAGGACCCCGGCGCTCGGCAGCACGAGATCGGCCGTGCGGCGGCGGCGGCCGCCCGCGGTGGCGCCGCGCGCGGCGAGCCAGGGCAGGCTCAGGTTGACCAGGATGAAGCTGAGGAGGACGGCGGCGTCGGTGAGGGCGGCGATCTGCGTGAGATCGCCCGCCATGACCACCGCGCCCGCGAGCGTGAGCACGCCCACGGTGGCGCGCACGGGAATCGCCGTGGGGCCGACGGCGGCGAGGGCGCGCGGCAGCACGCCGGCGGCCGCCATCCCGTACACGGAGCGCGAGGCGGAGGCGAGCAAGAGCCGCACCGTGTTCGCGGTGGCGGCGAGCGCGATGGCCGACATCGCGGCGTCGGCGCGCGGCCCCAGCGCGCGATGCGCGACCACGGCGAGGGGCGCCGCCGACTCGCTCAGCGCGCGCGACCCCATCGCGGCCACCGCCGACACGGCCACGAGGACGTAGATCACCGTCGTGACCACCATGGCGATGAACAGCGCGCGGGGCAGGTCGCGCGCGGGATCGTGCCGTCATGAGAGGATCGTCATCCGTGCCTGCACGAGGAAGCGGTGTACCACACCGGAGGGTGCGGCTACCATGGTGACCGCGGCGTGCGGTGCCGCGTGCGGCGAACCCGAAGGGCGCGAGGAGCAGGACACGATGCCGAGTGAGCGATTCACCGTGCTGGTGGCGACCGATGGCTCCGCGCCGGCGACGGCGATGCTGAAGACGGTGGTGGGCTTTCCGTGGCCGCGGGGGACGCGCGCCTCGGGCGTGGTGGCCGCCGAAGGGTGGCTCGGCCGCGGACCGGCGGGCCAGGCGCACGAGGTCCTCGAGAGGATGCTGGCGGCGACGGCGTCGGAGGCGGTCGCCACGCTCGCCGGCCGCTGGCCCGGCGTGGAGGTCAGCCGGGTGGCGGGCCCGCCGGCCGACGGCATTCTGCGGCAGGCGCGGCGCCGGCGCGCCACGGTGATCGCGGTGGGCTCCTCCGGGCGCGGGCGGCTCGACCGGCTGGTGGTGGGCAGCGTCTCGACCGCGGTGGTCCGCCGCGCGACGTGCTCGGTGCTGGTCGTCAAGGGCCGGCCATCGCCGATCCGGCGGGTCGTCCTCGGCTTCGACGGCTCCACGAACGCCTGGCGCGCGGTGGACCTCGTGACGAAGCTGGCCGCGCCCGCGGGCAACCGCCTCACGCTCGTGCGGGCGGTGGAGCCCGAGCGCGCGTCCTCGGTGGAGCGGCTGCCGCCCGCGGGCCGCCGCATCGTCGAGGAGCGCACGGCCGTGCTGAACGAGCAGGCGCTGGCGGCGGCGCGACGCGACGTGGAGCGGGCCGCCGCCCGCCTGGCCCGCCGCGGCTGGACGGTGCGCGCCGACGTCCGCCTCGCCGCCGCCGCGTCCGCCGTCCTGGATGCGGCCGAGACCGCCGATCTGCTCGTGGTGGGCGCCCGCGGCGCCGGCGGCCTGCGCGGGCTGCTCATCGGCTCGGTGGCCGACCGCGCCCTGCACGGCGCGGCCGCCTCCGTCCTCGTCGTGCGCTGAGGCCGGCGGCGCGGCCGCCCCCGCGGGCAGGCGCCGCGCAAGACTATTGCCACGGGGATATATAGCAATATAAGATTACTCCCCGTGATGGGGACGCCGTCGCCCTCCGGGCCGTTGCAGACGTTCAAGGCCGAGTTCTTCAAGGCGCTCGCGCATCCCGTGCGCATCCGCATTCTCGAGGTCCTCATCCGGGGCGAGCGCAGCGTGCAGGAGCTGCAGGACGCCCTCCAGCTCGAGCAGCCCATCGTGTCCCAGCACCTCGCCATGCTGCGGGCCAAGAGCATCGTGACCGCGCGCAAGCAGGGGACGACGGTGTGGTACACGGTTCGCGTGCCGCTCATGGGCGAGCTGCTCGCGATCGCGCGCCGGGTCTTCGACAGCCAGCTCAACGACAGCCAGACCATGCTCAAGGAGCTGCGCCGGGAAGGACGCCGCCGCTCGTGAGCCTCTTCTCGAAGATTCTCCGCACCGGTCTCGCCACGGAGCCGCTGAGCCCCGAGGCCGACGAGGTGGTGAGCCTGCTGCACGACGTCGACGCGCGGGCGCGCCGTCTCTTCGGCCGCGCGCTCGCCATCCGCGAGGTGGACGCCGGATCGTGCAACGGCTGCGAGCTGGAGATCAGCGGCCTCACCGGCCCCGTGTACGACAGCGAGCGGTTCGGCGTCCACTTCGTCGCCTCCCCCCGTCATGCCGACATGCTCCTCGTCACCGGCCCCGTCACCCGGAACATGGCGGTGCCGCTGCTGAAGACGTACGAGGCCACGCCCGCCCCCAAGCTGGTGGTGGCGGTGGGCGACTGCGCGCGCTCGTGCGGCGTCTTCCAGGGCAGCTACGCCATCGCCGGCAGCGTGGACACGATCATCCCCGTCGATGCCTTCGTCGACGGATGCCCCCCGGAGCCGGCGCAGATCCTGCGCGGCATTCTCACCGCGATCGGCCGCCGGTGATCCTGCTCTTCCACGGCGCCTGAGATGGCCGTCGAGCCGCTGCTGCTGCTGGTGACCGTCGCCGTCTATGCGGCGGGCGCCGGTGCTGCGCTCGTCCTCGGCGGCAGGGCGGGACGCGCCGTCGTGGCCGCGTGCGCGGTGGCGGGGGCGGCATCGGGCATGGTGCTCGGCGCGCGCTGCCTGTGGGGCGGCGTGACGCCCGCCTTCTCTGCGTCGTTCCTGCCGCTGGCGGATCTCGCGCTCCGCGTGGACGGCCTCAGCGCGTTCTTCCTCGTCGTCATCGGCCTCGTCGGCGCCGCCGCGGCCGTCTACGGCTTCGGCTACTCGGCGGCCTACGAAGGCCGGTACTCGCTGCGGCTGCTCGGCGCCATGCTCAACGTCCTCCTCCTGTCGCTCAGCGTGCAGGTGATGGCGGACAACGCCCTGACCTTCCTGCTCGCGTGGGAGGCCATGTCGCTCGCCGCCTATCTCATGGTGCTGACCGAGCACGACCGGCCGGGCACGATCGCCGCCGCCCGCTGGTACCTCGCGATGACGCACGTGGGCTTCGCGGCGCTCGTCGCGATGTTCCTGCTCATGTCGGCCGGGGACCTCACCACGTCCTTCTCGGCGATGCGAGGGGCGTCGCTCACGCCGGGGGTTCGCGACGCGGCCTTCGCGCTCGCGCTGCTCGGCTTCGGGACGAAGGCGGGCCTCGTCCCCCTGCACGTCTGGCTGCCCATGGCGCACCCGGTGGCTCCCAGCCACGTGTCCGCCCTGATGTCCGGGGTCGTCATCAAGATGGGCGTCTACGGCGTGGTGCGCGTCGTGGTCGACCTGCTCGGCGGCGGGCCCGCGTGGTGGGGCGGCCTCGTCCTCGGCCTCGGGACGGTGTCGGCCCTGCTCGGGGTGCTCTACGCCCTGATGGAGCACGATCTCAAGCGGCTGCTCGCCTTCCACTCGGTGGAGAACATCGGCATCATCTTCATCGGCATCGGGGCGGGGCTGATGTTCCACAGCTTCGGCCTGCCCACGCTGTCCGCGCTCGGGCTCGTGGGCGGCCTGTACCACACGATCAACCACGCCTGCTTCAAGGCGCTGCTCTTCTTCGGGGCGGGCTCGGTGCTCCACGCGGTGGGCACGCGCAACATGGAGCTGATGGGCGGCCTCATCACGCGGATGCCCCGCACCGCCTTCTTCTTCCTCATCGGCGCCTGCGCGATCGCCGGGCTGCCGCCGCTGAACGGGTTCGTCTCCGAGTGGCTCGTCTTCCAGGCGCTGCTCGGGGGCGCGGCCATCCCGGAGCCCGAGGTCGCCCTCATCATGCCCATCGCCGTCGCCATGCTGGCGCTCACGAGCGGGCTGGCCGCCGCCTGCTTCGTGAAGGCGTTCGGGATCTCGTTCCTCGCCATTCCGCGCTCGCGGCAGGCCGAGCACGCGCACGAGGTGGCGCCGTCGATGCAGCTCGGCATGGCGGTGCTGGCCCTGCCGTGCATCGTGCTCGGCCTCGCCCCGTCGTTCTTCGTGCGCCTCTTCGGCGCGGCGGTGCCGGGCGCCGGCCGCCCGGCCGCGGAGCTCACGTTCACGCTCGGGCTGCCTCTGCGCGTCCCCGGCACGGTGGGGGAGATGTCCCCGCCGCTGCTGGCGCTCGGCCTCGCGTTCGGGGTGCTGCTGATCCTGCTCGGCTTCCGGCTCGCCGGTATCGACCGACGCCCGCGGGTGGGCGACACGTGGGGGTGCGGCCGCATCGGCCAGACCCCGCGCATGGAGTACACGGCGACGGCGTTCGCGGAGCCGCTGCGGCGCGTGTTCGCCGAGCTGTACCGGCCCACCAAGGACCTGTCGATCGACTTCCATCCCGCGTCGAAATATTTCGTGCAGTCGATCGAGTACCGCAGCGAGATCCACCCCTGGTTCGAGCGGGTCCTCTACGACCCGCTGGTGAGCCTCTGCCAGCACCTGGGCGCGTGGGCGCGGCGGCTGCAGGGCGGATCGGTGCACCTGTACCTGATGTACATGGCGCTGGCGCTGCTGGTGCTGCTCACGGTGGCGAGGTGGGGGCGGTGATCGGCTACGTGGTCGAGGTGGTGCAGGCCGCGCTCGTTCTTCTGCTGGCGCCGGGGCTGGTGGGACTCGTGCGCGCGATGAAGGCGCGGCTGCAGAACCGGCGGGGCGCGCCGGTGTGGCAGCCGTACTGGGAGCTGTGGAAGCTCTTCCAGAAAGAGGTCGTGATCTCCAGCAACGCCTCGTGGCTGTTCCGGGCGGCGCCCTTCGTGGTTTTTGCGAGCACGGCCGCCGCCAGCTTCCTCGTGCCCGTCCTCGCCGTGCCGCTGCCGTTCGACGCCGTCGGCGATCTCCTCGTCGTCGTCTACCTCCTCCTGCTCGGCACCTTCTTCCTGTCGCTCGCCGGGCTCGATCCGGGCTCGCCCTTCGGGGGCATGGGCGCCAGCCGCGAGATGACGATCGCGGCGCTCGCCGAGCCCACCCTCGCGCTGGCGATCTTCGCCCTCGCCCTCAGCGCGGGGTCGACGAACCTGGGGCAGATCGTGGCCCGCACCATGACGGATCCGGCCTCCGCCCTCAGCCCGGGCCATCTGCTCGCCTTCATCGCGCTCTTCATCGTCACCCTCGCGGAGACGGGGCGCCTGCCCGTCGACAACCCCGCCACGCATCTCGAGCTGACAATGATCCACGAGGCCATGGTGCTGGAGTACTCGGGCCGCTACCTGGCGCTCATCGAGTGGGCGGCCGCCGTGAAGCTGCTGATCTTCTTCTCGCTGCTCGGCAACCTGTTCGTGCCCGTGGGCGTGGCGCTGGCGCTCACCCCGGGCACGCTGGCGCTGGCGGTGCTGAGCCTGCTCGTGAAGTTCGTGGTGCTGGCGGGCGCCCTCGCCCTGCTGGAGACGCGGATCGCCAAGCTCCGGCTCTTCCGCGTGCCGGAGCTGCTGAGCGTGTCGTTCGTCCTCGCGCTGCTGGCCGTCACCTCCTCCTTCCTGCTGAAGTGACGATGCCCACCCTCTTCTCCCAGCTCGCCGTCCTCGGCTCCAGCCTGGCGCTCATCTTCGGCCTCATCTTGTTGTGGCGACGGAGCCTCACCGCCTACGTCACGGCCTTCGCGTGGCAGTCCCTCGTGCTCTCGGTGCTGATGGTGATCGTGGCCTACTTCGGCCGTGACCCGGAGCTGTACGTGGTGGCGGCGGCGTTCTTCGTGATGAAGGTCGTCGTGATTCCGCGCCTGCTCACCCGCATGCAGCGGCGCTTTTCGGCGGAGCGCGAGATCGAGCCCTACGTCAACACGGCGACGTCGCTGGTGGTGGCGGGCCTCCTCGTGCTGTTCGGCTATGCGATCACGCGGCCGCTGGTGGCGGTGAGCCAGCTCCCCACGCGCGCGGGGATGCCGCTGGCGATGGGCCTCGTGCTCGTGAGCCTCTTCGTGATCATCAGCCGCAAGAAGGCGCTCACGCAGGTCGTGGGCTTTCTCATGCTGGAGAACGGCCTCACCCTGCTCGCCGTCCTCGGCACCTACGGGATCCCCCTCATCGTCGAGCTGGGCGTCTTCCTCGATGTGCTCATGGGGTTTCTCGTCATGCAGATCTTCATCTACCAGATCCACGAGACGTTCGAGAGCATCGACGTCGAGCAGCTCAACCGGCTGAGGCACTGACCCGCCGTGACCATGTTCGTGATGCTCCTGGCGCCCCCGCTCCTCGCCGCCCTGCTGGCGGCGGTGGTGAAGCCGTACCGCGTGGCGGTGGGCTGGACGGGCGCGCTCCTCTCCCTCGTCACCCTGGGCGCGGCGGTGATGGTGTGGCGCCACGTCGCCGCGGGCGAGGTGCCGACGGCGGGGCCGCACGAGTTCCTCCGCGCGGACGCGCTCTCCACCCTGCTGGTGTTCTGCGTGAGCGCGGTGGGGGCGCTGGGCGCATGGCTGGGGCCGGGCATGGGCGGCGCCGACGTCTATGACCGCGCGCAGGTCCGCCGCTTCCGCATCTTCAGCAGCCTGCTCACGTTCGCGATGCTGGTGGCGGTCACGTCCAACAACGTCGGGTTCATGTGGATCGCCATCGAGGCGGCCACCATCGCCTCCGCCCTCCTCATTCCCCTGCAGGTGACGAAGGCCTCGGTGGAGGCCTCGTGGAAGTACATCCTCATCGGCTCCATCGGCATCGCGCTCGCCTTCGCGGGCACGGTGCTGGCGTACTTCGACTTCGTCAACCTCACCGGCGCCCGGGAGGAGGCGCTGAACTGGACGGTGCTGATGGCCTCCGCCCCCCACCTGCATCCGCCGGTGATCCGTCTCGCCTTCGTCTTCATCCTGATCGGCTACGGCACCAAGGCCGGCCTGGCGCCCATGCACACGTGGCTGCCCGACGCCTACGCGGAGGCGCCCGCGCCGCTGTCGGCCATGATGTCGGGCGTCCTGCTCGCGGTCGCGCTCTACGCGGTGATCCGGTGGGAGGCCGTCGTCAACGCCGCCGTCGGCCGCGGGTTCACCGACAGCCTCCTGATGACGCTCGGCGTGCTGTCGATCGCCATCGCCGCCTTCAGCCTCGTGGTCCAGCGCAACTACAAGCGCATGCTCGCCTACTCGAGCATCGAGCACACCGGGCTCATGTGCGTGGGGCTGGCCCTCGGCCCGCTGGGCACGTTTGCCGCGCTGCTGCACCTGCTCAACCACGCGGTGGTGAAGTCGATGATGTTCTTCCTCGCCGGGCGCGTGTTCGACCGGTACGGCACCGCGGAGATCGGCCGGGTGTCCGGGCTGCTCAGGACCATGCCGTGGACGGGCGGGTTCTTCGCGGCGGGCGTGCTCGCCATCATCGGCCTGCCGCCCTTCGGCCTCTTCATGTCGGAGTTCGCGCTCTTCCGCGCCGGCTTCGCGGCCGGCCGTCCGTGGCTCATGGGGCTCGTGCTGGCGTTGCTCGCGGTGGCGTTCGTGTCGATGATCGGTCACCTCAACCGCATGCTCTACGGCGCGCCGCCCGCGGACACGCCGGTGGGGGAGGGCGGCGCGTGGCCTCTGGTGCCGCTCGGCCTGTGCATGGCCGCGCTCGTCGTCCTCGGCGTGACCCTGCCCGCGCCGCTCGAGACGCTCCTCGAGCAGATCGTGCACATCGCGGGGCGATGACGGGATGGCCATGACGACGATGCACGCGCTCATGCACGCGCTGGGCGGGCAGCCGGAGCCCGATCGCCCGGCGGACATCCGGGTGGCGCGGGGCCGCGAGGTGCACTGCGCGATCCGTCCCGCGGCGGTGGCGGCGCTGGCCCGCCTGCTGCGAACGGGCTTCGGCGCCGAGCTGCTCTTCATGGCGGCCGCCGACCGGCGCCCCCACGGCGCCGGCTTCGAGGTGCATTACCTGTTCGGCCCCGGGCGGGAGGACTGGTTCCTCCACGCCTCGGCCGCCGTGCCGGCGGACGACCCCGCGCTCACCTCGCTCGCCACCTTTCATTACCCGGCCTCACGGTTCGAGCGCGAGATCCATGACCTCTTCGGCATCGTCGCCGACGGGCATCCCGATCCGCGGCCCCTCGTGCGCCACGGCTTCTGGCCGCTCGATTACTTCCCGCTCCGCAAGGACGCCGTCCCCCGCGAGTTCACCGACGACGGCCGCTCCTTTCCCTTCCAGCAGGTGGGCGGCGAGGGCGTGTACGAGATCCCGGTGGGGCCCGTGCACGCGGGGATCATCGAGCCCGGCCACTTCCGCTTCAGCGTGGTGGGCGAGACGATCATCGACATGAAGTCCCGCCTGTACTTCACGCACAAGGGGACCGAGAAGCTCTTCGAGGGGCGGGAGCCGGCGGCCGGCGTCGAGCTGGCCGAGCGCATCTCCGGCGATACGACCGTCGGGCATGCGCTGGCCTTCTGCCAGGCGCTCGAGGCGGCCGCCGGCGCCACCGTGCCGGAGCGCGCGCAGTTCCTGCGGGTCATCCTGCTCGAGATGGAGCGGCTGTACAACCACGTCGGCGACTTCGGCGCCATCGCCAACGACACCGGCTACGCGGTGGCGCACTCGCATTGCTTCCGTATCCGCGAGCGGCTGCTGCGCCTCAACAAGCGGCTCACGGGCAACCGGCTGCTGCGCGGCGGCATCGTGCCGGGCGGCGTCGCCGCCGATCTGCCGGACGGCCTGGACCTGCCGGCGGAGGTGGAGGCGGCGCTGGCGGACTTCGAGGAGATCGTCGCGCTGGCGCTCGAGAACACGCTCGTCCTCGACCGCCTCGAGGGCGCCGGGCGGCTCACGACGGCCACCGCCCGCGACCACGGCGTGCTCGGCTACGTGGCGCGCGCCTCCGGCATCGACACCGACGTGCGCCGCGACCATCCCTTCGCCGCCTACGGCCGCCTGTCGTTCCGGGTGCCCGTCTTCGAGGCGGGCGACGTCAAGGCGCGGACGCTGGCGCGGGTGGACGAGGCGCGCGAATCGGTCAGCCTGATACGGCAGGCGGTGCGCGGGCGCCCGGCGGGGCCGCTGGCGGCGCCGCTGCCCGCGCTGCCGCCGTTCGCCCCCGCCTTCTCGATGGTCGAAGGGTGGCGGGGCGCCATCGTGCACTGGGTCATGGGCGGCGCCGACGGCCGCCTGTCGCGCGTCAAGGTGATGGACCCGTCGTTCCTGAACTGGCGCCCGCTGTCGTACGCGCTGCTCAAGAACATCGTCCCGGACTTTCCGCTCTGCAACAAGTCCTTCAACCAGTCCTACTCGGGCAACGACTTGTAGCCGGTCTGCAGCGAGGCGGTCGCGCCTTCCCTCGGATGGGATCGATATGTGCTTCGGATCATATGGATCGTTCGTCGGCCTCGAACTTTTCCCGGCCGCTCCGGATTTCGCACGGCATACTGCATGCGTCCCAGTCCTCGGGTGTTGCAGTCGTGGCTGACGGCTCCCCGCGGAGCGCGCGCCTGGCCGCGAAGTTGGAGGTTGAGCCGGTGGGCAGCGCACCTCGTGGTCTTCGCGGCATCCCGCGCGCCCCCGGGCTCGATCGCGTCTTTCCGGGCGACAGTGAGCTTGCGCGTCGCATGCGGGCCCTCGACTGGTCGGCGACGCCGATGGGCCGCCCTGAGCGGTGGCCCCCGCACCTGCGCACGTCGCTGGGCATGTGTCTATCTTCGGGCGTTCCCATGGCCGTGTGGTGGGGGCCCGCCCTCACGATGCTGTACAACGACGCCTGCATCCCCTTGCTGGGCACGACGCATCCGCACGGGCTCGGCCGGCCCGGCCGCGAGGCGTGGGCCGACCTCTGGCACGTCATCGGGCCCATGCTGGAGGATGCTCGAGCGACGGGCAGGGCCGGACAGTCCGAGGACGTGGGGTTGTTCGTCGCGCGCACGCTGCCCGCCGAAGAGGTGTACGTGCGCTTCACCTGCGGGCCCATCCTCGCCGCCGACGGATCGAGCGTGGACGGGCTCTTCACGCCGTGGACGGAGACGACCGAGCAGGTGGTCGCCGCGCGGCGCCTGGCGACGCTGCGACGGCTGGCCGCGACCTCACGGGGCTCGCGGACGATCCACGACGTATGCGAGCGCGTGGCGGCGGCACTGGCGGCCGACCCCCACGATGTGCCGTTCGCCGGCATCTACGTCGTCGACGATGCGGGGCAGGCCGCGCTCGAGACGGTGGTGGGCCCGCCGGGCGTCGCCGCGTCGCTGCCCCCCGGCGCCTCGGCCGCGTGGCGGCGGGATGCTGATTCGCCGTGGCGCCTGGCGTCGGTCCTCGCCACGCAGCGGGCCGAGGAGATCGATCTCGGCATGCTACCGCGGCCGCTGGCCGGCGCGCCATGGCCCGGCGATCACGTGAGGACGGCTCTGGTCGTGCCCATTCCGGCGGCGGTGGAGGGCAGGCTGGGCGGCCTGCTCGTGGCCGGCGTCAGCCCGCGGCGGCCGCTCGACGCGCGCTATCACGGCTTCTTCGAGCTGGTCGCGCACGGGCTCGCGGCCTCGTGCGCCGCCGCCCATGCGCAGGAGGCGAAGACGAGCCGCGCCGCCGTGCTCGACCGCGCGAAGAGCGCGCTCTTCTCCGGCGCCGGCCGCGAGCGGCGGGCGCTGGGCCCGGCGCTCGTCGACAGCATGGGCGAGACGTTCTACCTCCTCGACAAGGACTGGCGGTTCACGGAGTTCAACGCGCATTCGGAGGCGCAGCTGAGAACGCTCGGCAAGGACCCTGCCACGCTGATCGGCCGGGTGCTGTGGGACGAGTTCCCGCGTCCGCCCGCCGAGGAGGCCTTCCGCCGCGTCATGCGCGAACGGGTGGCGGTGACGGACGAGCACTACGATGCGCGGCTGGACGAGTGGGTGGAGTGCCGCATCTACCCGGGCCCGGAGGGCGGCCTCGCCGTCTTCCAGCGGTACGTGACGGAACGGCGGCGTGCCGATGAAGAGCTGCGCCGCAGCGAAGCCTACCTCGCCGAGTCCGAACGGCTGAGTCATACGGGGAGCTGGGCGTGGGACGTGGCGTCGGACGACCTCTTCTGGTCCGCCGAGCATTACCGCATCTTCGGGGCCGACCCCGAGCTGGTGAAGCCGTCATTTCCCGCGGCCCTCCGGTGGATTCATCGCGACGATCTCTCCCGCGTCGAGGCCGCCTTCCACCGCGCCCGGGCGGAGCGATGCGATCTCGAGCTGGACTATCGAATCGTCCGGCCTGACGGCGCCACGCGGCACATTCACAGCCGCGCGCACCCGGTCGTCGACGCGGCGGGGGCGCTCGCGCAGTACGTGGGCACGATCATCGATGTGACGGAGCGCAAGCGGGCCGAGGATCAGGTGAAGGCCAGTGAAAGCCGCTTCCGCCTCCTCGCGGAGACGATCCCGCACCATGTGTGGAGCTACCTGCCCGACGGCACCCTCGACTACTGCAACCAGCGCCTCATCGACTACACGGGGCTCACACCGCAGGCGCTGCAACAGAACGGCGCGCGCGTCGTCCATCCCGACGATGTCGAGCGTCTTCAGGCGGCGTGGGAGAGGGCGTCGGCGGAGGGGACGCCGTGCGAGGTCGAGCAGCGCCTCCGGGGGCGGGATGGCGAGTACCGGCGCTTTCTGTGCACGGCGGTGCCCGTGTTCGGCGAGGGCGGCGAGGTCGTGCAGTGGTTCGGCACCAACACCGACATCGAGGCGCGCCGGCAGGCCGAGGAGGCGCTGCGGCAGGCGCAGGCGGAGCTCACCCACATGGCGCGGGTGACCACGATGGGCGAGCTCGCCGCCTCGCTCGCGCACGAGCTGAACCAGCCGCTCGCGGCCATCGCCACCAACAGCGGCTCGTCCCTTCGTTTCCTCGGCCGCGAGTCGCCGGACCTCGGCAAGGCGCGGGAAGCGCTGACCTGCATCAGGCGTGACGCGGCGCGGGCGGGGGAGATCATCGCGGCCACCCGGACGTTCCTCACCAAGTCGGCGGGGGAGCGCACGCGCTTCGACGTCAACCTCCTCATCCGCGAAGTACTCGTGGTGACGGACGCGGAGATACGGAGGCACGGCATCGCCGTGCACGAGGAGCTGGCGGCGGACCTGCCGCTGATCACGGCATGCCGGATCCAGATCCAGCAGGTGGTGCTCAATCTGCTGATGAATGCGATCGAGGCCATGGCGCCCGTGCGGGGCTGGCGGCAGCTCGTCGTGCGATCGGCCCGCGACACCCTGGACGGCGGCCCCGCGGTGCGCCTCGTCGTGCAGGATTCCGGCATCGGTTTCGCCGGCAGCGAGACCGGCCGTCTCTTCGACGCCTTCTACACCACCAAGCACGAGGGGCTCGGCATGGGGCTGTCCATCGCGCGCTCCGTCATCGAGGCCCACGCAGGGCGGCTGTGGGCGATGCCGAACCCCGCGGGGGGGGCGACGTTCCAGTTCCTCGTCCCCGCCGGCGGCGAGCGGAGGCCGTGATGCCGGCGGAGGGCATCGTGTACATCGTCGACGACGATGCCTCGGTGGCGGATGCCATCACGCGGCTGCTGGAGTCGGTGGGGCTGCACAGTGAGTCCTTCACGAGCGCCCAGCAGTTCCTGGAGCACGGCCGGCACGACCGGCCGAGCTGTCTCGTGCTCGACGTCCGGTTGCCCGGCGTGAGCGGGCTGGATCTTCAGCGTGAGCTCAACCGGGCCGGCGTCGGGATCCCGACCATTTTCATCACCGGCCACGGGGACGTGCCGATGTCGGTGCAGGCGATGAAAGCGGGCGCGCTGGAGTTCCTCACGAAGCCGTTCCGTGACCAGCAGCTCCTGGACTGTGTGCAGCAGGCGCTCGAATGCGACCGCGTGGCGCGCGTGGTGCGCGCGGAGCGGGCGGAACTGCAACGCCGCGTCGACTCGCTCACGCCGCGCGAGCGGCATGTGATGCAGCTCGTGCTCGCGGGCCTGCTCAACAAGCAGATCGCCACCCGGGTGGGGGCGAGCGAGGTCACCGTCAAAGTGCGCCGCGGGCGGATGATGGCCAAGATGAAAGCGAAGTCGGTCATGGATCTCGCCCACATCGCGGAGCGCCTCGGACTCGCTGCCTCCGACCCCGCCGTATAGCGCGCCGATACGATCGTATCTATAGACGACTCGCGGGCGCCGTCATATCGTCTGGCCAGCATGCAGTGGAGTATGGCGTCAGACGGGATGTTTGAAGCGATTGCGATCGGGCGGCGCGCGCGAACGCCCTCGCCCGGCCGCGAGCACGGACTCCAAGGAGCACGCGATGGACGAATGTTCACAGAGACCTTCAGGCGCGGGCGGTGTGCGAGGCGTCCTGCAGACGGGGCCACGGCGTAGCGCCGATCATGCCCGGGAATGCTGGGCCCTGGGCGAGCTCACCCTGGAGATGGCGCGGAATCCCGACAACCTCTGTCGCCGGCTGAGCGAGCTGGCCATGGACGTCTGTCACGCCACGTCCGCCGGCGTCAGCCTGCTCGATGGCGAGCTCTTCCGCTGGGAGGCGCTCGTGGGGGCGCATGCGCCTCACCGCGGCCGCCTCATCCCGCGGGCGGTGTCCGCATCGGCGGCCTGTGTCGATGAGGGTCTCACGCAGGTGCTGCGGCCGCCCGACCGCGCCTGTGCCGACCTTCCGCCGGAGCCGCCCGTCGTGGAGGCGATGCTGGTGCCGTTCCGTGCGCACCGGCTGCCGGTGGGCGCCGTGTGGGTCGTCACCGATCGGGAGCGCCGGCGCTTCGACGAGGAAGACGAGCGGATCCTGCGGGTGCTCACCGACTGTGCATCAGCGGCCTGGGAGCAGTGGAAAGCGGCGGAGGCGGCGATGCGGCAGAACCGCCGGCGGGACGAGATCCTCGCCACGCTCCTTCATGAGCTGCGAAACCCGCTCGCCGCGATCACCGGTGCGATGTGGGTCGTGGAACACACCGATGCCCCCGCCGAACGCGCGGTGCATCACGCCATGGAGGTCGTGCGGCGCCAGGGGCGTCTGCTGTCGCGGATCGTGGAGGACCTGAACGACCTGTCGCGAATCGGCTGGGACAAGCTGGAGCTTCGGCCGGCACCGATCGACGTCGCCACGGTGATCGCGGACGTCGTGACCTTCAGCCTGCCCCGGATCGAGCGGCGCGGCCAGCGGCTGGCGGTCGACGTGCCATCGGAACCGCTCGCGCTGGAGGCCGATGCGGAGCGCCTGGCACAGGTGCTCGCCAACCTCGTGGACAACGCCTCCAAGTACACGCCCGACGGCGGCGACATCGAGCTGTCGGTGGCCGCGCGCGTCGAGGTCGTCGAGTTCACCGTGCGCGATACCGGCGTCGGCATCCCGCCCGACAAGCTGCACGAGATCTTCCAGCCCTTCACCCAGCTGCGCGCGCCCGGGGGCCGCCAGGCGGAGGGGCTCGGGCTCGGCCTCGCGCTCGTCGACCGCCTGGTGAAGCTGCACGGCGGGCATATCCGCGTCTCCAGCGAGGGGGCCGGCAAGGGGGCCGAGTTCACGGTGTCCTTGCCGAGCAAGGCGCGCGTGCGCGACGAGCCCGTCGTGATCGGCCCCCTGAACGGGCGAGGGACCGGCACTTTCTCGTAACCCGGGAGGCGGTCGTTCCAATAGACTCGGGTGCGTGAGTGAGCCGCCCGTGCTCCCGGACGCGGCCGTGCTGCGGCCGACCGTCGTCGAGGTCAGCCTCGCGCGCCTGACCGCCAACTTCCGCGCCATCCAGGGCGCGGTGGCGCCGGCGGCGGTGATGCCGATCGTCAAGGCCAACGCCTACGGCCACGGCATCGTGGAGGTCGCGCGCCACCTCGTCACGCTGGGCGCGGCCTCGCTCGGCGTCGCCTTCCTCGAGGAGGCGGTGATGCTCCGGCAGGCGGGGGTGCGCCTGCCCATCCTCGTCATGGGCGGCATCCTGGGCAACCAGCTTCCGCTCTTCCTGCGCCACGGGCTCACGGTGACGGCCTCGTCCATCGACAAGCTGCGGCACATCGACGACACGGCGCGCGAGATGGGCGTGACGGCGACCGTCCACCTCAAGATCGACACGGGCATGGAACGCATCGGCGTCCATTACTACAACGCGCAGGGCCTGCTGGAGCGGGCCGCCGAGTGCCTCCACTGCCACATCGAAGGCATCTACTCGCACTTCGCCAGCTCGGATGGCGCCGATCTCACGTACGCGCGCACCCAGCTCTCGCGGTTCCTCGACGTCCTGCAGTGGTACGACACCCAGGGCCTGGCGCCGCCCGTCCGTCACATCGCGAACTCCGGGGCGATCTTGCAGCTGCCGGAGAGCCATCTCGACATGGTGCGGCCCGGCATCCTGCTCTACGGCGTCTATCCGGCGGCGGAGGTGCGCCGCACCATCGCCGTGCGGCCGGCGCTGTCGTGGAAGTCCCGCGTCGTCTACTTCAAGGTGGTGGCGGCCGACCATCCCGTCAGCTACGGCTCCACGTGGCGCAGCGACCACCCGGTGCGCGTGGTCACCGTGCCCGTCGGCTACGGCGACGGCTACTTCCGCGCCCTGTCGAACGCCTCGCAGGTCATCATCCGCGGCCGGCGCTACCCGGTGGTGGGACGCGTGTGCATGGACCAGATCATGGTCAACGTCGAATGGGACACCGCCTACAACGGCGACGAGGTCATCCTCCTCGGCGCCGACGGCGACACGGCGATCACCTGCGAAGACCTCGCCCAGTGGGCC
>JBBDXO010000218.1:0-2394 GCA_040902295.1 Candidatus Rokuibacteriota bacterium | reverse complement strand
CCCGCGAGGGACGCAGCGGCCGATAGTTGACCGCATGCAGATCCGCCGCGAACCGCGCCCCCACAATCCCGACACGCAGCGCGCTCAGGGCTGGATGTACTCCCTACCGCACCCGGTCGCTCAAACGGGTCCAGATGCTAGGCGGCGAGCGATTCCCGACTGAGACGTAGGCCGCCTACGTCGCAGGGAGGGAATCGTGAGCCAACGACGCAGATGGGCCCGTTTCAGCGACCGCCACCTACCGCTGGGAGAGGGGCACGTATTTCGCCCGCGTCGCGCCCGTATACTCCGCCCTCGGGCGGATGAGGCGGTTGTTGCCGTGCTGTTCGAGGACGTGGGCGGCCCAGCCGGCGACTCGGCTGATGGCGAAGATGGGGGTGAACTGGTCGGTGGGGATGTTCATCGCCGCATAGGCGGCGCCCGAGAAGAGGTCGACGTTGGGATAGATCTGCTTCTGCTCGGTCACCACCCGCGCGATCGTGTTGAGGATGCGCACCTTGCTGTCGTCGCCCACCTGCTGGCCCAGCTCGCTGGCGAGGCGGCGCAGGTGCTTGGCGCGGGGATCCTCCACGCGGTACACGCGGTGGCCGAAGCCCATCACGCGCGCCTTGTCGTCGAGCGCCTTGCGGATCCACGCTTCCGCCCGGGCGGGGTCCTTGACCTTCTCCACCATGAGCATCACCTGCTCGTTGGCGCCGCCGTGCAGCGGGCCCTTGAGGGCGCCGATGGCGGAGGTGATGGCCGAATGCAGGTCCGAGAGCGTGGCCGCCGTCACGCGCGCGGCGAAGGTGGAGGCGTTGAACTCGTGGTCGGCGTGCAGGATGAGGGCGACGTCGAAGGTCTTCGTGGCCAGCTCGGTCGGCTTCTTGCCGCTCATCATGTACAGGAAGTTCGCCGCCAGGCTGAGCCTCGGATTGGGCGCGACCACCGGCTTGCCGCGGCGCAGGCGCTCCCACGCGGCCACCAGCGTCGGCATCTGCGCGGTGAGGCGGATCGCCTTGCGCAGGGTGGCCTCGCGCGAGTTGTCGGCGGCGTCGGGGTCGAACGCGGACAGCGCGGACACGCCCGTGCGCAGCACTTCCATCGGCGTCGTCTTCTTCGGCAGCGTGCGCAGCAGCGCGAGGAGCTTGGGCGGCAGCTTGCGCGTGGCCGTCGACGACAGCGCCTTGACGAAGGTATCCAGCTCTTTCTTCGTGGGCAGGCCGCCGTGCCAGAGCAGGTAGACGACTTCCTCGAAGTTGGACTGCGCGGCGAGGTCGTCCACGTCGAAGCCGCGGTAGACGAGCCGGCCTTCGTGGCCGTCGATGAAGCAGATGTCCGACGTGGAGACGACGACGTCCTCGAGGCCGCCTTTGCTCGGGGTGCTCATGGGGTCTGCTCTCCTCGGGGGCTGTGGTCGCGTCGAATTGCTTTTATCATAGGTACGCGGACGCTTCAACGCCGATGCCCGTGACCGACTTCTACGATCGCCATCCCATCAGCGAGGCGCAGGTGCTGGACGCCGTGCGGCGCCGGCGCGGTCATGCGCCGGGGGCACTGACCCCCGAGGATCTCTTTCCCTTCGATCAGGACCACTACGGCGGCCTCGCGGCGGTGGATACGCTCGCGCGCCTGGCCGGGATCACGGAGCGCTCGCGCGTCCTCGATCTCTGCGCGGGGCTCGGCGGCCCCGCCCGCTTCGTCGCCGCCCGGCGCCACTGCCGCGTGGTGGCGCTCGAGCTCAACGCCGGCCGTGCCACGGGCGCCCGCCGCCTGAGCGGGCTCGTGGGGCTGGGACGGCAGATCCGCGTGGTGCGGGCCGACGCCACCACCCTGCCCTTCGCCGCGGGCGCCTTCGACGCCTGCCTCAGCCAGGAAGGGCTGCTCCACATCGCCGACAAGGCGACCGTCCTGCAGGAGGCCCATCGCGTGCTGGCGCCCCGCGCCCGCCTCGCCTTCACCGATTGGATCGCCCACCGCGCCCTGGGTGACGGTGAGCGGCGCCGGCTGTGGGAGTGGATGGCGGCCACCACCGTGCAGACACTGGACGGCTATCGCGCCCTGCTCGGCCGCAGCGGGTTCAGCGCCGTGGTCGCCGAGGATCTCACCGACGTCTGGCGCCCGATCCTCCGGGAGCGCCTGCAGATGTTCCGCGGCCTGCGCGCCGACACGGTGGCCCGGCTCGGCGAAACCCGCCATCTCGAGTACGACCAGCTCTACACGTTCTTCGTCGGCCTCGTGGAAGCCGGCAAGCTCGGCGGCGGCCGCTTCAGCGCCACCCGCTAGCGCGGATAATTCATGACCGGTGTGCACGCGGAGGCGGTGAGTCCTGTCGCCGGCCGGGCGCTCTTCGGGGTGCGAGGACCACGTGGATGGTGGCCGAATCGGACCCGTGGCGGCTGGGCTCCATCGACA
>JBBDXO010000217.1:0-16751 GCA_040902295.1 Candidatus Rokuibacteriota bacterium | reverse complement strand
GCGCGCCCTCCACGGGCACGATCTTGTAGAGATTGCCGGCCTTCACCGCCGTCACGCCGTGCACCTCGAGGATGGCGAGGAGGACGCCGAAGACTTCCTCCTGCGGGATCCGGCCCGAGGTCTGCACGGTGATCTTCTTGCCCCCCACGCCGGGCCCGATGACGTAGTTGAAGCCCACGATCTCGCTCGCGGCATGAATGACCGTCTCGATGTCGGCATTGTCGAAGTTCAGCACGATGAACTTGCCGCGCTGGGCGGGCGTGATCGGGGGCGTGATGGGCGGCGGCGGCGGAGGGGGCGGTGGTGTCGCGACGGCAGGAGGCGGCTCGACGCGCGGCTCAGCGCGCGGGCCCACGGAGACCGGCGGCGGGGGCGGGGCCGCGGGAGCGGTCTGCACGGTGACCGTGGGCGCGGCCGTGGGCGCGAGCAGGCGCTCGACCGCCGCGCGATCACGGGCAGGTGTGGCGCATCCGGCGAGGGCGGCCACGACGACGGCGACGGCAGTGAGGCTGGTTACATTATCGCTGCGACGCATCGCTCGGCTGGGGCTGGGGCAAGCGGCGCAGCAAGTTCGGCGGCAACGGCCGGCGGCCGGGCACGAAGCCGGCCGGCGGCTGTCCGGGCGGCACGGCCTGGGCCGCCTGCGGTGGCACCGCCGCCGGCGGAATGACGCCGGGCAGCGCGCCGCCGGCCACGGGCGGCACGCCCGCCTGCGGGCGCTCCACGACGGGAGCCGGCCGCGGCTTCGAGGGGTCCCGGAGCCGGACGTCCACAGGGCCGTCGGGGCGCGAGATCACGACGCTGTCGGCGCTGATCTTCTGCACGGTGCCGCCCACGATGGAGTCTCCCACGCGATAGCCGGCCACCCGCTTCGTCGCGGGATCTTCCAGGTATGCGATTGGCGCGCCCTCCCGTAGTACGACTCCGAACAGGCTCGGCTTCACGAGCGCCGGTGTGTTGCCCGCCACGCCTGAGACGGGCGCTTCGCTTCGCGTCGGGCTGAACAGGTTGCGCGCCGTCACCACCCCGTAGGCGCCCGGCGCCGGCCGCGACGTGTCGGACGCCGCCGCCGGGCTGGCGGACGCCACCGGCCGCGGCCGCCCGGCGCCCGGCATCGGCATGGGTGCCACCGCCTCCCGGACGATATAGACGATGGCGAGGGCAGCGACGGCCGCCATCGCGACGTTCAGCGCCAGCAATCGCTTCGGCATCATGTCTTCGCTTTGCCCGACAGCAGGAACCCCGACACCGTCAGCGTCGCCAGCAGGTCCTTCGGCTGGCTGACGTTGACTACTCTGACGCGTAGATCCTGTACGGTCAACAATTTCTGTGCTGACTCGAGCCGATCGAGGAGGTCGACGAGCTCCTTGATCTCCCCCGACACGGCGATCTCGATGGGAATCTCGAGCAGCTCGCCGTGCTCCACGGGCGGCAGGATCCGCTCGCTGCGGATTTGCGTGTTGGCGCCCGCCGCCATGTCCTTGGTGAGCTTCTGCAGCTCGGAGGCCGCCACCGCCGGCGCCGCCGCCGTCAGAAAGCGCGCGGAGAGCTGCTCGATGCGCGCGGTGGCCGCGGCCAGCTCGGCGTTGATCGCCCCCTGACGGGCGAGAAGGTCCCGCCGTCGCACGAGCGCCTGCTCGCGGGCGGGCACGATGTCGGCGGCCACGCGGCTGCGCTCGACCAGCGGCTGCACGAGCAGCTCCCAGCCCCCCACGACAACGATGGCGAGCACGCCCACGATGACGATCGTCCGCTCGCGCCGCGACAGTGTGCCGATCATTCGTCGTCCGGATCCTCGTCGTCGGCGGGCACGGCGCGGCGCTCTGCCCCCGGCGCCTGGGCGGGACGCCGGCCGCGCTCACCGCCCGGCAGGACCGCCGGCGCGTGCGGCGCCGGCGCGGGCCCGGCGGGCGGCGCGGACCGCGCGGCCGGACCGGACCGTGCCGCCGGGGCCGCCGGGGGTGGTGGCGCGGCGGGGCTGCCGGCGACGGTGACCGCACTGGCGCCGCCGGGCTCCCAGGCGGCGCGGATGCGGAACTGCTCCTTGTCACGCCCGCGCGTGACCGGCGACGAGAACTCCACCCGCTCCAGGCGCGGCGAATTCTCCAGGATGGCGATGAGCGTGCTCGCGGCCGCGGCCTGTCCCGTCAGCTCGACGCCCTTGGGATCGAGCGACACCGTCGTCAGCCAGGCGTCGTTGGGCAGCAGCTCGGTGAGGTCGCGAAGCACGGGCAGCGGCCGCAGGCCGTTGCGCTCGAAGCCGTCCACCGTGGCCAGCAGCTTGCGCTGGCGCTCCAGCTCGCGCACGACGCTCTCCACCGCGCGCACCTCCGGGGCCACCCGCGCGATCTCGGCGTCGATGCGGGCGAGGTGCCGGCTCTCGCGGTAGCCGGGCACCAGCAGGGCCGCGATCACGAGCAGCACCGTCATCGCGCCGACGCCCGCGGTCACCAGCTGCGCGCGCGTGAGGCGCCGGGGCTGCAGCGCCTTGGGCAGCAGGTCGAGGGCACGCACCCCACGGGCGGCGGCGAGGCCGAGCGCCAGCTGCAGCGAGCCGCGTCCGTCCTCCGGCAGCTGCGCCAGCCAGCCGAGCGCGCGCGCCGTGTAGGGCGGCTCGGTCACCGGGCCCAGCGGGGCGAGGTCGCTGGCGGCGGCGGGGGCGCCGCCGTCGCCGGACAGCCAGATGGCGTCACACGCGCGCCAGCGCAGCGAGGTCAGCGACCGGCGGATCTCCTCGGCGACGCCGGCGTCGTCGGCATCCCCGAGGTTGCGGCTGAGCACCAGGTGCACTCCGTCGAGGAAGAGCACATCGGTGCCACCCGCGGCGCGATGGGCCCACGCCACCCGGCTGCCGCGCTGGAGCCGGACCAGCGCCACGAGGTCGTGGGCGGCCACCGTGAGCGACGACGGGCGCAGGCGCGCCTCGTCGGCCAGCCGCAGCGCCGCCTCCATGACCCGGCGGTCCGCGGCGGCCACGAGCACGCGCCGCCCGTCCTGCGCGCCGCCCTCCGGGGGCAGGGGCGTGAAGTCGAAGGGCGCGTCGTCGGCCGGGAAGGGCAGGTGACGCTCGAGCTCGAAGCGGACCATGTCGCTGACCTCGCCGCCCACGGCGGGCAGCTCGATCGGCTTGACGGACACCGCCGTGCGCGCCAGCCCGAGGGCGACCGACCGCACGGCCAGCGTGCGCGCGTCCAGCTCGGCACGCAGGGTGGCCGAGGGGCTCTCGGAGTCCACGAGGAAGGCTTCGAGGCGCTCGGCGCGGATGGCAACGGCGGCCAGGCGGTCTCCCAGGAGCGCCACGCCCAACCGTGGGGTTCTGATTCTCACTCGCCCCCTAGCCTAAGCGAAACGATGTGATTCCCCAAGCTCACTGGACCCCCGACCATTCGAGGACCGCCACGGTCTCCGTGCCGCTGTCGGTGCGCTTCTGCACGATGGCCGTGATGCGCGCGCGCACGTGGCCGTCGAGGATGCCTTCGGCCTCGATGCGAAAGGTCTGGGTCGTGACCGACAGGCCACGATTACCGAAGCGGCCGACGGTGGCATAGGGCAGCTCGCGGCGCGATTGCACGATCTCCGTGTACTCGGCGTCCGAGATGCCGAGGGCACGCAGGACCGCGGGGCCGGCCGTGTTGATGTTCACCTGGCCCCGCGATTTCACCGTCACCACCTCCGCGAGGCCGGGCGTGTCGTCCACCCCCTTCAGCAGGGCCGGCGTCACGCCCTTGATCTGCACCAGCTCGTTCACGGAGTCGAGGTTGGCGTTCTTGGAGCGGTAGGGGACGGGCAGCTCCAGGTAGGTGTCGTCGCTCTCGGCGCCGTTGAGCCGGTGATTCTCGTTCGGATCGCGCCAGTCCTGGATGCTGGCGATGATGGTGTCGCGCTCGATCTTGTCGATGCCGAGCGCTTCCAAGAGCCGGCTCACGCGATCGGGCGAGGCGGTGTTGAGGTTCAGGCGTGCCTCCTCGTCCGTGAGCCGGTAGGTGAAGTGCCCGCCGCCGAGCGCCACCGTGTCCCGCGGCAGGCGCTTGAGGGGCCGGCGGTCGCGCGCGTAGAACGTCAGCAGGCCGTCGTCGTCGACGGCGACGAAGGCGCCCTCGCCAGCGATCTCGCGGATGGCCTGCTCCACGGCCGCCTCCGCGAGGTGGGCGCCGATGAGCGCGTCCTTGTACGCGCGCACGGAGGCGGCCTCCAGGCGCATGGAGTACGCGAACTCGGCGCCGATCACGCCCACCATGGCCATGACCAGCAGCACCGCGATGAGCGCGAAGCCGCCTTCCCGCTTCATTCCGGCGGCGCCGATCGCAGGGTGACCGTGAGGGCGGGCAGCGTGTACGAGCGGGTGCCGGCAACGGTGCCCACCGTCACCTTCACCGCGCGGGGAATCGACTCCTCGCTCTCGCCGTCCCATTCGTCCTTCCAGCCGCCGCCCGCGTCCATGTAGCTCAGCGCCAGCGTGGTCACGCTCGGGTCGCGGAACATCACGGCGGCGTCGGTGAAGGGGTCGCGGTTGGGCAGCGCCCGCTCCCGAATGACGAGCCCGGGCTCCTCACCGTCTTCGAGCGCAATGACGACGGCGGTGAACGCGATGGGGGCGGCGAGGGGGAAGGGCGGCGCCTGGGTGACGAACTCGATCCGCCGCTCCGCGCCCGCAAAGAGCACGACGCGCTCCGGGGACAGCCCGCGCGTGGCCATGTACGGATAGGCGGCGCCGAGCCCGCGCGCCACGATCAGCGCCACCCCGCGCACGTGCTGGTGCACGTCGGCGCGGTCCTCGCCCTGGCGCCACGCCGACAGCGCCACCCGCAGGCCGCCGAAGGCGATCACGAGCAGCATGCCCACGATGGACAGCGCGATGATCACCTCCAGCAGCGTGAAGCCCCGGCGGTCACGCGGCGTCATTCGGGGAGCACCGGCCGGTCGCTGTCGGCGAGCGTGCGCAGGGTGACGATCTCCACGCTGCGCGTGCGGCGCTCGCCCCACGTCACCTTCACGCCGATCTCGTAGACGTGCCACCGCACCACGCGCCCGGGGATGTCGAGGTCGGGCGACGGCAGCACGGTGGTCGTGCGCTGCCAGGTGAACTCCCCCTCCGTGCCGTCCTCGCGGCCCTCCGTGGGGGTGGTGACCTCGCGCGCCTTGAGATCGGCGATGAGCATCGCCGCCTGGTGGTCGCCCGAGAGCTTCAGCAGCCGCAGTCCCTGCGCGAAGCCCTGGATGGACACCACCACCGTGAGGCTCAGGATGGCGAGCGCGACGAGCACCTCCAGCAGCGTGAAGCCGCGCGCGGTCATCGTCTGAAGCTCTTCACGCGGCCGGTGAGGGCGTTCACCGTCACGTGGTAGGTGATCGCCCCCGACACGAGCCGGAACTGGCCTCCGCTGGAGGTGCCCTGGGGCTCGAAGCGCACGGTGAGGGCGGGGGGCGGGGTCGCCTCCACCTGCAGCCGGGCGGGCAGCGCGCGCGTCTGCCGCACCTCGCCGTCGGGCCCGCCCGCGTGCACCGTCATCCGGTGGGCCTGCGGATCGATGACGACCGCGTGGGGGGTGCGGCTCGTGATCGCGCGCTCGCGGGTGTGGCGGAGGATCGCCGAGAACCTCGCCACCTCCGCGCGCGCCTTGATGCCGTCCGCGCTGCGGCCGATGGTGGGCACCGTCAGCCCCACCGCCAGCCCCACGATGAGCAGCGTCACGATCACCTCGAGGAGGGTGAAGCCGCGCGCGTCGCGGGTTATTGCTTCTCGCTGTCCCACGAGACGACGTCCGCGTTCTCGCCCTCGCCGCCGGGCGCGCGGTCCGCGCCCTCCGACCACAGGTCGTACTCGCCGTGCTGTCCGGGGCAGCAGCGATACTTGTAGGGCTCCCCCCACGGGTCCTTCGGCACGGACTTCTTGAGGTAGGGCCCGTTCCAGTTCGGCACGTTGGGATTGCGCTGGAGCGAGTCGAGCCCCTGCGAGGCGTTGGGATACGCGCCCACGTCGAGGCGGTACTGATCGAGCCCGGCGCCGAGCAGCTCGATCTGCGCGCGCGCCGCCGCCGTCTTGGACTGTCCGACCCGCCCGAACAGCCGCGGGCCGACGAGGCCCACGAGGAGCCCGAGCACGATGATGACGACGAGCAGCTCGATGAGCGTGAAGCCGCCCTCGTGGCGCCAGAGCGGGCGCCGCCGCTGCGCGCGGCCCGTCACAGCGGCACGTCGTTGATGGAGAAGATTGCGAGCAGCATGGCCACCACGATGAACGCCACGAGCACCCCCATACCCAGAATGATTGCGGGCTCGAGCAGCCCGAGCACGCGCTTGAGATCCTGCCGGACGTCCGTCTCGAACGTGTCCGCCACCTTCAATAACATCTCCTCCAGCCGCCCGGTTTCCTCGCCCACGCGCACCATGTGCATCGCGAGCGCGGGAAACGTCCCCTGCTCCTGCATCCCGGAGGCGATGGTGCCGCCGCGCTTCACGCCGTCCGCCAGGCGCGACACGGAGCCGCCCACGGCCTGGTTCGACATCATGTCGCCCACCACGGCGAGGGCGCCGAGGACCGGCACCCCCGACTTCAGCATGGTGCCCAGCGTCCGCGCGAACCGCGCCGTCTCCACCTTCATGGACAGCGGCCCCGCCAGGGGCAGGCGCAGCACCGTCTGGTCCCACTGCAGGCGCCCGTGCGGGCTGCCCGTCCACATGCGAAAGGCGAGCACGCCCGCCGCCACCAGCAGCACGCCCACCCACCAGTAGCTCTGCATGACGGCGCTCGTGGAGAGGAGGATCTGCGTGGGGAGCGGGATGGCCTGCCCGAGGTCCTCGAAGATGGTGGCAAAGCGGGGGATGACGAAGGTCATCAGGAAGACGATGGCGCCCGCGCCCACCGTGGTGATGACGAGGGGATAGGCGAGCGCGGAGACGACGGCGTCGTTGAAGGCGGCGCGGGCCTCGAGGAACTCCGCCAGCCGGCGCAGCGACACCTCCAGCACGCCGCCCTTCTCCCCCGCGCGCACCATGTTGATGTACAGCCGCGAGAAGGGGCGCGGGTGGTGCTTGGCGAGCGCCTCGCTGAGCGAGGTGCCCCCGCGCACGGAGCGCAGCAGGTCGCCCACGATGGTCTTCACACGCGCGTTCGGCGCCAGCTCCTCGAGGATGGCGAGGGCGCGGTCGAGCGGCAATCCCGCCTCGAAGAGCGTGGCGAGCTGCTGCGTCATGGCGAGCAGATCACGGCCCCGGACGCGTGACGACCCGAGGCCGAAGGAGAAGAGGGCGGCGCGGTCGCCCTGCACCGCCACCTTGATGGGGAAGTACGCTTCCTTGTGCAGGCGCTCCACCACCGCCCGCGCGTCGGCCGCCTCCATGACCCCATCCACCGTGTGCCCGCGCCGGTCCGCCGCGCGATAGACGAAGACGGGCATGCGCTCAGGCGTCTTCCTGGGTCACGCGCAGGACTTCCTCGACCGTCGTCATCCCCTCGCACGCGCGCCGCCAGCCGTCCATGCGCAGCGTGACCATGCCGTCGTCGACGGCGTAGCGGCGGATGTCCCGCGAGGGGGCGCGTTTGAGGATGAGGCTGCGCGCGTCCTCGGTGATGGGGAAGAGCTCGTAGATGCCCATGCGGCCGCGGTAGCCGGTGCCGCGGCACTCGTCGCACCCCTTGCCCCGGAAGAGCGGCGTGTCGGCGGCGGCGTGGATGCCGAGGGCTTCCAGGTCCGCCGTGGAGGGCACGTCCGGCGTGCGGCATACCGCGCAGATGCGGCGCACGAGGCGCTGCGCGAGCACGCCCTCGAGGACGGAGGCCACCAGGTAGGGCTCCACGCCCATGTCTTGCAGGCGCGTGATGGCGCCGGGCGCGTCGTTGGTGTGCAGGGTGGAGAAGACGAGGTGGCCCGTGAGCGAGGCCTGGATGGCGATCTCCGCCGTCTCCAGATCGCGGATCTCACCCACCAGGATGACGTCGGGGTCCTGGCGCACGATGTGGCGCAGCCCCGCCGCGAAGGTGAGGCCGATCTTCGGCTTCACCGCGATCTGGTTGACGCCCTTGAGCTGGTACTCCACCGGGTCCTCGACGGTGATGATCTTGCGCCCGGGGGAGTTGATCTTGTCGAGGGCGCCGTAGAGCGTCGTCGTCTTGCCCGAGCCGGTGGGGCCCGTGACGAGCAGGATGCCGTGGGGCCGCTTGATGAGCGCGTCGAACTTCTTCAGGGTGAGGGGCGGGAAGCCCAGCCTGTCGAGGGGCAGGAACACGCTCGAGCGCTGCAGCAGCCGCATCACGATGGATTCGCCGTGGACGGTGGGCATGGTCGACACGCGGATGTCGACGCGGGCGCCGTGCAGCGTGACGCGGATGCGCCCGTCCTGCGGCAGCCGCCGCTCGGCGATGTTCATCTCGGCCATGATCTTGATGCGCGAGGTCACCGCCGCCTGCAGCCGCCGCGGCGGCGCTTCCTGCTCGTAGAGGATGCCGTCCACGCGGTAGCGGATGCGCAGCGTGTCCTCGAAGGGCTCGATGTGGATGTCGGAGGCCTCGGCGGTGATCGCGTTCTCGACGAGCAGGTTCACCAGCCGCACCACGGGCGCCTCGAAGGCCATGTCGCGCAGGTGGTTGACGTCCTCGTCACCGTCGCCGCCGCCTTCGTCGTCCATGCCCTCCACGATCCGCTGCAGCGGGGAGGCCACGCCGTCGTACGTGCGGTCGATCGCCTCCGTGATCGCCTCCGGCGGCGCCACGACGACCTTGACGGTGAGCCCCGTGAACTGCCGCAGATCGTCGACGATCATCGGGTTGGTGGGATCGCCCACCGCCACCGTGAGCAGCGCGCCTTCCACGCTCACCGGGCACACGGCGTACTGCCGCAGGTACTTGGGCGAGAGGTTCTTGAGGATCGGCAGCGGCGAGGGCAGCTCGTCGCGCGACAGGTAGGCGAGGTGCTGCTGCTGCGCGAGCGCGCGCAGCACATCGTCGGCCGTGACCGCGCCCAGCGCCACCAGCGCCTCGCCGATGCGCTCGCGCGTGTCGTGCGCGCGCGCGAGGGCGCGGTCGATGACGTCGGGGGTAGTCAGACCTTCCTGCACCAGGATCTCGCCGAGGAGGCGGGGAGGGGCTGCAATCGCCATGCTATGCTCGGCCAGCATGTTAGCATACCTGGCCTTCGCGGCCGTGGCGGCCGCCGCCGATATAGCGGGCGCCGTCATCGTGACCACGGCGCACAAGCGGGGCCAGGCGCCGCTGCGCTACTTCGTGGCGGGGGGCGCGGGCTTCATGCTCGCCGCCGCCTTCGTGCGCATGCTCCCCGAGAGCGCGCACGTCCCCCACGCCTTCGTCTTCGTCCTCCTCGGCTACTTCGGCGTGCACCTGTTCGAGCACACGGTGGCGCCGCACTTCCACTTCGGCGAGGAGACCCACCGCGAGGCGCTGCTGCGCCCCTCCGCGGGCTGGCTCGCGGTGGCCGGCCTCGGCGTGCATACCGTCTTCGACGGCGTCGCCATCGCGGCGGGATTCATGGTGAGCCCCTCGCTGGGCGCCGTCCTCTTCCTCGCCGTCCTCCTCCACAAGCTGCCGGAGGGCTTCACGGTGGCGTCGATCATGCTGGCGGGCGGCCACTCGCGCGCCACGGCCATCGGCGCCGGCGCCGCCCTCGGCGTGCTCACCATCCTGGGCGCCCTCGCCACGAGCCTCGTCGCCGAGCAGCACGTCGGCTACGCCCTCGCGCTGTCGGCGGGCGTGACCATCTACGTCGCCGCCTCCGACCTCATCCCCGAGGTCAACCGCGAAGGCGGCCCCGGCCTCGCCTTCACCGTCTTCGGCGGTCTCATCTTCTTCGTGCTGGTGGACTGGCTGCTGGCGGAGTTCATCGCCCACTGATGTCCGGGCGGCTTGTGCCCTGTAACATGGCGCTCCCGGGGCTGAGTCTTCATCCCCTCGGGGGCGACCGAAAGGGTACGTGGGCCGTGTCGGTGAGCGGCAACTGGCGCGTGACGTTCACGTTCGTTGGCAAGGATGCTGACGCGGTCGATTACGAGGACTATCACTGAGGATAATGATGCGCATGCACAATCCACCTCATCCGGGCGAGATCATCAAGACCCTGTGCCTTGCGCCGCTTGGCCTTACCGTTACCCAGGCCGCGGAAGCGCTGGGAGTAAGCCGCAAGACTTTGTCCACCATTCTGAATGGCCGTGCCGGCGTCAGCCCCGAGATGGCGGTCCGTCTCTCCATGGCCTTTGGCACATCCTCGGAGAGTTGGCTCACCCAGCAAACGCAGTACGACCTCTGGCACGCAGAGCAGCGCCGAAAGAAACTGCGGGTCGTGAAGCTTGCGCCGGCGTAGCACAGTGCCCACCAACCCGAAGATCACGAACGGGTGGTCCGACATATCCCGCCCGCGCTAGTGCTATCCTGACCGCGATGCCCGTCCGCGCCGCGCTCGTGCTCCACGGTCCCAACCTCAATCTGCTCGGCTCGCGTGAGCCGGCGGTGTATGGCCGCCTGTCGCTCGCCGACGTCGATCGGCTCATCCGGGACCACGCGCGGGCGCGGGGGATCCGGGTGGAATGCCGGCAGTCGAACGTGGAGGGCGAGCTGATCAACTGGCTGCAGGCGGCCCGGAAGGAGGGCTTCCTGGGGGTGGTGTTCAACCCGGGCGCCTTCACGCACTACTCGATCGCCCTGCGCGACACCGTGGCGGCCATCGCGGTGCCGGTGGTGGAGGTGCACCTGTCCAACGTGCACGGCCGGGAGGAGTTCCGCCGGCAGTCGGTCATCGCCGCCGTCGCGCGCGGGCAGATCGCCGGCTTCGGCCCCCAGAGCTACCTGCTCGGTCTCGACGCCCTCCTGTCGGCGCCGGCGCCCAGCGGCGGTGCGCGTCCCCGCCGGCCACCCCGCCGCGCGTGAATTCCGCCCGCCGCCCTCGCGTCTAACGCGATGACGGGCCGCGGCGGGCGGCACGCCCCGGATCACCGCCATGGATGACACGGACGACGCCGCCCTCGTCGAGCGATGCCGCAACGGCGACATCGCGGCCTTCGAGCCGCTGGTCGAGAAGTACCGGCAGCGCGTGTGGCGCCTCGCCTACAACGTGCTCCGGGATCGGGAGGAAGCGTGGGACGTCGCGCAGGACGCCTTCATCAAGGCCTTCCAGGCGCTGCCGAACTTCCGGGGCCAGTCGGCGTTCTACACGTGGCTCTTTCGCATCGTGATGAACGTGGCCACCGACCGGGCCCGCGCCCGCGCGGCGCGCGGACGGGCCTTCGGCACGGAGGCGGTGCCCGAGGAGGACTGGGAGCGCGTGCTGGTCGACCAGTCGCCGGACGCGCCGGCGCCGGACGAGGCGGCGGCAGGCACGCAGGAGCGCGCCCGCATCATGCGCGCGCTCGACACGCTGCCGGCCCATCACAAGCAGATCATCGTGCTGAGCGATCTCGAAGGGCTGTCGTACAAGGAGATCGCGGAGGTGCTGAGCATTCCCATGGGAACCGTCATGTCGCGGCTGCATAACGCGCGCAAGAAGCTCAAGGACGCGCTGGGGCCGCTCCTCGCCCTGCTGCTCGTGCTGATGGCCGCCCTCAGCCCGGGCGTCACGGAGTCGCAGCAGGTGGTGCGCTTCGGGGCCCGCGTGCTGCTCGGCGCCGACACGCCGCCGCCCGCCGGGATGAAGATCATCCCGCCGCCCTCCGACGAGCGGCTGGAAGCCTTCATGCCCAAGCTGCGCGCTCTCTTCCGCTACAAGGAGTACACGTCCCTCGAGCGCTACCGGGCGGAGGTGCCCATCGGCTCCGTGCAGCGCTGGGCCGTGCCCGGCGATCGCACGCTGGAGGTGGTGCCGGAGGCGGTGCAGGGGGACACGGTGCGCATGCGCGTGCGCCTGCTCCGCGGCACGGTGACGGAAGTCGTCACGGAGATCCGCGCCGCCCGCGGCCACCCTGCCGTCATCGGCGGCCCGCGCCACGCCAACGGCGTGCTCATCATCATCGTCTGGGCCAACGCGAATCCCGAGCCTCGCCCGCCGAGGTAGGGCGCGCGGATACAATGGCGGGCATGACGACCGGCGAGGAGAAGTACCGGAGCGAGCGGGCGAGGATCGAGCAGGGGCACGCCAAGTACCGGGACAAGCTGAAGGCGGAAGGCAAGCTCTTCGTGCGCGAGCGGCTGACCCTGCTCCTCGATCCCGGCAGCGAGTTCCAGGAAGACTGGATGTTCGCGCGCTCCAGCGAGCCGGACACGCCGGCGGACGGCGTGGTCACGGGCGTGGGGCAGGTGGGCGGCCGCCCCGTGTGCATCATGGCCAACGACTACACGGTGAAGGCGGGGTCCTGGGGCGAGAAGACCGTCCTCAAGATCGTGCGCATCCAGGAGAAGGCGGCGCGCCTGCAGTGCCCGATGCTGTACCTCGTGGACGCCGCGGGCGGGCGCATCTCCGAGCAGATCAAGATCTTTCCCGGCCGCTTTCACGCGGGCCGCATCTTCTACAACGAGGTCCAGCTCTCCGGCGTGGTGCCCCAGGTCTGCATCCTCTTCGGTCCCTCGCCCGCGGGCTCGGCGTACCTGCCGGCGCTGACCGACCTCGTCATCATGGTGGACGGCAAGGCCTCGCTCTACGTGGGCAGCCCGCGCATGGTGGAGATGGCCATCGGCGAGAAGACGACGCTCGAGGAGCTCGGGGGCGCCCGCATGCACTGCACGGTCTCCGGCTGCGGCGACGTCCTCGCCGCCTCCGACGAGGAGGCGATCGAGATCGCCAGGCGCTATCTCTCCTACATGCCGCAGTCGTTTCGGCAGACGTCCGAGCGGCGGCCCGCGGCGGAGCCGAAGCCCGGACGGTCCATCGAGCAGATCGTGCCCTACGACCAGCGCAAGTACTTCGACATGTACGAGGTCATCGACCGCGTCATCGACGCGGGCTCGTGGTTCGAGGTCAAGCGCCTCTTCGCGGGGGAGATCATCGTCGGGCTCGCGCGCATCGACGGTCGCACCGTGGGCATCGTGGCCAACCAGCCCAAGGTGAAGGGGGGCGTGCTCATGGTGGACTCCTCCGACAAGGCGGCCAAGTTCATCTGGCTGTGCAACGCGTACAACATTCCGCTCGTGTACCTGTCGGATGTCGCCGGCTTCATGGTGGGCACCAAGGTGGAGCGCGAGGGCATCATCCGGCACGGCGCCAAGATGGTGTTCGCCACCTCGCAGGCGACGGTGCCGAAGATCTCCGTCATCGTGCGCAAGTGCTACGGCGCCGGCCTCTACGCGATGTGCGGGCCCGCCTTCGAGCCCGACGCGACCATTGCGCTGCCGCAGGGGCAGATCGCCATCATGGGCCCGGAGCCCGCCGTGAATGCGGTCTACTACAACAAGATCATGGAGCTGCCGGAGTCCGAGCGCGCGGCGTGGGTCAAGCAGAAGCGTGACGAGTTCGCGGAAGACGTGGACGTCTACAAGCTCGCCTCCGAGATGCTCATCGACGACATCGTGCCGGGCTCGGCGCTGCGGGCCGAGCTGGTCAAGCGACTCACGTACGCCGAATCGAAGGTCCACGAGTTCCCCGCGCGCCGTAACGGCGTGTACCCGGTGTAGCGACCTGGACGCCGCCAGGCGCGGGCGGGCGGTCACCCTCGTGAAGGAGGCCTCATGACACGAACAGTGTGCGCGGCGATCATCGCGCTGTCGCTGGCCGTCACGGCCGCGGCGGCGGGGCGGGTGCAGGAGTACGCGGCCACGCCGGGCTCGCGTCCGCACGACGTGGCGCCCGGCCCGGGCGGCGTCGTCTGGTACACGGCCCAGCCGCAGGGCGCGCTGGGGACGCTGAATCCGGCCACGGGCGCGGTGAGCCAGCTCCCGCTCGGCGAGGGCTCGCACCCGCACGGGGTCATCGCGGGACCGGACGGCGCGGCATGGATCACCGACAGCGGCCTCAACGCCATCGTGCGGGTCGATCCGAAGACGGCGGACATCACGCGGTTCCCGCTGCCCGCCGAGCGCCCGTACGTGAACCTCAACACGGCCACCTTCGACAAGCGCGGCATCCTGTGGTTCACGGGCCAGTACGGCGTGTACGGCCGCCTCGATCCCCGCACGGGGGCCATGCGCGTGTGGGAGGCGCCGGGGGGCCGCGGCCCGTACGGCATCGCGACCACGCCCGACGGCACCGTCTATTACGCCTCGCTGGCGGGCAATCACATCGCGCGCATCGACGTCGACAGCGGCGAGGCCACGGTGATCGAGCCATCGACGCCGAAGCAGGGGGCGCGGCGCGTGTGGAGCGACTCGAAGAATCGCGTGTGGGTGAGCGAGTGGAACTCCGGACAGGTGAGCGTGTACGACCCGGCCACCAGGGGGTGGCGCGCGTGGCGCCTGCCGGGCGCGAGCCCGCGCGTCTATGCCGTCTACGTGGACGAGCGTGACATCGTGTGGCTGAGCGACTGGGGCGCCAACGCGCTCGTCAGCTTCGATGCGGCCACCGAGCGCTTCGCGTCGTACCCGCACGCGCGCCGCCGCGCCAACGTGCGCCAGATCCTCGGACGGCCGGGCGAGGTGTGGGCGCCGGAGTCCGGCACCGACCGGCTCATGGTGGTTCGCACGAACTGACCGCTCGGGGTCCGCCGCGGGGCGACCGCGCGGATCACGCCGAGGTGGCCAGCGACGAGTAGGCGCGCTCGCGCTCCGGCCGCGGACCGTACCGCTCGAGCTGATCCTGGCAGCGCACGCACGTCGGCACCTCGGGGACGGCTCGCAGGCGCGCGGCGGCAATCTGCTCTGCGCACTCCACGCACAGGCCGTACTCGCCGGCCTTCAGCCGCTCGAGCGCGGTGGAGAGACGGTGCACCCGCTCCACCAGCCGCTCGCGCGAGGCCAGCCCGATCTCGCGGCTGGCGTCGGCCTGGATGGTGTCGACCTCGTCGGCGAACGCGGTATTGTCCTCGGCGGCGCCGGGGAGCCTGGCCACGGCTCTTCCCAGGGGGCCAAGCCGCGCCATCGTCGCCTTCAGATCGTGCTCGAGACGAGTCCTGATCGCATTCATCCTGTCCTCCGAGGCGCCGTGCTGAACGCCTGTGCCGTCATCCTTGTGTACCCGACGGGCCGGGGCGGGGCCATTGGACCTTGGTCCAAGTCAGCAGATGCCGATGGGGGCTGGCATATCTATGGGTGATCGGCTGGGCCGGGGGCGACGGAGGGACACCGGCGGGCGCGAGCCTCCTGGCGCCTGCCGGGAAGCGAGGGGTCGGGCGGCAGGGACCGTGCGCTACGGGCGGGGTGGAGCGACGACCGGCATGCGGACGCGGGTCCACATGTTCAGCACGAAGAGGATGGTGCCGGCGACCTGGCCGAGCCCGCCGGCGGCGATGGCCATGCGCAAGGCGGGGGATGGCGAGTACGACGCCGACAGCTCCGCCAGCGTGCGAACGGCCGTGGCCACCGTCATCGTCCAGTAGACGGCTTCCGCCAGCTCCGGGCGGTAGCGCGCGTCGTCGCGGGCAGGTCGGGGAAACATCCAGGTGGCCACGCCCATCACGATCATGAGCATGAAGCCCACGAGCAGCAGGTGGACGTGCGCGGTGATGAACAGGCGGGGAGGGTAGGCGCCGAAGACGAACTGTCCCACGATGACGTAGGCGCCCAGGAGCAGGCCCGCGAGCAGGAACACGAAGCTGGTCTTGATGTAGCGACGGATGAGAGGCGGCATGGGCCGATCATAGCCGACGGGCGTGCGGGGATGCGCCGCCCCAGTGCCCCACGATCGCCTCAACCGCCGCCACCGCACCCGGGCACGATCGGGGTGGAACGCGCTGAAATCGTTGGCTCCGCACCCCGACAGGCGCGGCACTCCCCTTGCACCCCTCACGGCCGCGGTGAGCCATCGTCGCGGTGAACTCCATGCGAGGAGGACGTCATGCAAGCCTGTCACGACGTGCGGGTGCACGCATGAACACGCCCACGAAGTCGGTCGAGCAGCAGCCGGACGCCCTGCTGGTGTTCGTCGATTCCGCGAGCGCCCGGCTCATTCCCCTCGGCCGCTCCGGGGCCGGGGACGAGGTGCGGCTCGAGAGCGAGGTGGATGGCCATCACCGGCAGGGGGGCTGGGCGCTGCTGGCGCAGTCGCGCTACCAGCGCCATCTGCAGCAGCAGCGCGAGCGTCACTTCGAGGCGGTGGCGGCGGCCGTGACGCATCTGGCCGACGGCGGCGGTGTTCACCGGATCGTGCTCGCGGGCGAGACGCGCAACGTGGGCCTCTTCCGCCGGCACCTGCCCGGCCCGCTGTCGGCGCGGGTGGTCGGCGACATCCGGGCGGGACGCCACGACGCCGCGGGCACGCTCGCCGAGCGCGGCGCCGAGATCGTCGAGCGCGCGTGGCGGCAGGCGGCGCACGCGGAGGTCGACGCCGTGCTCGAGGCCGCCGCCGCCGGCGGGCACGCGTCGGCCGGCCTCACGGCGGCCCTGGAGGCCGTCGCGCGCGGCGCCGTGCAGACGCTGTACCTGCTCGAGGCCAGCAGCGTCGACGCCGGCGTCGTGTGCCGTCATTGCGGCGCCATGCAGGTGGGCGTGAGGCAGGCATGCGCGCTGTGCGGCTGCACGGTGCGGGCCGTCGAGCTGCGGCAGGCGATGCGCGAGGAGGTCGTGGCCGCGGGCGGCGAGGTGCGGCTCGTGACGGAGCACGCCGGGCTGGCGCGCTACGATGGGGTGGCGGCGCGTCTGAGATTTCCGCTGTGACCGCGCTCACGGCAAGCGCCTCGCGCTCGCGCGGGGGCGGCGTTACGACGTCACGAGCTTGCGCACGACTTCC
>JBBDXO010000216.1:0-16761 GCA_040902295.1 Candidatus Rokuibacteriota bacterium | reverse complement strand
CTGAGCGCGACAGTATTTCGAAATAGCTCGAGCAAACTCGTCGCACCCAGGCTTCAACAGTGCGATACTCCTCGGTTAACATCACACGCCGTCGTGACCAATCTATGAGCGTCACGCCACGCCAAGTGACTGCGATTGCGAGCCTTTTGCGCTCCACGGACGGAGGCGGCCGGAGGAACGCTAACTGCCTATTGGCGTTGACATTCTTCTCCGGAGCATGCTAGCGTGCCCTTCAACTTTGATCGAAGGCTCGGAGCGAGCCGGCCGGCGGCGTCCAACGGGTGAGGTTGTCTGAGGTGCGACGATGACCAAAGCGGATCTGATCGACGAAGTGTCGAAGCTGTCGAACCTGACGAAGAAGGAGACCGAGACCATCGTGAACACGGTCTTCGACAACATCACCGACGCCCTCGCCAAGGGCGACAAGGTGGAGCTGCGCGGCTTCGGCAGCTTCCGCATCCGTCACCGCAACTCGCGCAAGGGCCGCAACCCCAAGACCGGCTCCAGCGTGGACGTCCCCCAGAAGCGCGTTCCCTTCTTCAAGGTCGGCAAGCGGCTGCGCGAGCTCGTCAACGCCTGAGGAGTCCGCGCCCGGCGTGGAGCGGCTGTGGGCGCCGTGGCGGATGGCGTACATCGGGGGGGCCCGGCCCGCCGCCGGCTGCGTGTTCTGCAACGCCCTCGCCGGCGCCGATGACCGCGCCTCCCTCGTCGTGCACCGCAGCGAGCACGCCTTTCTGATCCTCAATACCTATCCCTACGCGCCCGGTCACGTCATGGCCGTCCTCAACCGCCACGTGGGCGCCCTCACCGCCGCGCGGCCGGAGGAGCTCACGGATGCCATGCGGCTGGTGCAGCGGGCGGTGACCGCCCTCACGGCGGAGTATCACGCCGACGGCTTCAACGTCGGCCTGAACCAGGGGCGCGTGGCGGGGGCGGGGATCGAGGACCACCTGCACGTGCACGTGGTGCCGCGCTGGGGCGGGGACGCCAACTTCATCACGGTGCTCGGCGACACGCGCGTGCTGCCGGAAGAGCTGCACCAGACCTGGGCCCGGCTGCGCGGGGCGCTCGCATGAGCGATCCGGGCGCGCAGACGCCGATGATGCAGCAGTACCGCGAGCTGAAGTCGCGGTATCCCGATCACCTGCTGCTCTTCCGCCTCGGTGACTTCTACGAGCTCTTTCTCGACGACGCGGCGCTGGCGGCGCGCCTGCTCTCCATCACGCTCACCTCGCGGCAGTCCACGCCCATGGCCGGCATCCCGCACCACGCCGCCGACGGCTACATCGCGCGCCTCGTGCAGGCGGGGCAGAAGATCGCCGTGTGCGAGCAGATGGAGGGGGCCGGCAAGGGCAAGAAGCTCCTGCGCCGCGACGTGGTGCGCGTGATCACGCCCGGCACGATGACGGACACCGCCTACCTGCGCAGCGGCAGCGACAACTTCCTGCTCGCGGTGGCGCGCGCGGGCACGGTGACGGGCGCCGCCCTCCTCGACGTCTCCACCGGTGAGTTCGCGGCGGGCGAAGACCTGGACGAGCAGGGCGCGGTGCTGGAGGCGGCGCTGCTGCGGCGGCCCTCGGAGATCCTCCTCGCGGAGACGCTGCGCGCCGAGGGCCCCGCGCTGGTGGAGCGGCTGCAGGCGACGGGGGCGACGCTCACCTTCGCCGATCCCGCGCTCTTCGGCGGCCGCCGCGCCGCCGCCGAGCTGTGTGCGCACTTCGGCGTCACCTCGCTCGACGCCTTCGGCGTGGGCGACATGCCGGTGGGCGCGCAGGCGGCGGCGGGCGCGCTCGGCTACGTGCGCGCCACGCAGGGCGACAGCCTCGGCCACCTCGTGCGCCTGCAGCGGCTCACCGCCGCCGGCGGCATGACCCTCGACGAGACGGCGGTGCAGACGCTCGAGCTGCTGGAGGCCAGCGACGGCAGCGCGCGCCACTCGCTCTACGGCGTCCTCAACGAGACGGTCACGCCCATGGGCGCGCGCCTGCTGCGCCGCTGGCTGCTGCAGCCGCTGCTCGATCCTGCGCCCATCGAGGCGCGCCAGGACGCGATCGCGGCCTTCGTGGAGGCTCCCGCCACGCGCGCCGCCCTCCGCACGCTGCTGCGGTCCATCAACGACATCGAGCGGCTCACGAGCCGGGCCACGCTCGGCATCGCGCACGCGCGCGACCTCGTGGGGCTGCGCGCCTGCCTGGCGCCGCTGGAGGCCGTGCGGGAGGCGGTGACGACGGTGGAGGGGGCGCTGGTGGCCCAGGCGCGGGAGGCCCTCGCCGACCTCGGAGAGCTGCGCGCCGTGCTCATGGCGGCGCTCGTGGACGAGCCGCCCCCCACGCTCGCGGACGGCGGCGTCATCCGCGAGAGCTGGCACGACGGCCTCGCCGCCATCGCCACCGACGCCGCGGAGGGGCGGCGGTGGATCGCCGGCCTCGAGGCGCGCGAGCGGGCGCGCACGGGGATCTCGAGCCTGCGCGTGCGCTACAACCGCGTCTTCGGCTACGGCATCGAGATCACCCACGCCCAGGTGCCGCGCGTGCCGCCGGAATACATCCGGCGCCAGACGCTGGCGGGCGCCGAGCGCTACGTCACCGCCGAGCTGAAGGACTACGAGGCGCGCGTGCTCGGCGCCGACGAGCGGCGGCGGCGCCTGGAGCAGGAGCTGTTCGCCGAGGTGCGCGCGCGCGTGGCGCGGGAGGCGGGCCCGCTGCTGGCCACCGCCCGCGCCCTCGCGCGGCTGGACGTGGTGTCGGCCCTCGGGGAGATCGCGCACGTGCGCGGCCACGTGCGGCCGGTGGTCGACACCGGTCACGCCCTCGACATCGTGGAAGGGCGCCACCCGGTGCTCGAAGCGCGCGCGGGCACACCGGTGACCCCGAACGACCTCGCCCTCGACGACGAGGCGCGCATCGTGATCCTCACCGGCCCCAACATGGCGGGCAAGTCCGTGTACCTGCGGCAGACGGGACACATCGTCGTGCTCGCCCAGATGGGCGCCTTCGTGCCCGCCCGCTCTGCGCACATCGGCGTCGTCGACCGGCTCTTCACCCGCGTGGGCGCGCAGGACAACCTCGCGCGCGGCCGCTCCACCTTCCTCGTGGAGATGGTGGAAACGGCGAGCATCCTGCACAACGTGACCGCGCGCAGCCTCGTGCTGCTGGACGAGGTGGGGCGGGGGACGTCGACCTTCGACGGCCTCGCCATCGCGTGGGCGGTGGTGGAGGACCTGCACCAGCGCGCGCCGGGCGCCAAGGTGCTCTTCGCCACCCACTTCCACGAGCTGACGCAGCTCGCAAGGCGCCTGGACGGCGTGCGCAACTTCCACGTGGCCGTGCGCGAGTGGAACGACGAGATCGTCTTCCTGCACACGGTGCGCTCCGGCTCCACCGACCGCAGCTACGGCATCCAGGTGGCGCGCCTGGCGGGCCTGCCCCTGCCGGTGATCGCGCGCGCCAAGGCGCTGCTCGCCCGCTTCGAGGAGCAGGGGCAGGCGAGCGCGGACGTCGGCGACGCCGCCCAGCTCGGCCTCTTCACTCCCGCCCCCGACCCGCTCGCCGCGGAGCTGGCCACGATCGATCTCGCCCACCTCACGCCCATCGAGGCGCTGAACCTCCTCGCCAAGTGGCAGCAGCAGACCCGCTGATCGGGATCGATCTGGATGGGGGCCTCGAAGGGCCCCCAAGGCGATTGATCTGGATGGGGGCCTCGAAGGGCCCCCAAGCCCCCGACGCTCGTCGCGCCGCGGCAAAAGCCGTGGCGCTCCTCGATCATCTGCCGGGGGTCAGGCTGTGACTTCTAAACAGAATGTCATCCGGCGATTGCCCGACCACCTCGTCAACAAGATCGCGGCGGGCGAAGTCGTGGAGCGTCCGGCCTCCGCGGTGAAGGAGCTGGTGGAGAACGCGCTCGACGCCGGAGCGAGCGTGGTGAGCGTGGACCTCCGCGACGGCGGTGCCGCTCTCCTGCGCGTCGCGGACGACGGCGCCGGCATGCCCGCCGCGGAGATGCCGCTCGCCCTCGAGCGTCATGCCACCTCCAAGCTCGCCCGTGACGAGGACCTCGATGCCATCGAGACGCTGGGCTTTCGCGGCGAGGCGCTCGCCGCCATCTGCGCGGTGTCGCGCTTCACGGTGACGAGCCGCGCGCGCGGCGCCGCCGCCGGCCGGCGCGCGGGCGGCGAGGGGGGCGAGGTCAGCCAGCGGCTCGAGGTGCCGGCGGAGGCCGGCACCACCATCGAGGTGCGCGACCTCTTCTACAACACGCCCGCGCGCTTGAAATTCCTCAAGGCGGCCTCCACGGAAGCGGCGGCGAGCCTGCGCGCGCTCGCCCAGCTCGCGCTCGCGCATCCCGACGTCCAGCTGCGCGTCACCAACAACGGCCGCGCCGTGCTCACGGCGCCCGCGGCGGCCGGCCTGCGCGAGCGCATCGGCGCCCTGTGGACGTACGAGCTCGCGCAGCGGCTGCTGCCGGTGGACCGCGACGAGCACGGCGTGCACGTGCGCGGCTACGCGAGCCCGCCCGACCTCACGCGCGGCGGCCGCGACGACATCGTGGTGATCGTCAACGGCCGGCCCGTGCGTGATCCCGCCCTGCTGCAGGCGGTGCTGTCCGCCTACCGCCCGCTGCTGGCGCGTGACCGCTTCCCGCTGGTGGTGCTCTCCGTGCGCCTGCCCGCCGCCGACGTGGATGCCAACGTGCATCCCACCAAAGCCCTCGTGCGCTTCCGTCATGCCCGCCTCGTGCAGGAGATGGTGATCGCCGCCCTGCACGAGGCGCTGCGCCGCCCCGGGGTGATGCCGTCCCACGAGAGCGGGCCGCCGGCGATGACGTGGGAGCCGGCCCCCGGCGGCATGGTCGCCGAGCAGAGCGCGCTCTTCGGGGCGCCGCCCGCGCCGGCGGCGGCCGGGCTCTTCGGCCGGGTGCTGGGGCAGGTCCAGGACACCTTCATCCTCTCGACGTCGGAGGACGAGGTCTTCTTCCTCGACCAGCACGTCGTGCACGAGCGCATCCTCTTCGAGCGCCTGCGCGCCGAGCTCGACGCCGGCCCCGCCCCCGCGCAGGCGCTCCTCTTTCCCGAGACGCTGGACCTGCCGCCGGGCGCCCGGCTGCTCCTCGACCGGTGGCGTGCGCCGCTCGAGCGCCTGGGCTTCGACTTCCAGCTGCAGGGCGCCGACGTCGTCGTGCGCGCCGTGCCCACGCTGCTCAAGGGCGACGAGCCGCGGCGGCTCATCGAGGCGGCCGTGGACGAGCTCGGCGGCCCGAAGGCGGGCGAGCCCGCCCTCGACCGTGCGCTCGCCTTCGTGGCCTGCCGCGCCGCCATCAAGGCGGACACGCCGCTGGCCCGCGAGGAGATGGAGCGCCTGGTGAGCGACCTGTCGGTCACCCGGACCCCGTACTTCTGCCCGCACGGCCGGCCCATCGTGAGCCGGGTGTCGATGCAGGACATCCGCCGGGAGCTCAGGCGCACCTGGTAGGCGTAGACTCGACAGCATGACGGAGCGGTTGCCCCTGCTGGTGATCGCGGGGCCGACGGGCGTCGGCAAGACGGCGGCGGCGGTGGCGCTGGCGCGCCGGCTGCCCCTGGAAGTGGTGAGCGCGGACTCGCGCCAGGTCTACCGCGGCATGGACATCGCCACCGGCAAGCCGACACGCGCGGAGCGGGCGGCGGTGGCCCATCACCTGGTGGACGTCGTGGATCCCGACGACCGCTACTCGGCGGCGCGCTTTCGCGACGACGCGGCCGCCGCCATCGCGGCCATCCATGCGCGGGGGCGGCTGCCCGTCGTCGTGGGCGGCACGGGCCTGTACATCCGGACGCTGCTGCGGGGCCTCGATGACGGAGTGCCCGCCGATCCGGCGTTCCGGGCCGAGCTGGCGGGGATCGCGGCCGAGCAGGGGCGCGCAGCACTGCACGACCGGCTGCGGGACGAAGCGCCCGCGATGGCGCGGCGGCTGCATCCCAACGATGCCGTGCGCGTCATGCGCGCGCTGGAGCGGCTGCGCGCGGGGGCCCCCGTGGGCGACGAGCAGCGCGCCTGGCGCGACGGCGAGCCCGCGTGGGACACGATCTACGTGGGGCTCACGATGGACCGCGAGGCGCTCGCGCGCCGGCTGCGCACGCGGGCGGCGGCGATGGTGGCCGCGGGGCTGGCGGACGAGGTGCGCGGGCTGCTCGGGCGCGGGTACGATCCCGCGCTGCCCGCCCTGCAGGGCATCGGCTACCGGGAGTTCGCGCAGGTGGCGGCAGGCGGGCTGGCGCCGGCGGAGGCGCTGCGGCTCATGCAGCGTGACACCGTGCGCTACGCGCGGCGGCAGTGGACCTGGTTCAGCCGTGAGCCGGGCATCGAGTGGCTGGACATGAAGCCGGAGGCGGGCGTCGAGCACGCCGCCGCCGCGCTCGAAGCGAGACTCGCACGGGGAGGCGTCATCGGGTGACACGACATCGCGGCGGACCGGATCGATCGGGCAAGGTGGTGGCGGGACAGATGAACGGCAACGGGCAACCGCGGCGCCGCGGACCCGAGCGCGCGATCATCGCCGCCGTACGGCGCAAGTCGCAGCGCCGGTGGGAAGTCGAGGAATCGCTCGAGGAGCTGGCCGGCCTCGCGGCGGCGGCGGGCGCCACCGTGGTCGATCGCGTCATGCAGGACCGCGACTCCCCGAGCCCCGCCCTGTACTTCGGCAAGGGCAAGATGGAGGAGGTGGGCGAGCGGGCGGCGGAGCTGAAGGCCAACGTCTTCGTCTGCGACGACGCGCTGTCGCCCATCCAGGAGCGCAACCTGTCGGAGGCGCTCGGCATCAAGGTGATCGACCGCACGGCGCTCATCCTGGACATCTTCGCGCAGCGGGCGCGCACGGCGGAGGGCAAGATGCAGGTCGAGCTGGCGCAGCTCACGTACCTGCTCCCGCGCCTCGTGGGCCAGTGGAAGCACCTCGAGCGGCTCGGCGGCGGCATCGGCACCCGCGGCCCCGGTGAGACGCAGCTGGAGTCCGACCGGCGCGTCATCCGCCGCCGCGTGGTGCAGATCAAGCGGGACCTCGACGGCGTGCAGGTGCACCGGCGCCTGCACCGCGACGGGCGGCGCCGCGCGGGGGCGCCGGTGGTGGCGCTCGTCGGCTACACGAACGCGGGCAAGACCACGCTGCTCAACCGCCTCACGGGGGCGGCGTTCGCGGCCGCCGACCAGCTCTTCGTCACCCTCGATCCCGCCGCCCGCCTCGTGGATAACCCCGGCCGGCGGCCGTTCATCCTCACCGACACGGTCGGATTCATCCGCAAGCTGCCGCACGAGCTGGTGGCGGCCTTCCGCACCACGTTGCAGGAGCTCAAGGACGCCGACGTGCTCGTGCACGTCGTGGACGCCAGCCATCCCGCCATGGACGACCACATGGCGGCCGTGGAGGCCCTGCTGCAGGAGCTGGAGGTCGTCGACCGGCCCACCGTGCTGGCCCTCAACAAGGTCGACCGCATCGAGGGCGGGCCCGGGCTCGACGTCCTGGCCGCGCGGCGCTCGGGCGTGCCGATCTCGGCCGCCACCGGCGAGGGGGTGCCGGCCCTGCTCGCGGCCATCGAGGCGGCGCTGCCCGTGGGCGAGCCCGTGACGCTGCGCATTCCGCACGGCGACGGCACCGCGCTGGCGCTCTGCTACGACCGGGGCCGGGTGCTCACGCGCGACGACGAGGCGGACCACGTCCGCCTGCAGCTCGAGCTGCCGCAGGACGTCGTGGCCGGTCTCGGGCCGTACCGGGTGTAGCGGGCTGCCGGCGTGCCGGCGATGGTAGACTGAAGCGTTTCGAGCATGGGACTTGCGAACTGGCTGACGGTACTGCGCATTCTGTTGATCCCGGTCTTCGTGACGCTGCTCGTCTACCGGCGGCCGGGAGAGGCGCTGGTGGTCTTTGCCCTGGCGGCGCTCACCGACCTGCTGGACGGCTATGTGGCGCGGCGCCACGGCAGCCAGAGCCGCCTCGGCGCCTTTCTCGATCCCATGGCCGACAAGATGCTGCTCATCTCCTCCTTCGTCACGCTCACCTGGCTCCACGCGCTGCCGTTCTGGATCGCCGCCGTCGTGATCAGCCGCGACGTCATCCTGGTGGTGGGCGCGCTGCTCATCCACATGGTGGGCGGGCGCATCCATCCGCGGCCGACGTGGGCGGGCAAGACGGCCACCTTCCTGCAGATCGTGACCGTGCTCCTCGGGCTCAGCGCGCGCTATGTCGGGCTGCCGCTCGCCCTCGACATCGCGATGTGGCTGGCGGCGGCGTTCACCGTCGTGTCCGGCCTGCAGTACCTGGTGCAGGGGATGCGCTACCTGAGCGTGGCGCCCACCGACGAGCGGGATGCCTCCTCGCATGAAACCGCGTTCCTCCGCTGAGGGCGTGGTCGTCGCCGCCGTGCGGGCGAGGACGCCCGCGGCGGCCGCCGGCCTCGCGCCCGGTGACCGGATCGTCGCCCTCAACGGCGCCGTCATCCGCGACGCGATCGACTTCCAGTTTCACGGCGGTGAGGACCGCCTGCAGCTCACCATCGAGCGTGAGGGCGTCCCGCATTCACTGCGGCTGACGCGGCGGTCCGGGCGGGACCTTGGGCTCGAGCTGGAGGCGCCGAAGGCGGCGGAGATCTCGACCTGCGCCAACAAGTGCGTCTTCTGCTTCATCCACCAGCTCCCGAAGGGCATGCGCCGCAGCCTGTACGTGAAGGACGATGACTACCGGCTGTCGTTCCTGCACGGCAACTACATCACGCTCACCGACCTCGACGACACCGCCTTCGCGCGCATCGTGGAGCAGCGGCTGTCGCCGCTCTACATCTCCGTGCACGCCACGGACCCCGAGCTGCGCCACGCCCTCCTCGGGCGCCCCGGGCTCTCCGCCGACGTCCTGCCGCGCATGGAGCGGCTGGCGAAGGCCGGCATCCGGATGCACGCGCAGATCGTGCTCTGCCCGGGCTTGAACGACGGCGCGCACCTCGAGCGCACGGTGCGCGAGCTGGCGCCGCTGCACCCGCACGTGACGACGACGGCGGTGGTGCCGGTGGGTCTGACCGCGCACCGCGAGCGGCTGCCCGCGCTGCGCGCGCTCACCGACGACGAGGCGCGCGCGCTCGTGCAGACGGTGGCCGGCTGGCAGGCGGACTTCCTGGCGTCGCTCGGCAGCCGCTTCGTCTTTCTCGGCGACGAGGTCTACCTGCAGGCGCAGGCGGCCCTGCCCGCCGCCCCCGCCTACGAGGGCTTCACGATCGCCGAGGACGGCATCGGCCTCGTGCGCCGCTTCGAGGACGACTTCGCCGGAATGCTGCGGCGGCTGCGGCCCGCGGACGTGCCCCGCGCGGTGACCCTCGTGAGCGGCGCCCTCTACGCGCCGCGCCTGGCGGCGCTCGTCGCCCGGCTGCCCTTTCGCGGGCTGGCGGCGCGCGTGATCGCGGTGCCGAACCGTTTCTTCGGCGGCACCATCAGCGTGACGGGCCTGCTCACGGGAGAAGACATTCAACGCGAGCTGGCGCAGGCGGGCGAGCTGGGTGCGGCCGTGCTCGTGCCCGCCGTGTGCCTGCGGGACGGCGACGGGGTGTTCCTCGACGACGTCACCCCGGATGCGCTGTCGCGCGCGCTCGGCGTCCGGGTGCAGGTGGTGGAGCCCGCGGCGCGCGCCCTCGTGCGGGCGCTGCGCGCATGATCCGTCCCATCATCGCCATCGTGGGCCGGCCCAACGTGGGCAAGTCCACGCTCTTCAACCGCCTGGTGGGCCGGCGCCAGGCCATCGTGCGCGACGTGCCCGGCGTCACCCGCGACCGCCTGTACGGGCAGGTGAACTTCGAGCGCTGGCAGGCGACGGCCATCGACACGGGCGGCTTCGATCCCAGCTCGGACGAGCCCCTCATCGAGGGCGTGCGGCGTCAGGTGCTCACCGCGGTGGAGGAAGCCGATCTCGTCGCCTTCGTCGTCGACGCGCGCACGGGGGCCACCGCGCTCGACCAGGAGATCGCGGCGATCCTGCGAAGGTCCAACACGCCCGTCGTGCTCGTGGGCAACAAGGTGGACGGCGGCGGGCAGGAGTCGGCGGTGGCCGATCTCTACGCGCTCGGCTTCGGCGAGCCGGTGGCCGTGTCGGCCGAGCACGGACGCGGCGTGGCCGAGATGCTCGAAGCGCTGCGCGACCGCACGCCGCCGTCGGCCGTCCCGCCCGGCGGCAAGCCGCCCGTGCACATCGCCGTCATCGGCCGTCCCAACGTGGGCAAGTCGTCGCTGGTGAACGCGATGATCGGCGCCGAGCGCGTGCTCGTGCACGACGCGCCCGGCACCACGCGCGACGCGGTGGACACCGCCCTCACCTACGATGGCAAGCCGTACGTGCTCGTCGACACGGCGGGCATCCGGCGCAAGGGCAAGGTGAGCGAGCCGCTCGAGAAGCTGGCGGTGATCATGGCCCTCAAGAGCCTCGAGCGGTGCCAGGTGGCGCTGCTCGTCCTCGATGCCACCGACGGCCTCGCCGCCCAGGACGCGCACATCGCGGGTTACTCCGACGAGGCGGGGCGGGCGCTCGTGGTCGTGGTCAACAAGTGGGACCTGGTCCCCGCGCGCACGGTGCGCAAGGCGGAGGTCGTCGAGCAGCTGCGCGACCAGATGCCGTTCATCGACTACGCGCCCGTGTGCTTCACCTCCGCCGTGCAGGGCGAGGGCATCCGCGAGGTCTTCGAGACCGTCGACGAGGTGGCCGCGCAGGCGCGGCGCCGGATCGGCGCGGGCGAGGTGACCCAGACGCTGCGCGAGGCGATCGAGCGGCGCCCGCTGTCGGTGGCGGGGGAGCCCTTCACGATCCAGTCCGCCTCGCAGGTGGCCGCGGGACCGCCCACCTTCGCCGTGCGGGTGAACCGGCCGGACCAGGTGCACTTCTCCTATCAGCGGTACCTCGTCAAGTCGCTCCGCCACGCGTACGGGTTCGTGGGCACGCCGCTGCGCGTATCGCTGCGCAAGGGGCAGGGGCGCAAGCACTCGCGCCCCGCCCCCCGTCGGGCCCGGCGCTGAGCCGCCGCGCCCCCTGGCAGGGGCGCTCGCGGGGCCGTTCCAGGCCATCTGGAAAGCATGGAAATACCAACGTCTGTGCTAGGATGCCGTGCATGAGATCGCGGAGTCGAGCCCGATGAGCCCGGATCGCGACGACCGCAACGACGAGCTTGAACCCGATACGTACGAGGAAGAGCCGCCGCGCTCGATCTTCGCGGCGACGTGGTTTCGTGCCGTCCTCATCCTGATCGTTCTGGGCGTCGTCGGCGCCGTCGCCGTCCCGTACATTCTCGACGCCGTGAATCCTCCAGCCTCGCAGCAGGCCGCCGTGACGTCCACGCCGTTGCCCGTCGCGCCCCCGGCGCCCACTGCCGCCCCCGCTCCGTCGGCGCCGGTGACACCGCCGCGAACGGCCGCGCCCGCGGACACCGCACGCCCGGCGCCGCCGCGCGCCACGCCGGCGCCTGGGGCCGCAATGTCCGGCGGCACGAAGCCGGCCCCGCCGGCCGTGAAGCCGCCCGCCCCGGTGGCGAAGCCGGAGCTGCCGGCCGCGAAGCCTGCCCCGGCGGCGCCGAAGACGGCAGCGCCGGCGAAGAGCAGTCTGTCCGCCAGCGCGGCGGCCGACAGCACGCCGAAGACAGCCAGCGCATCCGCCCCGGCGGGCACGAGGCCCGCGACGACCAAGCCGGCGGCGCCGCGCCAGGCGAGAGCCGGCAGCGCACCGCCCGCCCCGGCTGGCCCCTACTGGGTGCAGGTGGGGGCGTTCAAGGACGAGGAGACGGCCAAACGGTTGGCCGCCAGCCTGCGCGCGCAGAACTTCAAGGTGGCCGAGGTCATCGGCACGGCGGCGGCGCCGGCCGCTGCCCCGGCGCCGGCGCCGGCGGCGGCACCCGCCGGCACGGATCAGTACGACGTCTTCGTCACCGGGCTTCCGCCCGCCGAGCTCACTACGCGGCTCACGGCCAAGGGACTCGCGGCCGAGACGTCCGGCGCCGGTGTGGTGATCCGGCCGAGCCTGCCCCTGCGGGATGCGGTGGCGCTGTCGAAGGATCTCGCCGTGGAGGGCTTCAAGGTCCAGGTGCGCCGGGCCGGCGGTGAGGCCGCGCGCGCATCGGCGCGCCCACCGGCGCCGGCAGCGGCCACCGCCACCGCCACCGCGGGGGACGGCCTGTACCGCGTGCGCGTGGGCTCCTTCGCCGGGCGTCCGGCGGCGGTGGCCGCGCTGCGCGAGCTGCAAGCCAAGGGGTACAAGCCGTTCATCGCGCGGGGTGAGCGGTGACAAGGGGAGGTGAGTCTTCACCGTGACCAAGAACGATCTCGTCAACGCTGTCGCAGCCCACGGGTTGTCGAAGCGGCAGTCGTCCTCGGTGGTGGAATCCGTGTTCGACATCATCTTCCGCTGTTTCGAAAAAGGTGAAGACGTCAAGATCGTCGGCTTCGGCCACTTCCGCATCCGCCGCAAGGCGTCGCGGCGCGGCCGCAATCCCCAGACGGGTGACAGCATCGAGATCACGGCGCGCAAGGTCCTGACGTTCAAGCCCAGCAAGGGTCTGAAGCAGCGCATCAACGGTTGACGTCAGGGGTGAACGTGAGCACGGAGGTTGCGGAGAAGCTGTACTACCGCATCGGCGAGGTGGAAGAGATCGCCGGCGTGCCCGCCTACGTGCTCCGGTACTGGGAGTCGGAGTTCAAGCTGCTGCGCCCCAAGAAGAACCCCGCCGGCCAGCGGCTCTACCGCCGGCGCGACCTCGAGCTCGTGCAGCGCATCAAGGTCCTGCTCTATGACGAGCGGTTGACCCTCGAGGGCGCCAAGAAGCGCCTCACCGCGGAATCCCGCAAGGCCCCGCAGCAGCTCGAGCTGGGGATGCGCGAAGCCGCCTACGCCCAGGCCCTCGTGCGCGTGCGCGAGCGCCTGCTCGCCCTGCGCGCGCGGCTGAGTTCTTGAAGGCTCCGCGGATATCTGCGACAATCGCGGTTCGCACGTCGGGGCGTAGCGCAGCCTGGTAGCGCACCGGACTGGGGGTCCGGTGGTCGGAGGTTCAAATCCTCTCGCCCCGACCAAATTCCTTCTTCGCGAGCGGGCACCGTCCTCGGGTGCTCGTCTCGGGCGCCGGAGCCGATGGCCCTCCTGCTCGTGACCAATGACGACGGCGTGCACGCCGCCGGCCTCGCCACGCTCGCGCGGGCGCTCGAGCCGCTCGGTGACGTCTACGTGGTGGCGCCCGAGCGCGAGCAGAGCGCCTGCGGCCACGCCCTCACGCTGCACCGGCCGCTGCGGGTGCAGCAGCTCGGCGAGCGCCGTTTCTCGGTCAACGGCACGCCGTCCGACTGCGTCAACCTCGGCGTGCTCGGCTTCCTGCCCGAGCGGCCGATCCTCGTCGCCTCCGGGATCAATCACGGCTCCAACCTGGGCGACGACGTGACGTACTCGGGGACGGTGTCGGCGGCGATGGAGGGCACGCTGCTGGCGGTGCCGTCCATCGCCGTGTCGCTCATGGACGGCGGCGACTTCGACGAGGCCGGCCGCATCGCGCGCCTCGTGGCCATGCGCGTGCTGGTGGAAGGGCTGCCGCCCAAGACGCTGCTGAACGTGAACGTGCCCGCCACCAGGTGCCGCGGCATCGCGGTCACGCGCCTGGGCCATCGCGTGTACAGCGAGAAAGTGGTCGAGCAGCACGACCCGAGGGGCCGCGCCCACTTCTGGATCGGCGCGGGGCCGCCCGCGTGGGAGGCGCTCGAGGGCACGGACATGGGCGCCGTGCACGAGGGATTCGCAGCGGTGACGCCGCTGCACATGGACCTCACCGATCACCGCGCGCTCGCGCAGATGGCCGCGTGGCCGCACGCGCTGAACGCCCGCCTGCGCGCGCCGAAGCGGGCGGCGCGGCCGAGGAAGCGCACGCCATGAGCGAGCGCGAGAGCGATGTGCGGTCCGCGCGCGAGCGGCAGCGGATGGTCGAAGAGCAGCTCGTCGCCCGCGGCATCACCGACGAGCGCGTCCTCGCCGCCATGCGCCGCCTGCCGCGGCAGCTCTTCGTGCAGGAGGCGCTGCGCGAGCGGGCCTACGGCGACCACGCGCTGCCCATCGGCGAGGAGCAGACGATCTCCCAGCCGTACATCGTGGCGCTCATGTCCTCGCTCCTCGAGCTGAGCGGCCGCGAAAAGGTGCTGGAGGTGGGCACGGGCTCCGGCTACCAGGCGGCGGTGCTCGGCGTGCTGGCGCGGCGCGTGTGCTCCATCGAGCGGCTGCCGCGCCTGGCGGAGCGCGCGCGCGCCACGCTGGAGTCGCTCGGCATCGACAACGTGTGGATCCGTGTCGGCAACGGCACGCTGGGATGGCCGGACGAGGCACCCTTCGACCGCATCGTGGTGACGGCAGGCGGGCCCGCCGTCCCTCCGCCGCTCTTCGCGCAGCTCGCGGAGGGCGGGCGCATGGTGCTCCCCATCGGCGACCTCGAGAGCCAGACGCTCACCGTCGTCGACAACGTCGGCGGCCGGATGCGGACGCGGCCACACGGCGAGTGCAAGTTCGTGCGCCTGGTGGGCAAGTACGCGTGGGAGCCCTGAGTGTCCTGCTGTACAATAGCCCCCGTCGGATCGGGGCGTAGCGCAGCCTGGTAGCGCGCACGGTTCGGGACCGTGAAGTCGGAGGTTCAAATCCTCTCGCCCCGACCAAACGTTCGGCTCCCGCGGGCGACCCTCTGCCGCCCGCGGGGGCCAATCCTGACACCACGTGACGACCTCCATCGCCGCCGCCGAGATCGCCGTCCACGGACGCGTGCACGCCGTCGGTTACCGTGATTACACCCGGCGTCGCGCGACCCTGCTCGGCCTCGCGGGCTACGTCATGAACACCGCCGACGGCCTCGTGCTCGTCCGCGCGGAGGGCCCGCGGCCCGCCATCGAGGAGCTGGTGCGCGCCCTCGAGAAGGGCCCGCCGCTGTCGCGCGTGGAGAGCGTCAATGTGCGCTGGCTGCCCGCGGCGGACGGCCTCGCCGGCTTCGACATCCGGTACGCGGGCTCCGGGCGGTGAGGCGCGTGCTGGCGGCGGCTCTCGGCCTGCTCCTGCTGGCGAGCGCGGCGCCGGCGCAGTCGACGGTGCACGTGGTGGCCAGGGGTGACACGCTCGGCGCCATCGCCCTGCGCTACAAGGTGAGCGTGCCGGCGCTGGTGGCCGCGAACGGGCTGCCGGGCGCGAACGTCAAGCTCAAGATCGGCCAGCGCCTTCGGGTGCCCGACAAGGGCGCCGCCCCGTCCACCACCACGGCGCGCAAGGGCTCGGTGTCGCCGCGCACCGCGCGCAACCTGCGCGAGCCGCGGGGCCCCGTGAATCTCGTCCTCGCCGTCCCCGAGTTCATCGACGGCTCCCCCTTGTTCCTGTGGCCGACGGACGGGCCCGTCTCGTCGCCCTTCGGCCGCCGGCGCCGCGGCTGGCATCGCGGCATGGACATCAAGGCCGACCACGGCGCCGCCGTGGTGGCGGTGGCGGAGGGCGTGGTGGTGGCCAGCGGCGTGGAGCCGCGCTACGGCCGCGTGGTGAAGATCGAGCACGACGACGGCTTCATGTCGGTGTACGCGCACAACGACACGAACCTCGTCGAGGTGGGTGACGTGGTGGCCGCGGGCGACAAGATCGCCACCATCGGCCGCACCGGCCGCGCCACCGGCTGGCACCTGCACTTCGAGATCCGCCGCGACGGCCTCGTCTACAATCCGCTCTACATGCTGCCGCTGCCCGCGCGCGTGGCCGGCGTCGAGGAGACGGACTCCGAGGAAGAGGATGAGTAGCGACGCCGAGGAGATCGCCGACGAGCCCCTGGAGCCGCTCCTGGACGTCGTCGACGTCGACGTGCGGCCGGAGACGCGGGACACCAGCCGCGCCAACCTCGGCGTCTACCTGCGCGACATCTCGCGCATCCCGCTCCTCGGCCGCGAGGAGGAGGCCGAGCTCGCCCGCCGCGTGCGGCAGGGTGACGAGGCGGCGAAGGCGCGGATGGTGGAGTCGAACCTGCGCCTCGTCGTGCAGATCGCGCGCCGCTATCGCAACCGCGGCCTGCCCCTGCTCGACCTGATCGAGGAGGGCAATCTCGGCCTGCTCCACGCCGTGGACAAGTTCGATCCCGACCGCGGCACGCGCTTTTCGACGTACGCGACGTGGTGGATCCGCCAGGCCGTCACGCGCGCGCTCGCCAACCAGGCGCGCATCATCCGGCTGCCCGTGCACGTGGAAGCCCTGCTCGGCCGCTACGTGCGCGAGCAGCAGCGCCTCACCCAGGCGCTGGGCCGGCCCCCGACACCGGAGGAGCTGGCGTCGGCGCTCAAGAGCACCGTGGCGGAGATCGAGGAGCTGGAGGAGATCCGCCAGCAGCCGGTGTCGCTCGACGCCCCCGTGGCGGAGGGCGAGAGCACGACCACGCTGGGCGACCTCATCGCCGACCGTGCCGCCGATCCCGCCGAGACGCTGTCCGCGCTCCTGCGCCGCCGCGCCGACCTCGTGTCCGTGCTCGACGACCTTGCCGCCAACGAGCGCACCGTGCTGCGCCACCGCTTCGGCCTCGAAGGCGAGGCGCCGCAGACGCTGGAGGCGATCGGCGCCCGTCTCGGGCTCAGCCGCGAGCGGGTGCGGCAGATCGAAGGCGCGGGATTGCGCAAGCTGCGCGCGCTGCTCGCTGCGCGAGGGGTCCATGACTCCGAACGTTTGTAGACGCCGCCGCTAGCGCTTGAGGTGGACGCTGCGATGGTACTGGCGGCCGCACGTACGGCAGCG
>JBBDXO010000215.1:0-2407 GCA_040902295.1 Candidatus Rokuibacteriota bacterium | reverse complement strand
TAGTTTCTGTCGCGAAAGTGCGTTTCGTGAACAAATCTCACGAGATCTTCGCACACAAACCCCGGCGCCGCGTGCGAGGACCGGCGCGATCGCCGAGAAACGTGCGCCGTGAGGAGGACGACGAGGCCGTGGTGATCACTTCGGTGATCGCTCGCCCCGCGCGCTCGTCAGCGCGAGAGAACGGCGCGCGGCAATCCCGCCAGCGCGGCGGCCGACCGCTACGCGGCGCGGCGGCGGCGAGCCGTGCGCTGACCCAGGAGGGCGGCGATCCGCAGCAGGTTGTTCGCCAGGACCGCCGCGCCGACGAACACGTCGAACCGCTCGCGTCCCTCAAGCGGGCAGCGGCGCATGCCGCGACCGCGCAGGAGGACGGAGATGCGGCCTTCGATGCCCGCGCGGAACCGCTGGCCCCGCTTGAACGTCCGACTCTTCTCGTAGGCGGCGCGCTCGGGAGTCTTGCGTCCGCCCCGCTGGGGGACACACTCGGTGGTCACGCCCGCGGCGGTGACGGCCGAGACGTTGGCAGGGGTGTAGAAGCCGCGGTCGGCCGCGTAGAGGGCGGGCGCGTGCCCAAAGGTCGTGTCGTGGTGGGCCAGGGATGGCGTGACGTGCCCCTCGTCGATGGGATTGCCGTCCAGCACGCGGTACTCCGTGATGAGGCCGCGGCCACTCTCCGCGAGAAACACCTTGTGCCCGAACTCGACCGGGCGCTGCACCTTGCCGCGCTTGATGAGATCGGTGTGGGGTTCGAAGATCGAGAAGATCTTCTCGTGCACCGGGACCTGTTCGCCCTCGAGGATCCGGCGCCGGGTTTGCGTGATCACGCGCTCGGCGAGGCCGCAGAAGTGCTCGATCTCGGCACTCAGGGCGGTGACCACGGCGGCGGCGAGCGGATCTCGGGGTGGGGTCGCGCGCGCCGAGGCAACGGCGGCGCGGGCGGTGGCCACGACGCCGGCCGTGACGCCGAGGAGATCGCGATATTTGCGCGGCTGCTGCCGCGGTCGCTCCGCCGTGCTCAAGCGGTGGATCTCCTGCATCCGCCGGCGGGCGCGACGGGTGTGGTCGGCAAACCCGCTCAGCGCGCTCGGCACCGGCTCGCCCAGGCGCTTGACGAGCCGCGTGAGCACCCGCACCGCATCCCAGAGCAGCGCGCTGTCCGTCGGCCAATGGATGTCCGTCTCCACGAGGGTGGTGTCGACGCGGAGCCGGGCGCCCTCCTCGAGGCCGAGCGCGACGGCGGCCTGGACGACGGCCGTGTTGAGGGCGCGGACCGTGGCTGGCGTCAGGCGGCAGAAGGCGCGGTGGAAGGCGTCGTGCTTGGGCACGGGGTGGGCATCGAAAGTCGTGAACTGGCGCAGCGTGTAGCCGTCCGCGATCCGCTCGCGCAGTTCGCGCAGGTCCCAGGCCTTGATCCGCTGCAGCACGAACGCCCGGAGGACCTGGGCGGCGCTCAGGCCGTCGCGTCCCATTCGGGGGCGCTTGAGCCCGCGGACCAGATCGTCGTGGACGAGCGTCACGAGCTCCGCGTGCTCGTCGAGGAAGTCGGCGAGGGCTTGCAGGGTCGCCTCCAGCGCGAGCCCTTGGGCCTGCAATTCGAAATCGGCGAAGGTCAGGGGCCGGGTCCGCGGCCTCACCGGCTCGCGCGGGCTCGCTGCGCAATCAGGAACTGCCGCTGCGCCACCGACATCGCGTGGCTCAGCGCCTTGAGCCGCTTGCCCTCCTCGACCCAGGCGGCGACCGTCTCGCGCCAGGCGATCGGGATGTACAGCGTGTGGGTTTTCTGCTCTTCCTTCCACGTCAGCAGCGCCGTCTCGTGGAGCGGCCCCTCCGTCACGCACCGACAGGTGGGCCGCCCACACCGCTTGGTGCTCACGGTGAGCGAGCCTTCGAGGAACGGTCCGAGGGTGCGCAGGCGCGCCAGGATCCGCCGGCCTGCGGCGCTGGTGTCCGGAGAGCGCGCCATGTGGGTCAGTATCCATACTCTCCAACACTCAGTCAATGAAAATTCCCGGGCGAACAACCGCGGGGCCCCCCGGGTCCCCGCGCGGCCTCTTGGGAGCGACATTTCACGCGTGGGCACGCGCGACGCCGCGATTTCCGCGGCGTCCCCGCTCGCGCGGACGCTCAGGTCAGAGGGTCGGAGTGGTCGCTAAGTGACGAGAATGACAACTCGTTCTTCGTTTCGCGACAGAAACTAGTTAGTTAGATTGGGCATCGACGGTACCCATGCCCCAGCGCGCGGCACCGCCCCGGGCGAAGCCGTGGCGCTCCTCAAGTCCCGATCCGGGATAAGATCGGCACTCAGCACCTCATGGAGGATCAGGCATGACGACCGAGGAGTGGTACGAGGGCCTCACCGCGGAGCTGCTGGCCCAGAGCCCGTTCCGGGGCTCGGAGTACTTCAAGC
>JBBDXO010000214.1:0-16801 GCA_040902295.1 Candidatus Rokuibacteriota bacterium | reverse complement strand
GAGGGTGGCTGGGCTCCATCGACAGGCCTTGTCCGGTTATGGTGAGCGGGAAACGGGTCCCTGCACCCCCGAACCCGACCCACCCCCGCCGAACGCACGTGGGTAAATGCGGGTTGGCAGACGATCTGGGTGTCGGGAGGTTGCGATGCATCTGACTCCTCGGGAGCAGGAGAAGTTGCTGGTGTTTGCGGCGGCGGAGGTGGCGCGGCGGCGGCGGGGGCGGGGGTTGAAGCTGAATCATCCGGAGGCGGTGGCGTTCATTACGGCGGAGATCCTCGAGGGGATCCGGGATGGGCGGACGGTGTCCGATCTGATGGCGTGGGGGTTGTCGATTCTGGGGCGGGAGGACGTGATGGAGGGAGTTCCGGAGATGATCGAGGAGGTGCAGGTGGAGGGGACGTTTCCGGACGGGACGAAGCTGGTCACGATTCACCGGCCCATTCGCTGACGTGATACCGGGCGAGTACCTGCTGGGTGCGGGCGACATCGTCGCCAACGTGGGGCGCGCGACGGTGGAGCTGACGGTGGCGAACGCGGGGGACCGGCCCATCCAGGTGGGGTCGCACTTCCACTTCTTCGAGGCCAATCGCGCCCTGCGCTTCGACCGGGGGCGGGCCTTCGGCATGCGCCTGAACGTGCCCGCCGGCACCGCCGTGCGCTTCGAGCCGGGCGACGCCAAGCGCGTGACGCTGGTGGAGCTGGCGGGGGCGCGGCGGGTGTTCGGGCTCAACGGGCTCACCGAGGGCGGCACGCGCGAGCAGGCGCTGTCGCGGCTGGCCGAGTGGGAGCGGACGTCGTGACGCTGCGCATGACGCGCCGGCAGTACGCCGACCTCTACGGGCCCACGGTGGGCGACCGCGTGCGGCTGGCGGACACCGAGCTGTTCATCCGCGTGGAGCGCGACTTCACGGTGGCGGGCGAGGAGGCGAAGTTCGGCGGCGGCAAGGTCATCCGCGACGGCATGGGACAGTCCTCGCGCGCCACGCGCGCGGACGGCGTCGCCGATTGCGTCATCACGAACGCGCTCATCGTCGATCACTGGGGCATCGTCAAGGCGGACATCGCCATCCGCGACGGACGCATCGTGGGCATCGGCAAGGCGGGGAACCCGGACGTCATGGCCGGCGTGACGGCGGGCATGGTGATCGGCGCCGCCACCGAGATCATCGCGGGCGAGGGCCGGATCGTCACCGCGGGCGGGCTCGACGCCCACATCCACTTCATCTGCCCGCAGCTCGTCACCGAAGCACTCAGCGCGGGGTTCACCACCATGCTCGGCGGCGGCACCGGGCCCGCCACCGGCACCGCGGCCACCACGTGCACGCCGGGCGAGTGGAGCATCCACCGCATGCTGGAGGCGGCGGAGGAGTTCGCCGTGAACCTCGGCTTTCTCGGCAAGGGCAACGCCTCGGCGCCCGATCCGCTGCGCGAGCAGGTCGCGGCGGGCGCCATCGGGCTCAAGCTGCACGAGGACTGGGGGACGACGCCGGCGGCCATCGACTGCGCGCTCACGGTGGCCGACGAGTACGACGTGCAGGTGGCCATTCACACGGACACGCTCAACGAGGCGGGCTTCGTGGAGGACTCCATCCGCGCCTTCAAGGGCCGGACGATTCACACCTACCACACGGAGGGCGCGGGGGGCGGGCACGCGCCCGACATCATCCGGGTGTGCGGCGAGGCCAACTGCCTGCCGTCGTCCACCAATCCGACGATGCCGTTCACGGTCAACACCATGGACGAGCACCTGGACATGCTGATGGTCTGCCATCATCTGAACTCCGCCATCCCGGAGGATCTCGCCTTTGCGGAGTCGCGCATCCGGGCGGAGACGATCGCCGCCGAGGACGTGCTGCACGATCTCGGGGCCATCAGCATCATGGCCTCCGACTCGCAGGCGATGGGACGCGTGGGGGAGGTGGCCATCCGCACCTGGCAGACGGCGGACAAGATGAAGCGCCAGCGCGGCCCGCTCGCGGGCGAGAGCCCCGGCGACGACAACGCGCGCGTGAAGCGCTACATCGCCAAGTACACGATCAATCCCGCCCTCGCGCACGGCCTCGCCGGGCACGTGGGATCCGTGGAGACGGGCAAGCTCGCCGACCTCGTGCTGTGGAAGCCCGCCTTCTTCGGCGTGAAGCCGGAGCTGGTCGTCAAGGGCGGCATGATCGCGTGGGCCGCCATGGGCGATCCCAACGCGTCCATTCCCACGCCGCAGCCGGTCCTCTACCGCCCGATGTTCGGCGCCCTCGGCCGCGCCCGCGCCTCCACCTCGCTCACCTTCGTCTCCGCCGCCGCCCTCGCCGCCGACATCCCCGGCCGCCTCGGCCTCGCGCGCCAGGCCGTCGCCGTCACGGGCTGTCGCACGGTGACGAAGCACGACATGGTCCACAACAACGCGCTGCCGCGCATCGAGGTGGACAGCGAGACCTACGAGGTCCGCGCCGACGGCGTGCTCCTCACATGTGAGCCCGCGACGGTTCTCCCCATGGCCCAACGATATTTCTTGTTCTAACGGCAACGTCCGCACACGACCGATCGAGGAATGATGAATCAAACAGGGCGATCAAAAGGGTCCAGATGCTAGGCGCCGACGCGCGACGACTGAGGCGTGGCCCTGCCACGTCGCAGGGAGGAGCAAGGAGGCAACGACGCAGATGGGCCCTTTTCATCGCCCGTTCACCATGGGGAAGGGTGTGACGGAGCCGGTGGTCGTGGTGACGCGCTCGCACGTGCACGTGCACGATGCGGATCTGTCGGGGCGTGAGAAGGACGTGCTGGTGCTCACGGCGGAGGAGCGGCGGTGGGGGCGGCGGCGGGTGACGACGGTGGGGGGACGCATGCTGGTGCTGGCGCTGCCGACGGGGACGGTCATGCAGCCCGGGGACATCCTGTACGTGGCCTCGGACTGGTACGTGATGATCGAAGCGGCGCCCGAGCCGGTGCTGGCCGTCACCCCGCGCTCGCCGCACGAGGCGCTGCGCATCGCCTTCGAGGTGGGCAACCGGCACTTCACGCTCGCGGTCGACGGCGAGCGCCTGCTCGTGCCGGACGATCCCGCGATGGACCAGCTCCTGACGCGTCTGCGGGTATCGTTCGAGCGTGTGGTCGCGGTCTTCGTGCCCCTCGGCGCCGGTCACCGCCATGACCACTGAGCCGGCCCTCGCCGCCCTGCTGCAGTTCGGCGACGGGCTCTTTCCGGCGGGCGGCTTCGCGCACTCCTTCGGCCTGGAGACGTACGCCCAGCAGGGACGCCTGCGCCACGCCGGCGACCTCGACGCGCTCATCGCCGCCCATCTCGACGGCGCTGCGGGGCCCGCGGACGCGGTGGCGGTGGCGCTCGCGGTGCGACGGGCGGGGGCGGCGGACGTGGCCGGGCTCGTCGCGCTCGACGACCATCTCGACGCCATGAAGTGCGTCCCGGAGTTCCGCGCCGCCAGCGTGCAGATGGGCCGCCAGACGCTGCGGGTGGCGGCGGCCCTCGGCGAGGACCGGGTCCTTGCCGCGCTCTCGCGGGCGGTGGCGGACGGGCTCACGCCCGGTCACCATGCCGTTGCCTTCGGCGCCGCCCTCGGAGGCGCGGGCGCGACGGCGGCCGCGGCCGCCACCGTGTATCTCCACTCGACGGCGGCGCTCCTCGTCGGCGCCGCCCTGCGTCTCATCGCGCTCGGCCAGGTCGACGGCCAGCGCGTGCTCGCCGCCCAGCGCCCGCGCATCGCGCGCCTGGCCGCCGCCGCCGCGGCCGCGGGCGGGGCCGACGACATGTGGAGCTTCACCCCCGGACTCGAGGTCGCCGGCATCGGCCACGCGACCCTGGAAATGAGGTTATTCCGCTCATGAGCCTGCTCACCGCGGCGCGCGTTCCCCGACCCCTGAAGATCGGCATCGGCGGGCCTGTCGGCTCCGGCAAGACGGCGCTCACGGAGGCGCTCTGCCTGCGCCTGCGGGACCGCCTGGACATGGCCGTCATCACCAACGACATCTACACGAAGGAGGACGCCGAGTTCCTCGTGCGGCGGGGCGCGCTGGCGCCGGAGCGCGTGGTGGGCGTGGAGACGGGCGGCTGCCCGCACACGGCCATCCGCGAAGACGCCTCCGTCAATCTCGAGGCGATCGACGCCCTCATGACGACGTTTCCCGCCCTCGACCTGCTCCTCGTCGAGAGCGGCGGCGACAACCTCGCCGCCACCTTCAGCCCCGAGCTGGTCGACGCCACCATCTACGTCATCGACGTCGCGGAAGGGGAGAAGATCCCGCGCAAGGGAGGCCCGGGCATCACGCGCTCGGACCTGCTCGTGATCAACAAGATCGATCTGGCGCCCCACGTGGGCGCCGATCTCGCCGTCATGGACCGCGACGCCCGCCGCCAGCGCGGGACACGCCCCTTCGTCTTCACCAATCTGAAGACCGGCGAAGGCGTGGACGCCATTCTCGCCTGGCTGCGGTCGGAGCTGCTGCTGCCGGCCACGACATGACCCTGGCGCCGGCGGCCGATGCGCGCGTCGGGCGCGACGGCCTGCTGTCCCTGCGCTTCGAGCGCCGGGCGGGGCGGAGCACGGTGAGCGAGTGCCGCTACACGCTGCCCCTGCAGGCGATGGCGCCGATGGCGCTCGACGATCCGGCGGCCGTCGTGTCCATCCTGAATCCGACGGGGGGGCTGGTGGGCGGCGACCGGCTCGCCATCGACGTCGACGTGCGGGCGGGCGCGCACGCGTGCCTCACGACCCCCTCGGCGACGAAGGTCTACCGCGCGGCGGCGGAGGCGGCCGTGCAGACGGTGCGCATCACGGCGGCCGCGGGCGCCACCGTGGAGTGGATGCCGGATCACACCATCCCGTTCCCGGGCGCCGCGCTGCGCCAGGCCATCGACGTCGACCTCGCGGACAACGCCCGGCTCGTGCTCGCCGACGCCTTCGCCGCCGGCCGCGTGACGCGCGGCGAGGCGTGGCGATTCGCGCGCCTGGAGAGCGCGCTGGCCGTCCGCGACGGGCGCGGCCGCCTCTTCGCCGATCGATGGGTGCTCGCGGGCGGGGAGGGGTGGGGCGGGCTCGGCTACACCGAAGGGCGGCCGTACTTCGCCACCGTGGTCGTCGTCGCCGAGGCGGGCCTCGACCGCTTCCACGCGGCGACGGCGGCGGCGTTCGAGGGCCGCGAGGAGGCCACGGTGGCCGTGGGCGCGCTGCGCCGGCGCGGGCTCGTCGTGCGCTGCCTGGCCGTCGATGCGCCCGCCCTCGTCCACGCGGTGCAGGCGCTGTGGGACCTGGCACGCGGGACGGTGCTGGGGCTGCCGCCGCTGGCCCTGCGCAAGGGCTGAGCGGCCGCCCCGGGGCGGTGGCAGACCCCGGACCTTTCCGCTACACTCTGGCCTGTCCCCGTCATGTTCAACTTTCTCCCCAAGGAAGTCCGGTTCTACGACTACTTCGAGCAGCAGTCGGAGAACATCCTCAAGGCCGCCGCCCTCCTCGACGATCTCGTGCGCAACTTCTCCGACGCCCGCGCCAAGACGCACCTCATCAAGGAGGTGGAGCATGCGGGCGACCTCATCACGCACGAGATCGTGCGCAAGCTGAACACGACCTTCATCACGCCCCTCGACCGCGAGGACATCCACGCCCTCGCCACGCGCCTGGACGACGTGCTGGACTACATCGAGGCGGCCGCGGAGCGGCTCGTCGTCTATCGCATCAAGGAGCCCACCTCCGCCTGCCGCGCCATGGCGGAGGTCATCGTGAAGACGGCGGAGGCGATGGACCGCGCCATCCGGTGCCTGCGCAACATGGACCCGGGCTTTCACGAGCACGCGGTGGAGGTGAACCGGCTCGAGAACACGGCCGACAACCTGCTGCGCGACAGCCTCGCCGCCCTCTTCGAGGAGCAGGGCGATCCCATCGAGGTGATCAAGTGGAAGGAGATCTACGAGACGATGGAGATCGTCACCGATCGTTGCGAGGACGTCGCCAACGTCATCGAAGGGATCATCCTGAAAATGGCGTAAGCTCGGCCCCGCCATGCTGACGCTCGTCGTCTTCATCATCTTCATCGCCCTCGTCTTCGACTTCATCAACGGCTTCCACGACGCCGCCAACTCCATCGCCACCGTCGTCTCCACGCGTGTGCTCACGCCCCTGCAGGCGGTGGTGTGGGCCGCCTTCTTCAACTTCGTGGCCGCCTTCGGCTTCGGGGTGAGCGTGGCCACCACCGTGGGCAAGGGCGTGGTGGACGCCGCCATCGTCGACGAGTGGGTCATCCTGGCCGGCCTCACGGGCGCCATCGCGTGGAACTTGATCACCTGGTACTGGGGGCTGCCCACCAGCTCCTCGCACGCCCTCATCGGCGGCTTCGCGGGGGCGGCGGTGGTGAAGGGCGGCCTCGGCGCGCTCGTGGCGCCCGGGCTCATCAAGATCGGCATCTTCATGGTGGTGGCGCCGCTCCTCGGCATGGTGATGGGCTTTCTCATGATGCTCGTCACCATGCTCGCCTTCCGCCACCAGACGCCGGGGCGCGTGGACAAGGTGTTTCGGCGAGGGCAGCTCATCTCCGCCGCCGCCTACAGCCTGGGCCACGGCACCAACGACGCACAGAAGACGATGGGCATCATCGCCGTGCTCCTCTTCTCGACGGGCCACCTCGGCACGGAGTTCTTCGTGCCCTTCTGGGTGATCATGGCCGCCCACACCGCGCTGGCCCTCGGCACCCTCTCGGGCGGCTGGCGTATCGTGAAGACGATGGGCATGCGCATCACCAAGCTGCGCCCCCTGGGCGGCTTCTGCGCGGAGACGGCGGGCGCGGTCATGCTCATCGGCACCGCCATCGGCGGCATCCCCGTGAGCACCACGCACACGATCACCGGATCGATCATGGGCGTGGGCGCCATACAGCGCTTCTCGGCCGTGCGCTGGGGCGTGGCGGGCACCATCGTGTGGGCGTGGGTGCTCACCATCCCCGCGTCCGCCGCCATGGCCGCGCTCACGTGGTGGCTCCTGCAGCTGGCGAAGGCCGTCGCCTGATGGGCCCGGACGTCCTCGTCGTCGAGGACGAGCCGGACATCCGCCACCTCATCGTTCACCACCTCACGCGTGACGGCTTTTCCTGTCGTGCCGCGGCCTCCGGCGCCGAAGCGCTGCAGCGGGTGCGCGCCGCCATTCCCGACCTCGTCGTCCTCGACCTCATGCTGCCGGGCATGGACGGGCTCGACGTCTGCCGGCGCCTTCGCAATGACCCCGCCTCCGCCGGCGTGCCCATCATCATGCTCACGGCGAAGGCGGACGAAGTGGACCGCATCCTCGGCCTCGAGATGGGCGCCGACGACTACGTCGTCAAGCCCTTCTCGCCCAAGGAGCTGGTGGCGCGCGTGCGCGCCGTGCTGCGCCGCGCGCGGCCGGCGGCGGCCGGGCAGGTCCTGAGCGGCGGCGCCATCACGCTCGATGCCGCCCGCCATCACGTCACGGTGGCGGGCGCGCCCGTGGAGCTGACGCCCAAGGAGTTCGACCTGCTGCACGCCCTCCTCGAGTCCGCCGGCCGCGTCCTCGGCCGCGAGTACCTGCTGTCGAAGGTGTGGGGCTACGCGCGCGCGGACGAGATCGAGTCGCGCACGGTCGACGTGCACGTGCGGCGGCTGCGGGCGAAGCTGGGCGAGGAGAGCCGCCGCATCGCGACGGTGAAATCCATCGGCTACCGCTTCGATGCCGGCTGAGCCCCGCCGCGGAACGGATGTACCCTGAGCGTATGACGACGTCGTGGCGGACGTGGAGAGCGTGGACGGCGCGGACCGTGCTCGCGGGCGTGCTCGCCGTCCAGCTCGGTCCCACGACCAGCGGCGGCGCCGTGGACCGGATGAACGACATGTCGTCGCGCCCGCTGCCGTCGGTGGCGCCGAACCCCGGCGTGCAGCCGCGCAGCGTGTGGGTGCCCGATCGCCACCTCCGTCTCCCCGGGGAGCCGGTGCCCGTCCGCGTTCCCGGCCACTGGGCGCATCGCCTGCCCGACGGCACCCTGGCCGTGCCGCCGGTCACCATCGAGCGCCCGTCGGACGGCACGTACCAGACACTCCCCGGCACGGTCCGCCAGACCCCGTAGTCCCCGCCTGAGGGGGCCCGCGCCCTCGCCATGAGCGTGTCACGACATCGAGAAGCGCCCGGCGCGCTATGATCGGGCCCATGCCGGGCCGGCTCGTGCTGCTCGTCCGCCGCCGCATCGCCACCAAGCTCACCCTGACCATCGTCGGCTTCGTGGCCCTGACGATGGCGGTGGCCGGGATCTATCTCGACCACGCCCTCGAGACGTTCGCGGTGGAATCACTGCAGACACGCCTGACGCTCGCGGGCCGGCTGCTGCACGACGAGGCGCGCGGGTTGCTCGCAGGCGCGGCCGCCCCCGCCGAGGTGCGCGTGTTCGTCACGCGCGCGGCCGCCCCCACGCACTCCCGGGTGACGCTCATCGCGCCCGACGGGCGGGTGCTCGGCGACTCGGAGGTGGAGCCACGCGACCTCGACCGCCTCGACAACCACGCCGACCGCCCCGAGGTGCGCGAGGCGCTGCAGGGCCGCGTGGGGCACGACCTGCGCACGAGCGCGAGCGTGACCACGCCCCTGCTGTACGTGGCGGTGCCGATCGTCGACGGCGGGCGGGTGGCGGGGGTGCTGCGCACGGCCCTGCCGCTGGCGGCCGTCACCTCCTCCTACGCCGCCCTGCAGCGCGTGCTGCTCGCGGGCGCCCTCGTGGCGCTCGTGGTGGCGCTCGGGATCGGCCTCTTCGTGGCCAGGCGCGTCACGCGGCCCATCGTGCAGATGCAGGCCATCGCGCGCCGGATGAGCGAGGGCCACTTCGACGCGCGCGCGCCCGTGGCCTCCGTGGACGAGATCGGCGCTCTCGGCCGCGCCCTCAACGTCATGGTCGCGCGCCTGCGCGAGAAGATCGGCGACCTGGAGCAGGAGCGCGCCCGCTCCACCGCCATCCTCGACGGCATGGTGGAGGGCGTGATCGCCGTGGACGGCCACGAGTCGATCATCCGCATGAACGAGCGCGCCCGCGCCATGCTCGGCGTGGGCCGGGGGCGCGGGGAGCTCAAGCCGTTCCTCGAAGTCGTCCGCAACGCCGACCTCCACGACATCTTCCGCGAGTGCCGTGCCGCCGCCGAGGGTATGCCCGTGCGCCGCGAGCTGCAGCTGCGTCACCCGGTGGCGCGACGGCTGCAGGTCAACGCGGTGCCGCTGCGCCTGGGAGGGGAGGAGAGGGGCGCGGTGATGGTGCTGCACGACGTCACCGAGCTGCGCCGGCTGGAGGCGGTGCGCACGGAGTTCATCGCCAATGTCTCCCACGAGCTGCGCACCCCGCTCACCGCCATCCAGGGCTACCTGGAGACGCTGCTCACGGGCGCGCTCGAGGAGCCGGAGCACGCGCGGCGGTTCCTCGAGGTCGCCTTCCGCCACACCGAGCGGCTCGGGCGCCTGCTCAACGACCTCACCGATCTCTCCAACATCGAGCTCGGCAAGGTGACGCTGCGCGCGGGTCCCGTCCATCTCGAAGACGTCATCGACTCCGCCCTCGCCATCGTGCGGCCGCGTGCGGACAGCGGCGAGGTGAGCCTGCACACGGATCTCGTGCCCACCACCGTCACCGTGTACGCCGACCACGACCGGCTCGCGCAGATCCTCATCAACCTCATCGACAACGCCGTGAAGTACACGCCGGCGGGCGGCCGCGTGACCGTGCGCGCGCGGCCGCAGGCCGACGGCCGCGTCGAGCTCATCGTCGCCGATACCGGCGTGGGCATCCCGCGCGCGGACCTGCCGCGGATCACCGAGCGCTTCTACCGGGTGGACAAGGCGCGCTCGCGCGAGCTGGGCGGCACCGGCCTCGGTCTCGCCATCGTCAAGCACCTCGTGGCCGCGCACGGCGGCGAGCTGTCGATCGACAGTGAAGTGGAGCGGGGCACGACGGTGCGCTTCACCCTGCCCGCGAGCGCGGCCACCGTCCCTGCGCAGCTGCTGCTGCCGATCCGGACACCGGACACGGGGCCTCACCCGAAGAGGTAACCGCCCCGCTCCATCACGCTCCGCCAGCCACGGGTCGCGATCGTGGCGGGCCATCCACCATCCACCGGGCGTTCACCGAAGGTTTACCGGGCCGTCATCCTTTCGTAACGCGCACGCTCGATACTCCGGCTCGATGAAGAGCGTGGCGGCGGTCCGGCACCTCGGCAAGGTTCTGGTCGTGGAGGACGAGCGAAACGTCGCCGAGCTCCATCCTGCTCGACATCCGCGCCCCCCCCGGATCGTAACGCAGATGTAACACGCCGTTCACCGGCCCGAAACCGACCTGGCGCATCATCACCCTGGACGAAGGAGAGACGACGATGAAGAAGCGTTTTGCGGCAAGCATGGCCGCCCTCGCGCTGACCGGCCTCCTGGCCGCGCAGGGGTTCGCGGCCGGGCCTCCGAAGCTCGATCCCGGGCTCGCCGCCTACAAGCCGACGAGCGGCGTGAGCGGCAACATCTCGAGCATCGGCTCCGACACCCTGAACAACCTGATGACGTTGTGGGCGGAGACCTTCAGCCGCTTCTATCCGAATGCGAAGGTGCAGATCGAAGGCAAGGGCTCGTCCACGGCGCCGCCCGCGCTCATCTCGGGCACGGCCCAGCTCGGTCCGATGTCGCGGGCGATGAAGGGCACGGAGATCGACCAGTTCGAGAAGAAGTACGGCTACAAGCCGACGCCCATCCGCACCTCGGTCGATGCCCTCGCGGTCTTCGTGAACAAGGACAACCCCATCACGTGCATGACCATGGCGCAGGTGGACGCGGTGTTCTCGAAGTCCCGCCGCCACGGCTACAGGGAAGAGATCAGGACGTGGGGCCAGCTCGGCCTCACCGGCGAGTGGGCGGCCCGGCCCATCAGCCTCTATGGCCGCAACTCGGCGTCGGGCACGTACGGCTTCTTCAAGGAGCACGCGCTCAAGAACGGTGACTTCAAGGACCAGGTGAAGGAGCAGCCCGGCTCCGCCTCGGTCGTCCAGGGCGTGACGGTCGATCGCTTCGCCATGGGCTACAGCGGCATCGGCTACGCGACGGCGGGCGTGCGCGCCGTCCCCCTCGCCGAAACAGAAGGCGCCCAGTGCTACGCGGCCGATCCGGAGCACGCCTACTCCGGCTCGTACCCGCTCTCGCGGTTCCTCTTCGTCTACATCAACAAGGCCCCGGGCAAGGCGCTCGCTCCCATCAGCCGCGAGTTCGTCAAGCTGATGGTGTCGAAGGAAGGTCAGGAGGTCGTCATCAAGGACGGGTACTTCCCGATTCCTGCGTCCATCGCCAAAGAAGAGATGAACAAGGTCCAGTAGTGGCGGTCAGCGCGCTCATCATCACGAAGGCCCGCACCGACCGTCGCGTCCGCGTGGACCGGTGGGCGTCGCGCCTCGTGGTGGTGGGCGGGCTGATCATCATCGCCTCCATCCTCGCCATCCTCTTCGTCATCACCGCCGAGGTCTACCCGCTCTTCAGGCGCCCGACGGCGACCGCGCTCACGCCCCTGTCCACGAGCGCGGTGCCCGCCGGACCCGCCGCCGCCGGCGTGGACGAGTACCGCGAGATCGCGTACGCGCTCACGCCGGACGGCGTGCTGCAGTTCACGCCCCTCCGCGTGGCGGGCTCCTATCCGCCGGTGCCGATCGCCGGCCTCGAGGGCGCGACGGTGACGACCGTCGCCGCCGCCGGCATGGGCCGGCACGTCGTCGGCACCGCCGACGGGCGCGCGATCCCGGTCGCGGTCACGTTCCTCGTCGAGTTCAAGGACGGCCGGCGCGTGCTCACGCCGGCGCAGGAGTTCGGCCCCCCCGCGCTCGTGGACGAAGCCCGGCGGCCGCTCCTGCGCCTCGCCACCGCGGAGGCGCCGGCGGGACCGATCACGGTGGCGCAGGTGGGCCCGGCGGCCCTGGTGCTCCACACCGTCGCCGAGAAGAAGGCGCTCATCGGCGAGAGCCGGCGCGAGACGTCGGTGCAGAGCCTGGCCGTCACGCTCGACGGTGAGGTCACGGCGCTCGCGCTCGACGACCGGGGCGAGGATCTGTTTCTCGGCACTTCGCGCGGCCAGGTCATCCGCTACGACCTGCGCGAGCCTGCCTCGCCCGCGCGCGCCGACGTGGCCGGCGTGAGCGCCGGAGGAGCGCCCGTCACCATCCTCGAGTTCCTGATCGGCGACCGCACGCTCGTCATCGGCACTGCGGCCGGCGAGACGTCCACGTGGCAGGCGGTGCCGCCTCCCGGCGGGGGCTCGCCGAGGCTGACACGCGTCCACGAGTTCACGGCGCACGGCGGCGCCGTCGTCGCTGCCGCCGCCTCGCGGCGCGACAAGGGCTTCGTCACTGCCGACGCCGCCGGCACCCTCCATTTGAATTACGGCACCTCCGGCGCCACGCTCCTCAGCATGGCGGCCACCGGCGCCTCCTCCCTGCGCGCGGTGGTCTTTGCCCCCAAGGCGGACGGCCTGCTCGCCTTCGACGACCGGGGCCGCGTGGAGCAATGGACGCTCCACAACCCGCATCCCGAGGTGACGCTGCGCACGCTCTTCGGCAAGGTGTGGTACGAGGGCTACTCGCAGCCCGCCTACGTGTGGCAGTCGACGGGCGGCACCGACGACTTCGAGGCCAAGCTGAGCCTGACGCCGCTGATCTACGGCACGCTGAAGGGCACGTTCTACGCGCTGCTCATCGCGGTCCCGCTCGCGCTCCTGGCCGCGCTGTACGTCAGCGAGTTCATGCATCCGGGCGTCAAGGCGTGGGTGAAGCCCGTGGTGGAGATCATGGCGGCGCTGCCGAGCGTCGTGCTCGGCTTTCTCGCCGGCCTCTGGCTGGCGCCGATGATCGAGCGCGTGGTGCCGGGGCTGTTCCTGATGCCGCTCGTCCTCACGGTCACGATCCTCGTCGCGATGCTGCTGTGGCGGGCGGTGCCGGCGCCCTTCCGGAGCCGCTTCCGACCCGGCACCGAGGTCTTCCTGCTCCTGCCCGTGGTCGTGCTCGGCGCCTGGGCGGCCTTCGCCCTCGGCGGGCTCGTGGAGGCGCGGCTGCTCTCCGGCGATTACCGCGGGTGGCTGCTCACCACGCTCGGGCTGAACTACGACCAGCGCAACTCGCTCGTGGTGGGGGTGGCGATGGGCTTCGCCGTCATCCCGCTCATCTTCACGATCGCGGAGGACTCGCTCGCCAACGTGCCCCAGCACCTGCGCGCGGGCTCGCTGGCGCTGGGCGCCACGCGCTGGCAGACGGCGGTGCGCATCGTGCTGCCGACGGGCAGCCCCGGCATCTTCTCGGCGGTCATGATCGGCTTCGGCCGCGCCGTGGGGGAGACGATGATCGTGCTCATGGCGACGGGGAACACGCCGGTCATGGACGGCTCCATCTTCAGCGGCTTCCGCGCGCTGTCCGCCAACATCGCCGTGGAGCTGCCGGAGGCGCCCGAGCAGGGAACGCTGTTCCGGGTGCTCTTCCTGGCCGCCTTCCTGCTCTTCGCGCTCACCTTCGTCGTGAACACCGCCGCCGAGCTGGTGCGCCTGCGCCTGCGCCGAAAGTACCGCTACCTGTGAGAACGCTGTGGCGCAGCGGCGAGCCCTTCATCTGGCTGACGGGGGGCGCTCTCGCCATCTCGCTCATCATGGTGCTGGGGCTCGTGGGCATCATCCTGCAGAACGCGCTCGGCTTCTTCTGGCCGGCCGACGTGCTGCGGGCCACGCTGCGCGACGGCACGGTGCTGACGGGCCAGGTGGTGCAGCGCGAGCGCCGGCCCGGCACCGCGGAGTGGCGGACGAAGCTGAAGGTGGCCAATCGCGACCTCTACGGCGCGGACTTCGTGTGGGTCGACGACTCGCAGATCGCCGCCCGCGCGTATCCGCCCGCGGTGGCGGTGGTGGAGCGCACGGAGTGGGGGCTGCTCATCGGCACCGTGACCGCCGTGCGCGACGGGGGCGCGGTGGTGGCCACCGGCGGCGCCGCCGTGGACGAGATGCGCAGCCGCCTTCCCGCCGCCGCCGCCCTCCGCCGGCAGATCAGGAGGATCGAGCGCAGCGAGATCGGCGCCATCAACTACGAGCAGGAGAAGGTCCGTCTCCGGCTCAAGGGCCTCGACGCCCGCGGCGTGACGACGGGGCCCGAGGTGGAGGCGCTGCAGGCGCAGATGGCGGCCCTGCAGGCGCGCTACGAGGAGCGGGTGGCCGCGCTCGCGGAGCTGCGGAAGGGGCAGACGGCCACCATCGTGGTGGCGGCGGACGAGGGGAAAGAGAAGGAGCTGCCGATCACGGAGATCGTCGACGTGTATTTTCCCAACGCGATGGGGCCGCTCGACAAGAGCGTGCACTACGCGGCCAAGGTGTGGGAGTTCGTCTCCGACGACCCGCGCGAGTCGAACACGGAGGGCGGCGTCTTTCCCGCCATCTTCGGCACCGTGATGATGGTGATGATCATGTCGGTCATCGTCACCCCGCTCGGCGTGCTCGCCGCCTTCTACCTGCGGGAATACGCGCGGCAGGGGACGTTCGTGAGCACGGTGCGGATCGCCGTCAACAACCTGGCGGGGGTGCCGTCCATCGTGTTCGGGGTGTTCGGCGTCGGCTTCTTCATCTACATGGTCGGCGGTACCATCGACCAGCTCTTCTACGCCGACGCGCTGCCGACGCCCACCTACGGCACGGGCGGGATCCTGTGGGCGTCGCTCACGCTCGCGCTGCTCACGATACCGGTCGTCATCGTGGCCACCGAGGAGGGGCTCGCCGCCATCCCGGGCGGCACGCGCGAGGCGTCCCTGGCGCTCGGCGCCACCAAGCTGGAGACGACGCTGCGGGTCGTCCTGCCCGCCGTGATGCCGTCCATCCTCACGGGGCTGATCCTGGCGATGGCGCGCGCGGCAGGCGAGGTGGCGCCCCTGATGATCACGGGCGTGGTGAAGCTGGCGCCCGCGCTGCCCATCGACGGCTACTGGCCCTTTCTGCACCTCGACCGGAAATTCATGCACCTGGGCTTCCACATCTACGACGTCGGCTTTCAGTCGCCGAACGTGGACGCGGCGCGGCCGATGGTCTTCGCCACCACGCTGCTGCTGCTGGTCATCGTTGTATTCTTGAACCTGTTCGCCATCGGGCTGCGCAACCGCTTGCGCCGCACGTACGCGACATCCGCGGTGTAGGAGGATTCATGACGGAGGCGGTGAGAATCGATACGAGCCTGAATCCCAGAGCGGCGGCGGCGTCGATCATGGAGTCGCCGATGGTGGAGATCGAGGGGCTCTCCCTCTGGTACGGCGCCAAGCAGGCGCTCGCGGACGTCACCATGTCGGTGGCCAAGCACCGCGTGACGGCCTACATCGGACCCTCGGGCTGCGGCAAGAGCACGCTGCTGCGGTGCCTGAACCGCATGAACGACCTCGTCGACGGGGTCAGGATGGCGGGGCACATCCGCATCGGGGGCACCGACATCTACGACCCGGCCCTCGACGTCACCGAGCTGCGCAAGCGGGTGGGCATGGTGTTCCAGAAGTCGAACCCGTTCCCGAAGTCGATCTTCGAGAACGTCGCCTACGGGCCGCGCATTCTCGGCCTCGGCAGCCGCGCCGACATCGAGTCCGTGGTGGAGCGCAGCCTGCGCGCGGCCGCCCTCTGGGAGGAAGTGCAGGACCGCCTGCACGACAGCGCGCTCGGGCTGTCCGGCGGGCAGCAGCAGCGGCTGTGCATCGCGCGCGCCATCGCGGTGGAGCCGGACGTGCTGCTCATGGACGAGCCGTGCTCGGCGCTGGACCCCATCGCCACCGCCCGCATCGAAGAGCTGATGCTCGAGCTGAAGAACGCCTATACGATCGTCATCGTGACGCACAACATGCAGCAGGCGGCCCGGGTCTCCGACTACACGGGCTTCCTGCTGCTCGGTGAGCTCGTCGAGTTCGGCATCACCCGCGAGCTGTTCACCAACCCGCGCCACAAGAAGACGGAAGACTACATCACCGGCCGGTTCGGATAGGCGGCAGGCCCATGCAGACGCACTTCCACGACGAGATGGAGAGCCTCAAGCAGACGCTGCTCGCCATGGGCGGCCTCGTCGAAGACCAGATCCTCCGGGTGATGACCGCCCTCCTCGAGCGCGACTCCGAGCTGGCGCAGGAGGTCATCGACCGCGACCGCCAGGTGAACGCCTACGACGTGGAGGTGGACGAGAAGTGCGTGGAGCTGCTCGCGCTGCACCAGCCCAAGGCGCGGGACCTGCGCTTCATCACCACCGCCATGAAGATCGTGACCGACCTCGAGCGCATCGGCGACCAGGCGGTGAACATCGCGCAGCGCGCCCTCGAGCTCAACCGCGAGCCGCAGCTCAAGCCCTACATCGACCTGCCCCGCATGGCCACGAGCGCGCAGCGCATGGTGCGCGAGAGCCTCGACGCCTTCGTCTCCCGCGACACCGAGCTGGCACGGCGCGTGTGCGCGGAGGACGACGAGGTGGACGCCCTCAAGGAGCAGATCTTCCGCGAGCTGCTCACCTTCATGATGGAGGACGCCCGCACCATCCCGCGCGCCATCCGCCTCATCCTCATCTCGCGCTTCCTCGAGCGCGTGGCCGACCACGCCACGAACATCGCCGAGATGGTCATCTACATGGTCGACAGCAAGATGGTCAGGCACACGCTCTGATTGCTTTCGGCGGGACTATTCATGAACCACACCCGCCGGCGACAGGACTCGCCGCCTCCGCGTGCACCGGTCATGAATGATCACCGCTGGCCTGGATTATTCGTGAGGCGCGGGTGGGCGGGTGTCGGGGTGCGAGGACCCGTTT
>JBBDXO010000213.1:5671-16941 GCA_040902295.1 Candidatus Rokuibacteriota bacterium | reverse complement strand
GGATGCTCGACTTGCGATACTTGCCGATGAGGGCGCCGTCGGGGCCGATGACCGTGGCGGTGTTGAAGAAGCGCCCGTCGGACGCGCGCTCGAAGATGGGGGCGATCACGACCGTGCCCGTCTCCCGCGCCACGTCGCTCATGCGATCGATCGTCGGCCCGGGAATCGGCTCGGCCCAGTCGAAGTATTCGCGTCGCGTCTCGACGCAGAAGTACATCGTGCTGAACAGCTCGGGCAGGCAGATGATGCTGGCGCCGCGGCCCGCCGCCTCGCGCACCATCCCGATCGCCGTCCGGATGTTGGTCTCCTTATCGGCGTTCCCGGCGAACTGCGCCCCCGCGATCCTGACCATTACGGCCTCCTGATTCATGTCGGGGGAAGCGAAGCGCCGCTCCGCCCGACGCCCCCCACCGCTTTCCGATCAGCGAAATGCCGGCATCACCTGCTCGGCCCAGTCTCGCATGAAGCGGACTTTGTCATCGAAGTGGATGCTGATCCAGAAGCGGCGCGCGCCCGCATCGACGGCGCGCTCGAGCGTCTTGATGCACTCGGCGGGCGTGCCGGCGAACGCGAAGCGGTCGGCGAGATAGTCGACGAGCCCCAGCTCGTCGATGAGCCGGCAGTTCGCGCTGCCCGGCTGCACGTGGTCGGCGAACGCGTAGCGCTCGCCGAGGGTTTTGACCTTGCCGAGCAGCTCCGGCGGGATGTGCTTGCCCTCCGTCGTGAAGCGCGAGAGGTGGTTGCCCGCCGCCGCCAGCGACATCTTGATCTCCTCGATCGCCTCGCGCCGGCTCGCCGCGATGTTCGCATCCGGCCACCACCACATCTCGACCGTGTCGGGATCGCGCCCCGCCTCTCGCGCTCCCGCATGGACCTGGGCGATCGAGTCGCGGATGATGTCGGGCCGGATGCCGGTCCTCACCACGACGCCGTCGGCGATCTGGCCCGCCAGGCGCAGCGTCCTGGGACCGGAGGCGGCCAGGAAGAGCGGCACGGACGGTCGCGCCCACGTGAAACGCGCCGTCGTCCCGTGGTAGTCGGCGCGGCCGGTCGTCAGGAGGCTGCGGATCGTCAGCGCGTACTCGCGCAGCTCGGTGAGCGGCACCGCCTTGAGCCCGATGTTGTACGCGGCGCTGTCGCCGCTGCCGATGCCCACCATCGTGCGCCCCGGCGCCAGCTCTTCGAGCGTCGCCGCCGCGGAGGCGGCGACCGCCGGGTGGCGCGTGACGGGAGTGATCACGCGGGGGCCGAGCCTGATGCGCTCCGTGTTCGCCGCGCACAGCGCCAGCGTCACGTACACGTCGCGACAGATCGACTGCGAGTCCGACATGCCGAGGATCGCGTAACCGTGGCGCTCGACCGCCTGCGCCCATCCGACGATCTCGCGCGCGGGCGCGGTGGGCATGAAGTTGATCCCGAACTCGACGCTCACGCCGTCCCTCCCGCCGCCGCGGGCCCGCGCGGAACGTAGCGGCCCCAGCCCGGCTTACCGACCGTCTCGCCGTCTTCCATCATGACTCGCCCCCGCACGATCGTCGTCGTGGCCATCCCCTTGAACGTCCAGCCCTGGTACACGCTGACCTCGCAGAGACAATGATAGAAGCGATCGTCGACACGGACCTCACGCTCGGGATCGACCAGCACGATGTCGGCATCCGCGCCGGGAATCAGCGCGCCCTTCCTGGGATTGAGCCCGAAGACCTGTGCCGTGTTCGTGGCGCCGACGCGCGCCAGGTCCTCGATCGAGATCCGCCCCGCGTGCACGCCGAACGTCAGCATCACCGGCAGGAAGTGCTCCAGCCCGCCGCGGTTGCCCGACCGCGCCCCCCAGATGTTGTCGTGCTTGTCACCGCCCCCTTGCTTCGTCGCGCGCGTGCGCCCGCCCGTGCCGTGGTCGGAGCCGAGACACGTCACGCCGCCGTCGTGGAGCGCGCGCCACAGGCGCTCGCAGTCCGTCCGCGCCCTGAGCGGCGGGTTCACCTTCCCCCAGCAGCCGATCTCCGCCTCCATGTCGCCCGTGTGCGTGAGGTGGTGCGGCGTCACCTCCGACCAGACGGGCCGGCCGTCCCGGCGCGCCGCCGCGACGAGGTCGGCCGCCTCCGCCGTCGACAGATGCGCGATGTACAGTGGCGCGCCGGCCGATTTCGCGAGTTCGATCGCCAGATGCACGCGGGTCGCCTCGGCGACGTTCGGCCGCGCCTCGCTCCACGCGGCGAGGTCGCGCCGCCCGGCCGCGCGCAGATCCTCCTCGAGCACGGCGATGAGATCGATGTCCTCGGCGTGGACGATCACGATCGCCGGCGCCCCCTGGCGCGCGCAGAACCGGAGCGAGCGGAACAGCATCCCGCTGTCCGACGGCCCGCCGAGCCACGTGAGCCCTTCCGTGGGCCTCGCCTTGTAGGCGTTGAAGAAGTGCTTGAAGGACGTGACCCCGAGCCCGTAGACCTCCGCCTGCTCGGCAAAATGGCCCTCGGCGCTCATGATCGCGTGCAGGAAGAAGTCGACGCGCGACCACCGGTTGCCTTCGCGAATGGTGGCCCGGATGTTCGGCAGGAGGGGCTCGTGCCGCTGGCCGACGAAATGGGCGAAGGTCGTGACGCCGCCGTGGAGCGCTCCGTCCGTCTCCACCGGCATGTTCCGGGCGAGCCCCTCCTCGATCGACGCGTCCTCCTCGCTCGCCATGTGGACGTGGGCGTCGATGAGTCCGGGCATGACGTACTGTCCGCGCGCGTCGAGCGTGCGCCGGGCCGCCGGCAGCGTCGCCTCCGGCCCCACCGCCATGATCGTCTCACCGTCGACGGCCACGCCGCCGTCCACCACCCCGCCGGGCGTGACGACCCGGCCGTTCTTGATCACGAGATCGACGCTCATGGCTGGCGCACGGAGTATCGCGCAAAAGCAGGAGGTATCGTCAAGCGACACACGGATGAAGCCCCGAGAGCGACCGAGCATCTCGGGATTCTCGAGTTGGTGGCCCCAACGGGATTCGAACCCGTGTTTCAGCCTTGAGAGGGCCGTGTCCTAGGCCTCTAGACGATGGGGCCGCCTGGACGAAACCGCGCGGGAGATTGGCTGGGGGAGGAGGATTCGAACCCCCGTTACCAGGGCCAGAACCTGGCGTCCTACCCCTAGACGATCCCCCACCAACATCAGCAGCGGCAACGAATTACACCACAGGGTACGCGATGCGTCAACGCACCGCGCTCTTCAGCGCGCGGCTCGGGCGAAAGCGGGCCACGCGGACGGCCGGCAGCGCCATCTTCGCCCCCGTCCTTGGATGCCGCCCGGGCCGCGCGGCCCGCCGGCACACCACGAACGTGCCGAAGCCGCTGATCGTCACCGATCGGCCGCGGCGCAGCGCCTCCACGATCTCGTCCATGAAGGTGTGCAGGGCGCGCTGGGCGGAGGCGCGGGAGCCGCCGGAGGCCTTGGCCAGGATGCCGACCAGCTCGGCCTTGGTCACGCGTGGCTGAGCGACGACGGCGGCAGCACGCGATGCACCGCGTCCTGGAAGCCGTGCGGGGAGAACGGCTTCTCCAGCACCGGCGTGTCGGTCCCCTCCAGGAACGACCACGCCTCGCTGCTCACCGTGTCGCCCGTGATGAAGATGAAGCGGCGGGCCAGCTTGCGGTCGTGGCGGAGCACCTTGCGATAGAACTCCTCGCCGTCGCCCTCGGGCATGCGCATGTCCGACACGATCAGGTCGTAGGCGTTGCGGCGGACCAGCTCGAAGCCGGCGCGGCCGCCCGTGGCCACGTCCACGCGCCAGCCGGTCTCGCCGAGCAGCGTCACCACGAAGTCGAGCACGCTCGGCTCGTCCTCCACCACCAGCGCCACGCGCCCGATGCCGCTCACCGGCGGACGCCGCACGAGGTCGGTGCGCGGCGGCGCGGTCACTTCCGTCACGGGCAACTCGAGCGTGAAGACCGTCTCGCCCGGGCGGCTCTGCACGCTGAGGCGGCCGGCGTGCTCCTCGGCGATGCCGTAGGAGACCGACAGGCCCAGGCCGGTGCCCATGCCCACCACCTTCGTCGTGAAGAAGGGCTCGAACACGCGCGACAGGGCGTCGGGGGCGATGCCGGGGCCGTCGTCGATGACATCCGCGAAGATGGCGCCGCCGTCCTCCCGCACGCGCGTGCGCAGCAGGATGCGGCCGGTGGGCTTGGCCTCCAGGATGGCCTGCTCGGCGTTGAGCAGCAGGTTGAGGAAGACCTGCTCGAGCTGCTGGCCGTCGCCGTTGATGACGGGCAGCGTGCGGGCGAAGTCGGTCTCCACGGTGATGCCGGAGAGCGTGAGCTGGTTCAGCCGCAGCGACAGCGTCTGCTCGAGCACCATGTGGATGTCCACGGCCGACCGCTCGGGCGGGCGCTGGCGGGCGAAGTAGAGCAGGTTGCGCACGATCTTCGCCATGCGGTCGCCCTGCGAGACCATCAGCTCCACGGGGCGGCGCAGCGGCTCGGGCGCCTCGCGCGCGAGCAGGAGCTGGCCGTAGCCGATGATGACGCTGAGCGGGTTGTTCAGCTCGTGGGCGACGCCGGAGACGAGCTGGCCGAGGGCGGACATCTTGGCGGCCTGCACGAGCTGGGCCTGCGTCTCCCGCAGGCGCACCAGGCTGTCGCGGGCGCTGTCGTAGAGGCGCGCGTTCTCGAAGGCGAGGGCGGCCTGGTCGGCGAAGGACTGCAGCGCCTGCAGCTCCTCGGCGGTGAACTCGCGGCCGGCGCGGTCGGTCACCGCCAGGGCGCCGATGATGCGCTCGTGGGTGAAGAGCGGCACGCCCACGCCGGAGGCCAGCCCCCGCCGCATGATCTGCGCGCGCAGCTCGGGGCCCAGCTTGACGCGGGGCTCGTGGAGGATGTCGCTCGTCACCACCACCTTGCGCTCGGCGACGGCGCGGCCGGCCACCCCCTCGCCCGGGCGCAGCACCATGTCGTGCACGCCGTCGCCGTCGGGGCCGCAGGTGCTCAGCGCGTGCAGCGTGCCGTCCGTGGGCTCGAAGCGGAAGACGGCAGAGCCCCGCACGCCGAGCAGGTCGACGATCCCGCGCGTGGTGAGGTCGGCGATGCGGGCGACGTCCAGCGTGGCCGTCAGCTCGCGCGCCAGGCGGGCCTGCACCTCCGCCACGTCGCGGCGGCGCTGGGCCTCGCGGTAGAGGCGCGCGTTCTGCACGGCCACGCTGGCCTGCGCCACGAACATCTCGACCACGTCGGCGGTCTCCGGCGTGAAGCGCACGGGCTCGGAGTGGCTGAGCACGAGGATGGCGAGCAGCTCGTCGCCGGCGGTGACGGGATAGCCCAGGAAGCCCGCCAGCCCCCAGCGGCGCCACCACGCCTCCGCGGCCATGCGCTCGTCGGAGAAGACGTCGTCGATGGCGAGCGGAGCGCGGTGGCGCGCCACCCAGCCGAGGCCGCCCGTGTCGTAGCCCACGGTGCGCTCGGGCAGGTCCGCCACGATCTCCGGCACCGAGCCGCCCGCGAGCGACAGCGTGCGCGCGGCGTCGTCGGCCAGCCAGAAGGAGGCGAAGCGCACGCCGCTGAGCTGCGCGGCCGATTCCGAGATCATGCGCAGCAGCGCGTCGATGTCGAGGGCGCCCGACATGCGCTGGTTGATGGCGGCGAGGGCGCGGATGCGGGCGGCCTGCGCGCGCTCGGCCTGGTAGAGGCCGGCGTTGCGGATGGCCACGCCCGCCTGCGCGGCCAGCAGCCGCAGCGCGTCCTGCTCCTCGGGCTCGGGCAGCCCGTCGGGCAGGATGTAGTCCAGCACGCCCACGAAGGTGTCGCCCACGTCGATGGGCACGCCGTAGTAGCTGGACTTCGGGTGCTGCTGCCACCACTCGCGCTCCAGCGTGCGCGGATGGCCGGCCGGCTGCGGGATCAGCACGGGCTCGTGACGCTCCACGACCAGGCCCGGCAGCCCCCCGTCCGACGACCGCTCCTGCGGCACGCCCTCCCAGTGGCCGGCCGAGCGCGCCGCCGAGCGCAGCACGCGGGCCTCCGTGTCGAGCAGGTGCACGGCCGACATCGCCCCCGGGCGCATGGCGCTGGCGGCGTTGGCGATGCGCTGCATGACGTCGGCGGAGTCGAGCGAGGCGGTGATGGACCGGCTCACGGCCGCCAGGTCGCGCAGGCGCGCGGCGCGCTGCACGGCCTCCGCGTAGGTGCGCGCGTTCTGCATGGCCACGGCGGCGCGGGCGGCGAAGGAGATGACGAGGGCGCGGTTCTCCTCGTTGGCCAGCGATTCCTCGCGCGAGCGCACGGCGAGCACGCCCAGGATGTCGTCGCCGGAGAGGATGGGCACGCTCAGCATGCGCTGGATGCCCGACTCGCGCGCCCACTCCGAGGACAGCGCGCGCGGGTCGTTGGCGACATCCGACACGTACACGGGCGTCTTCGTCTCCGCCACCCGCCCCGCCACGCCTTCGCCGAAGGCCACCACGCGCGGCATGCGCACCTCGAGGCTGCCGGGCTCCAGGCTCGAGGCCTGCAGGCGCAGCACGCGCTGCGCGGGGTCGGCCGTCCAGAGCTGCACGACGGGGGCGTTCAGCAGACGCGCCGTGGCCTGCGTGATGCGGCGCAGGACGTCGTCGACCACGAGCGACTCGGTCACGAGCTGCTCGACCTCCGCCAGCTCGCGCAGCCGCTCGGCGCTGCGGGTGGCCTCGGCGTAGATGCGCGCGTTGTCGATGGCGAGCGCGGCCTGCTCGGCGAGCAGCCGCAGGCCGGCGGTGTCGTCGTCGTTGAAGCGGCGCTCGCTCCAGTAATAGACGACGAGGGCGCCGTGCACGCGGCCCTTGGAGCGCAGCGGGGCGGCCGCCACCGCCTTGAACCCCTCGCGCTCGATCTGCTCGCGACGCGCCGGGGCCAGCGTCACCGCGGGGTCGGTGAGGATGTTGGAGGTCACCACCGGGCGGCCTTCGAGGATGGCGCGGCTGGCGGGGCCGCCGCCGGCGGGGATCATGCCGGCCGTCGGATACTGCGACGACAGGCGCCCCCCCGAGCGCATGACGGAGAAGTTGCGCGCGCGGCCGTCCCAGGAGACCACCAGCGCCGACTCCGCGCTCATCACCTCCAGCGCGCGGCCCACGATGGTGTCGAGCACCTCGTTGAGATCGAGCGACGAGGTGAGCGACTGGCCGATGGCCTCCAGCGCCCCCACGAACGTCGTGCGGCGGCGGCGCTCGCTGACATCGGCGTGGAAGCCGATCACGCCCGCGATGCGCCCGTCGTCGGCCCGCCACGGCAGGTAGCGGGCCCGCAGCCAGCCGGTGCGGCCGTCGATGTCATAGGTTGCCTCGGTGATCGACGACTCGTCGCCGGCCAGGGCACGCGTGAGGTGGGCCTCCACGCCGGCGTCGCACACGAAGCCGAGCATCTGACACGCGTTGCGGCCCAGGGCGGCGGCGCGCGGCGTGCCCGTCAGCCGCTCCATGACCCCGTTCCAGGCAACGACGTTGAGCGCGGTGTCGGTGACGACGACCGCGTCCTCGAGCCCCTCGATGAGACTGGCGCCGAAGTGATCCACGGTAGGTTTTACGAGTATAACCGAGCGCTTGGCGTCACCGGTGGCATTACACTTGCTATCCTTACTGCCGGCGGCAAATACCTATGGCATTAGACGGTATGAGAATCCTGCTCGTGGAAGACGCCACGGACATCCGCGAGGTCTTCACGGTGCTCCTCAGGGCGGAGGGGGCCGACGTCACCGCCACGGGGACCGGTCGGGAAGCGGCTGAGATTGCAAGCCGCCGCGACTTCGACGTGGTCCTCAGCGACCTCGGCCTGCCCGACATTCCGGGCGATGTCCTCATCCGCCAGATCCTCGCCAGCTCGCGCAACCGCGGCGCGCGCGTGATGGTGGTGACCGGATACGGGGAGCCCTACCTTACACGCGCCCACCAGGCGGGGGCGGACGTGGTCTTTACAAAACCCGTCGAGTGGAGCCGCATCCTCGAATACCTGGAGCGTCCGGGCCTCGCCGCTTCCGCCTGACCCACCCGGGCGGTTCGCCCGGATCCGTATGCAATAATGTGCGGCGATGCGCCTCGATATCTCGACGATCGTCCTGATCCTGCTCGCCGTCATCTTCGCCATCGTCGCCTACATCAAGGACCCGTCGCTGCCCCTCCTCGGCACCCGCAACGGCCTGGCGATGCTCTGGTTCATCATCCCCCGCCTCATCCCGGCCCTCATCCTCGCCGGCATGCTCCAGGTCCTCGTCCCCCAGGAAACGGTGGCCCGCTACTTCGGCCGCCACGGCGGCATGCGCGCCATCCTCATCGCCTCCGCCGCCGGCGTGCTCACCCCCGGCGGCCCCATGATCAGCGTCCCCCTGCTCGTCGTGCTGTCGAACTCCGGCGCCGCCCTCCCATCGCTGGTCGCCTACATGACCGCCTGGTCGCTGTTCGGCATGCAAAGAATCATCGCGTGGGAAGCCCCCCTGATGGGCTGGAAGTTCGTCGCCGTCCGCGTCATCCCAAGCCTGGTCTTCCCGGTCGTGGCGGGATGGCTCGTCGCGACGTTCTATTCCGAATGACGTTCTATTCCGAATAGCGAAGCTGAGCGACCGAACGATGATCGTGACGAACCGGAGGATGATTCATGCCGGGCTAACACGCGCATGCCCTTCACCGACCTGCGGGAATTCGTCGCCCACCTGGAACAGCACGGACGGCTGCACCGCGTGCGCGTGCCCGTCTCCAGAGACCTCGAGATCACCGAAATCACCGACCGCGTCTCCAAGCAACAGGGAGGCAACAACGTCGCCCTGCTGTTCGAGCAAGTCGAAGGCTCCGACATGCCGGTGCTCGTGAATGCCTTCGGCGCCGAGGACCGGATGTGCGCCGCCCTCGGCGTCGACCGCCTCGACGACCTCGGCACGCGCATCGCCAGGCTGCTCGACCTCAAGATGCCCGGCACCTTCGCCGATCGCCTCAAAAAGCTCGGCACTCTCATCGACGTCGCCAGGGCCGCGCCCCGCCACGTCACGCAGGCCCCCTGCCAGGAGATCGTGGAGACGGCCCACCCCACGCTCGCGGGCCTGCCCGTGCTGCAGTGCTGGCCCGGCGACGGTGGGCGCTACATCACGCTGCCCGGCGTCTTCACGCGCGAGGCGCGCACGGGCGGGCGCAACGTCGGCATGTACCGCGTGCAGGTGTTCGACGACCGCACGCTCGGCATGCACTGGCAGATCCACAAGGGCGGCGCCGAGCACGAGCGCGTGGCCGGCAGCGGCCGCATGCCGGTGGCCATCGCGCTCGGCGGCGATCCCGCGATGATCTACGCCGCCTCCGCGCCCCTGCCCCCCGGCGTGGACGAGGTCGTCTTCGCGGGCTGGCTGCGCGGCGCGGGCGTGGAGCTGGTGAAGTGCCGGACGATCGACGTGGAGGTGCCCGCGCAGGCCGAGATCGTGCTGGAGGGCTACGTCGATCCCGCCGAGCGGCGGCTCGAGGGCCCCTTCGGCGACCACACGGGCTACTACTCGCTGGCGCGCGACTATCCCGTCTTCCACCTCACGGCGCTCACGCGGCGCGCGCGGCCGATCTATCCCACGACCATCGTGGGGCGCCCGCCCCAGGAAGATTATTGGCTCGGCAAGGCAACGGAGCGCCTCTTTCTGCCCATCATCAGGCTGATGCTGCCCGAAGTGATCGACATGAACATGCCGGCCGAGGGCGTCTTCCACAATCTCGTGATCGTGTCGATCCGCAAGCGCTACCCGGGCCACGCGCGCAAGGTGATGACCGCGCTCTGGGGCATGGGCCTGATGATGCTCGCCAAGACCATCGTGGTGGTGAGCGAGCACGTCAACGTGCACGACCTCTCGGAGGTGGCCTGGCGCGCGACGGGCAACATCGATCCCAAGCGCGACCTGCTGCTGATCGAGGGGCCCATGGACGACCTGGACCACGCCGCCCTGCGCCATCGCTACGGCGGCAAGCTCGGCGTGGACGCCACCGAGAAGGGGCCCATGGACGACGTGGCGCAGGCGTGGCCGGACGAGATCGTGATGACCGACGACATCCGCGAGCGCGTCAGCCGGCGCTGGAAGGACTACGGGCTCTGAGCAAGCTGTCGCACCTGCTGGACGCGATCAAGTTCGAGCACACGGTCTTCGCCCTTCCCTTCGCCTACATCGCGATGCTCCTCGCCGCCGGCGGCTGGCCCGGCTGGTGGACGATCGGCTGGGTCACCGCCGCCATGGTGGGCGCGCGCACGTGCGCGATGGCCGCCAACCGCGTGGTGGACCGCTGGATCGACGCCCGCAACCCGCGCACGGCGGGCCGCCACCTGCCCACGGGAGTGCTCGCCGCGTGGGAGCTGAAGGCGCTGGCCATCGCCGGCGCCGGGCTCATGTTCGTCTCCGCCGCCATGCTGAACCCGCTGGCGCTGGCGCTGGCGCCCCTGGCGCTCGCCTTCCTGGTGGGCTACTCGTACACCAAGCGCTTCACGTGGGCCTCGCACTGGATCCTCGGCTTCACGGACGGCATCGCCGCCGCCGGCGGCTGGATCGCCGTGCGCGGCCAGTTCGATCCGCCCGCCTTCGTGCTCTGGCTCGCGCTCACGGTGTGGATCGCCGGCTTCGACGTCATCTACGCCTGCCAGGACATCGACGTCGACCGCGCCCAGCGCCTGCACTCGTTCCCCGCCCGCTTCGGCCCCGCCGCCGCCCTCCGCATGGCGCGCGTCAACCACCTGCTCACGGCCCTCGCCCTCGCGCTGCTCGGCTGGATGACGGGCCTCGGCCCCCTGTACTGGATCGGTTGGGCCGCCGTGGTGAGCCTGCTCGTCTACGAGCACTCGCTCGTGGCCCCCGACGACTTCTCGAGGATCAACGTCGCCTTCTTCAACGTCAACGGCTACATCGCCCTCATCGTCCTCGCCGCGGTGATCGGCGGCCAATGGTAGGGCGCGATGAGAAGCGTTGTGACCCCCGCGTCCTACCAGGTCAATTCGCGATACTCTCCCGGCGCCATGGACAGCGCTTCGCGGAGGATCAACTCCTCATGCTCACGGATCGACGGCCAGCTCGTCGTCGGCAGCACCAAAATCGAAATACGGCGCCCGGTCAAGTTTTGCTGCTCAGGGAGGTTGCGGTCCGTCGTGATGAGAAGGTCGAACTCTGCTTCAGCCGCTGCAAGGAGATCGCCGTTACTCAGCGTAGACCAGCCAAGCTCGTACGCCGTTGCAACATGGTGGGCGGAAAGGGCCGCTCGGAGCGGGGCGGGCGTCCCTTGATCGAGGAGGATCCTCACGCGGACCGAACTAGACTTCGGT
>JBBDXO010000213.1:0-5571 GCA_040902295.1 Candidatus Rokuibacteriota bacterium | reverse complement strand
GGCGGGCGTCCCTTGATCGAGGAGGATCCTCACGCGGACCGAACTAGACTTCGGTCAAGCTCTTTGCTGCGTGCTCCAGTACGGCCTCGACCTGTTGGCGGGTCACACCGGGAAACCACTGGAGAAACTGATCGACGGTTGCACCAGCCTCGAGGTTTTCGAACAACGCCCTCACGGGGATCCGTGTGCTCTTGAAGGTCCACGTTCCACTCAACCTGTCTGGATGTCGCTCCACACCGTCACACCGGGACCAATCAAGCATGTCCAGACTGTATCGCCGACCGACGGGCCGAACAAGAGTGCCGCAGCCTTGATCTGCCGATCGACGCGACGCGACCTGGGCGGATGAGCACCCACTCCGAGACGGTGCGCACGATGTTCACGCGCATCGCGCGCCGTTACGACCTCATGAACACGCTCATGACGGGCGGCCGCCATCACACCTGGCGCCGCCGGGCCGCGGCCACCGCCGCCACGGCGCCCCCCGGCCCCGTGCTCGACCTCGCCACCGGCACCGCCGACCTCGCCATCGCGGTGCAGGCCACCGGCCGCGAGGTCATCGGGGCCGACTTCTCGATGGGGATGCTGGCCGAGGCCCAGCGCAAGCTCGCGGGCCGCACGGCCCCGCGCCTCCCGCTGGTGGCCGCCGATGCGCTCGCGCTGCCCTTCGCCGACCAGTCCTTCGCGTGCGTGACGTCCGCCTTCCTGCTGCGCAACCTCGCCGACCTGCCGACGGGCCTGCGCGAGATGCGCCGGGTCACGCGCCCGGGCGGGCTCGTGATCGCGCTGGAGATCATCCGCCCCGGCGTGCCCGGCTGGGACGCCCTCTTCGCCCTCTACTTCCGCCGCGTCGTCCCGCTCGTCGGCGCCCTGATCGCCGGCGACCGCCAGGCCTACACGTACCTGCCGAAATCAGTCGACCGCTACCTCAGCCCCCGCGCCCTCGCCCTCCTCATGACCGACCTGGGCTTCCGCGACGTGACCTACCGCCGCTACGGCCTCGGCGCCATCGCCCTCCACGTCGGCCGCGTCCCCCGGCTGGACGGGTAAGGCCCGCGGTATCGGCGGGGCTATTGACCGGCACCGTCGGAATCGACGAGGGCAAGGATCTTGCCGATCGTTTCGTGCAGGACGTCAGCCGGCACGGCGCCAATGCGCCTGGCCTTTCGTACGCGCCAGTCCAGGCTCTTGATCTGATCCGAGAGGATCGCTCCCTCCACGGCGAACCCGTGCGGCAGAAGCACCTCGAACGGATAGCCCTTCACCTGTGAGGTGACCGGGCAACAGATGGCCAGTCCGACTCGGCGGTTGTATGAACTCGGGGAGATCACCAGGGCGGGACGATGCCCAGCTTGCTCGTGGCCCGCCTGGGGATTGAATTGGAGCCAGATGAGATCCCCGCGCGAGGGAACATAACCGGCCACTACCAGGCCTCGCGGCCGACCGCCCTACCAGTCGAGACCTCGGCATGCAACGTCCGCCTCGTTACCTTTTTGAGCAATGCACTCAGAGCGTACTTCCGGACTCGGAGCGGGCGAACCAACAGCCGACCATCTTCGACCGATAGTTCGACCGTTGCCCCTTCCTCGACCTGGGCCTCGGTTGCGAATGATTTCGGAATCCGCAAGCCGAGGCTGTTACCCCACTTTTGAATCTTGGTCTGCATAGGAGCCTCCACGCCGACTGGATATACAATGAGTACACGGTCAGGACTTGCGGTCAACCCCCGTGCTACCGTACTGGCAGAACGTAGGACAGACGCTCGGATTCTCCCTCGGGATTGACCCGGGGACAGTGTGCGCGCGCTTGGCGGCCGGATCGAACGTGGTCGTTCTCAGTCCTGAGAATTTCCCGACGCCGGATGCCGTGAATGAAGCCCTGGCCGGGTTGTTGCGCGTGGCGAAGTCGGCCCGTCTGAACGGCCGGCGTTCCAGGGCGGGACGATCGGGCCAACCGCCGCCCTTGCACACCTGCTCCCCGGCGCGCATCACTGCATCTACCCCGGCACCACGTCATCCAAAAACTTCCGCACGGCGGCGTTGAACGGCGCCGGCGTGTCCAGCACGAGGTGATGATAGGCGCCGGGGATCTCGACGAAGCGCGCGGTCGTGATGGCGGCGAGCATGCGTGAGGCGATCGCCGGGGTCATGATCGGGCTCAGCTCGCCGCGCACGATGAGGGTGGGCGCGGTGATGCGCGGCAGCAGCGGCCAGAGATCGGCGGGGCGCCGCGCGCCGTTGCAGGCGGGATCGAAGCGGTACGTCCAGCCGCCGTCGCGAGTGGTCAGGCCCTGGCGGGCGAGGTGCTGCAGCAGCTCCGGCGCGGCGATGGTCTCACGCGGCAGCAGTCGAAAGGACCGCAGGGCCGACTCGCGGGTCGGGTGCAGGCGGGGCGCGCGACGTCCGCGCTCGTGCATGCTCTCGAGGCGCTCGGGCAGCAGCGCCGGGCGCGAGTCGACGACGACGAGGGCGCTCGCGCGCTCCGGGTGCCAGGCCGCGAACGCCGTCGCGTTGTGACCGCCCATCGAGTGGCCGACCACGGCCATGCGCGGCCAGCCCATGCGGTCCATCAAGGCCGCCAGGTCGGCCGCGAAGTCCTCCGTGGCGTAGGCAGCGGGCGAGGCCCACTGGCTGTCGCCGTGGCCGCGCTGGTCCAGCGAGACCACGTGGAAGCGGTCGGCGAAGTGAGGCAGCACGGCGTCGAACCAGTGCGCGTGGGCCGAGCCGCCGTGCAGGAAGCAGATGACGGGCCCGCCGGTCCGACCACCCTCCAGCAGGTGCAGCCGAAGGCCGTTGACCTCGACGTGACGGCTGCTCGCGAGGGCACATCCAAGCGGTGAATCCGAAAGGGGTTCGCTCATGGGCGCGATTGTACGGCGCGCTCGCGATTTTGCTTTGAAGCTCCTTGGCGATCCCGCTATTGTCGAAACAACCACTGACTCGGGGGATCGGAAATGTCTGCAGCACGACGCAATTTCTATGACGGCAGCTATGTCGTCGCGCTCCTCGCCATCGCCATCATGAACGGCTATCTCCTGCTGCCGACCGACGCGCACACCCGGGAAGTGTCCACGGTCTCCATGGTCATCCCGGTCCCGGGCAGCGCCGTGTCGTCCGCCCTTCCTGCCGGCGCCGTCCCCCACGCCACGGCGCCCGCGACCCCGATGGCCCGCGTGCCGAAGCCCGCTGACCTCGTGCGGCCCCCGGCGCCGCCGGCGCCGCTGGCGCCCGCCGTGTCGACCGCCGCGTGGCCGGAGGGCGTCGTCAGCGGCCGCGTGCTGGATCCCGACCGGCAGCCGGCCGCCAACGTCTCCGTTGTCGCCAAGGGCGTGGAGCACCGCACGGACGCCGAGGGCCGCTTCAAGCTCGAGGATCTCGGCACCTCCACGGTGGTCGTGAAGCTGCCGGGCTACGAGCGGGTCACCCTCGCGCCCGCCAAGGAGCCGCTCGAGGTCGTCCTGAAGCCGCAGGCCATCAAGGCGGCCTACCTGACGTACTACGGCTTCGGCGACCGGGGCATCCGCACCCGCGTGCTCGACCTGCTCGAGCGCACCGAGCTGAACGCGGTCGTCATCGACGTCAAGGGCGACCGCGGCTGGGTGATCTACCGCACCAACGTCGAGCAGGCGCTGGCGGCGGGGGCCCAGGGCCCGGCCACGCTCCGCGACTTCGACGCCATGATGGCGGATCTCAAATCGCGCGGCATCTACACGATCGCGCGCATCGTGACCTTCAAGGACAACGTCCTCGCCAACGCCCGGCCCGACCTCGCCATCATCGACACGCGCACCGGCAAGCCGTGGATCGACAACGAGAAGCTGGCCTGGGTGGACCCCTTCCGCGAGGAAGTGTGGAGCTACAACATCGCGCTCGCCAGGGAAGCGGCCGCGCGGGGCTTCGACGAGATCCAGTTCGACTACGTGCGCTTCCCCACCGACGGCAAGCTCGGGGCCGCCCGCTATCTCAAGCCGAACAACCGCGACACGCGCCTGCCCGCCATCGCCGGCTTTCTCGAGCGCGCACGCAAGGAGATCGGCACGACGGGCGCCTTCGTGGCCGCCGACGTCTTCGGCTACGTGGCCTTCAACGAAAACGACACGGACATCGGGCAGCGCGTCGAGGAGCTGGCGCCGCACCTGGACTACATGTGCCCCATGGTCTACCCCTCGGGCTACCAGCTCGGCATCCCCGGCTATCGCAACCCCGTGGTGAACGCCTACGAGGTCGTGCGCGAGAGCGTGCGGCTCATCAAGAAGCGCTCCGCGGGCACGCAGGTGCGCGTGCGGCCCTGGCTGCAGGACTTCAGGGACTACGCCTTCGACCGCCGCGTGTTCGGCCCCGTGGAGATCCGCAGCCAGATTCGCGGCTCCGACGAGGGCGGCGGCACCGGCTGGATGCTGTGGAATCCCCGCAACGAGTACACGGGCCAGGCGCTGCGCCAGAAGGAATCGCTCGCCGCCCGATGAGGGCCCTGGTCGTCATCGCCGCCGCCCTCACCGCCGTCCTCCTCTTCGCCACCTTCGCCGCCGCGCAGGCGCTGCCCGCCAACGAGCTGGGCCGCGTGATGATCCTCGAGTACCACAAGATCGACGACCCCGAGGAGCGGTGGACGCGCACGCCCGAGAACTTCCGGCGCGACCTCGAGACGCTCTACGCCAGGGGCTATCGCCTGGCGCACCTCAACGACCTCATGGACGGCCGCGTGACGGCCCCCGCCGGCACCACGCCCGTCGTGCTCACCTTCGACGACTCCTCGCCCGGCCAGTTCCGCTACCTCGACAGAGACGGCGTCCCCGAGATCGATCCGAAGTCGGGCGTGGGCATCCTGGAAGCGTTCACGCGCGAGAAGCCCGATTTCGGGCGCGCCGCGACGTTCTACGTGCTGCCCGGCGCCAGCCGCCCCAATCGCCTCTTCGACCAGCCGCAGCACGAGGGCCGCAAGCTGCAGTTCCTCGTCAGCCGCGGGTACGAGATCGGCAACCACACGCTGTGGCACGCCAACCTCGGCAAGTACGAGGAGCCCACGGTGCGCCTGCAGATCGCCGAGGCGCAGCAGTGGATCCAGCGCCACGTGCCGGGCTACCGGATCCGCTCCCTCGCCCTGCCCCACGGCGTATATCCCAGGGACGTGACGTGGGCGCTGCGGGGCACCGCCAAGGGCACGACGTACAGCCACGACGGCATCCTGATGGTGGCGGGCGGCGCCGCCCCCTCGCCCTTCGCACGCGCCTGGGACGGCACGCGGCTACCGCGCATCCAGGCCGTCGAGCGCGACCTCACCCGCTGGCTCACCCACTTCGACAAGAACCCCGCCGACCGCTTCGTGAGTGACGGCGACCCCGCCGTGGTCACCATCCCCGCCGGCCGCCGCGACAAGCTGCGCGACACGCTGCCCGCCACGCTCAAGGTGATCGAGCGCTGAACCCGCCCTGCCCAACGCAGCCTGCGCTGCCGGGCAGACCGCTTCCAGTCGCGTGCGAGCCGTCCGCCTGTCCGTCTATGAGCTCCCCGTCATCAAGGAGCGCCACGGGTTCCCCGGGGCGCGACGAGCGTCGGGGGGCTTGGGGGGCCC
>JBBDXO010000212.1:14677-17005 GCA_040902295.1 Candidatus Rokuibacteriota bacterium | reverse complement strand
AGCCCCGCCCCGCCATCGCTGCCGCGGGCCAGCACAAAAACCAGAAAGGCTAGTCGTCGAGGCCGAGGACCCAGACGACGGCGACGTCCTGCTCCTTGTTGGAGTAGACCATCACCGTGCCCCGGGGATCCTCGGTCCGGGCGGAACTGACCATGACGGCGGCGTCGACGGTCGTGGGCCCGGGAACCATCTGCCAGACCCCCAGGAACATGAGGACGGCGGCCACTGCGCTGCCCAGGGCCCAGCGGCCCTGCCAGAGGGCGCGCCGGGGGCGGACGGCGGGGGCCCGCTTGGCGTCCTGAACGCCACGGACGACACCCGGCCAGAAGCCGGTCCAGTCCGGCTCGGGCGCGGCAGCCGCCGTGCGCTGCAGCATGGCGCGCAGCCGGCGGAACTGGTCGGCCTCCTTCTGACAGGCCTCGCACGACGTCAGGTGGGCGACGGTCGAACGGGTCGCCGCCTCGTCGAGAGCCCCGTCGAGAAAGCCGCTGAGTCGCTGCCGGGTCCGGTAACACTTCAACACGGTCGTTGGACGGCCCGCCCCCCCACCGTTATTCTCATGGGCGCATGATAACCGAAGGCCCCCTCACGTTGGACGTCTCGGCCGGCGTCGCGCTCGAGGCCAGGCTGGCACTGCCTGCCGGCGCCACCGCAGGAGTGGTCATCTGCCACCCACACCCCTTGTACGGCGGCGACATGGACAACGCCCTCGTGCTGGACGTGCGGGACGCCTGCCACCGCGCGGGCCTGGGGACCCTGCGCTTCAACTTTCGCGGCACCGGGCGGTCCACCGGCCGGCACGACGACGGGCGGGGCGAGCGGGACGACGTGCGTGCCGCCCTCGCGGCGCTCCGTGAACGGCTGCCCGCGACAGGCACCGTCGCTCTCGCCGGCTATTCCTTCGGCGCGGCGATGGCGGCGGCGGTCGCGGCGGCGGGCGAGCCGCTGGGCGGCCTCGCGCTGCTGGCCCCCCCGCTCGTCGCCACCGGCTACCGCTGGGGCGGGCCGCTCACGGCCGTCAGCGGCCCCGCACTCGTGGTCGCAGGAACCGTGGACGAGTATTGCCCCGTGAGCGCCCTCGACGAGCTGCGCGCGCAGTGGCCGAAGGCGGACGTGCGGATGATCGAGGGCGCCGATCATTTCTTCGGGGGCCACGGCGCACTCCTGATCGAGGCGCTTCGTGCGTGGGCCGCGGCCGTGGCGCCGGGCCGCGGTTAGGCGCGAGGCAGCCTGGGCGGCGTGGCGGTACCAGCGGAGAGGATGATGCGGACGCCTTCTTCGACGGTGAGGCCGGTGGCGATGACGTCGGCGCGGGGCACCACCACGATGTCACCGAGGTAGAGGTTGTTGGTGGGAATGAACACCGTGACCATCTCGGCCTTGCCGTCGAACGTTTCCACGATGACCTCGCTCGTCACGAAGCCGTAGGCGTACGAGCCTTCGCGCGGATGCTGCACGAGAACCACGGCCTTGAACGCGTTGCGCCGCTCGGGCGAGAAGGAATCGATCAGCATCTTGACAGACGGGTACAGCAGGCGGAACACGGGGACCCGCAACAAGAGCTTGTCGCCCCACACGAGCACGCGGCCGCCCACCACGTTGCGGGCGATGGCGCCCATGAGGAGGATCGCCGCGATGGCGGTGAGGAAGCCGACGCCGGGCACGGGGCGGCCCAGCATCCGCTCGTATACCGGCGCGAAGATGTCGTCGATGCGGCTCCAGAAGACCCACAGCAGCCACGCGGTGGCGAAGGCGGGAACGGTGACGAAGAAGCCGGCGATGAAACGGGATTTGAGCCACGCACTCATGACGTCTTCGACTATGACACCAACGATGGTTGATCACCAAATGCGACGGCGCGCGCTCGTCACCGGCGGGGCCGTGCGCGTGGGACGCGCGCTTGCGCTCGCCCTCGCGGAGGCCGGCATGGACGTCGCCATCGCCTATCATGCATCTGCGCGGCAGGCGGCGGACACGGTGCGCGAGCTGAAGGCGCGCGGCGCGCGGGCGGTGGCCATCCGCGCCGATCTGCGCCAGGCGCGAGCCGCGCGCAGGCTCGTGGCGCAGGCGGCGCGCGCGCTGGGCGGCCTCGACGTCCTCGTGAACAACGCCGCCCTCTTCTATCGCACGCCGCTCGCCACCACCACGCCCGCCCAGTACGACGCCCTGCTCGCCGTCAACGTGCGCGCGGTCTTTCTGTGCGCGCAGGCCGCCGCCGCCCGCATGCAGCCCGGCGGCCACATCGTCAACATCGGTGACGCGGGGGCCGAGCGGCCGGAGCCGGGCTGGGTGGCGTACGCGCTCTCCAAGGCCGCCGTGGGGGGGGGG
>JBBDXO010000212.1:0-14667 GCA_040902295.1 Candidatus Rokuibacteriota bacterium | reverse complement strand
CCTCGGCGACGAGCTGCGGCCCCGCGGCATCGCCGTCAACTGCGTGGCGCCCGGCCCCGTGCTCAAGCCCGAGCGCCTGCCTGACGCGCGCTGGACCGCCATCCGCAGGGGCGGCGGGGGCGGCGGGGACGGCGTGGCGGCCGTGGCGGCGGCGGTGGTGGGCTTCTCGACATGCGCCGCCGACGTCACCGGGCAGGTGCTCACCGTCGACGGCGAGGCGGCGGTGCGGCGGTGATCGGCGCCGCCGCCCTCGGCATCTGGATCGACGTGGACCCGGCCGCCCTCGACGACTTCAACGCCTGGTACCACGAGCAGCACATCCCCGAGCGCCTCGGCGTGCCCGGCTTCCGCCGCGGCCGCCGCTACGAGGCCACCGGCAACGGCCCCGCCTACTTCACGCTCTACGAGACGCAGGACGCCGCCGTCCTGTCGTCGGCGCCGTACCTGGCCCGCCTGAACGCACCGACGGAATGGACGCGCCGCGTGCTGCCCGCGATGACCCTGATGATCCGCAACGCCTACCGCCTCGTCGGCGCCTCGCCCGACCCCGCGCCGCCCGCCCCCCGCCTGCTCACGGTCCGCATCCAGCCTCACTCCGGCCGCGGCCCCTACATCCGTTCCTGGCTCGCCACCGACGCCCTCACCACCGTCGCCGCGCTCAACGGCGTCGCCGGCGTCGCCGTCTACGAGTCCGACACCTCCGGCACCACCGTCATGACCGAGGAGCGCAAGCTCGTCGGCGCCGACGTCAAACCCGCCCCCCCCTTCCTCGCCCTCTGCGAGCTCGACGCCACCGCCGACCCCACATCGGTCCAAGCCTTCTGGCACTCCTGGGCCACAAAGATCGCCGCCGAAGTCACCCCCACCGACTATCGACTCCTCTACACCCGCACCTCCGACGCCTGAGCGCGACCGAAGACGTGGAAGTGAGCCCGGGGCCCAGATGTATAGAAGTCAAAGCCTGACCCCGGGGCTGGCGACTACAACGCGGAGCGGAAGCGGTCGCGGATCTGCGGAGGCGTGAACGGGATGCGGGGCACGTCCGCTTGCTCGGGCGTCACCTTGACGAGCACGAAGTGCGGCCCCTCGCTCGAACGGGCCGCCGCCACCGCCGACTCGATCGCCCGCGCGTCGGTGACGGCCACCGCCGTGGCATAGCCGGCCGCCGCCGCCATCCGGTGCAGCCCGACGAAGCGGGAGGGCGAGGCCTGGTTGCCCGTCGAGCCGTACACCTCGTTGTCGAACACGCAGTGCACGAAGTTGGGCGGCGACGCGGCGGCCACCATGGCGAGGATCCCGAGGCCCATCAACACGTTGCCGTCGCCGTCGAACACGACGCTGCGCTGCTGCGGACGTGCCAGGGCGAGGCCGAGGCCGATGGCGGAGGCCAGCCCCATGGAGCCGATCATGTAGAAGTTCTGCGGCCGGTCGCCCAGCGAGTACGACTCGCGGCAGATGTAGCCGTTGGCGTGCACGAGCGGCTCGTCACCGAGCTGCTTGCGCGCGACCTCCAGGGCCGCGCGACGCGACAGCGACGGCACGAGGCGCTCCGCCGGCGTGTCGAGGCCGGGGAGGAGCGCCGGCGACGAGGCGGCGGCGCCCCCGTGCACGCCATGGCCGGTCTCCACGACCTTCGGCGGTACCAGCAGCGCCACCGGCTGCATGCGGGCGTCCATCTCCGACGCCGCCCAGGCGATGTCCGCGCTCGCGGACGCCGCCCCGAGCGTGCGGTGCGGAATGCCCAGCAGATCGAGGAGGGCGGGCGTGATCTCACCCGTCAGGATGTGCTCGGGCGCGTCCCTGCCCTCGTATCCCCGCCACGTGACGACGAGCAGCACGGGCAGGCCATACATGAGCGACAGCGAGGCGAGCGCGTTGAGGCTGGTGCCGAGGCCGGAGTTCTGCATGAGCACGCAGGGCCGGCGGCCCCCGAGCCAGGCGCCCGCCGCCAGGCCGACGGCGGCGTCCTCGCGCACGGCGGCGACGTAGGGCGCCCCGCCCCCCGGCTCCAGCACCGCGATGACGTCCTCCACCAGCGAGCAGGGCACGCCCGTGAAGAAATCGAACCGGCTCCGCCGCAGGGCCGCGGCGAAATCGCGGCCGGAGATCACGTGATCTGGGTGAGCCGGCGCGGGCCCATCACGCGCAGGAAGTCGCCGAGGGAGGCGAAGCGCATGAAGGGGTTGTCGCTCTTCTGCGCGCCGATGGTGGAGGCGGCGCCGCCGTAGTTGTGGCCCGGCAGCAGGCGCGTGTCGTCCGGCAGCGCGCCCAGCCGCCGCGTGAGCGACTCGTACATCTGTGCGGGGTCGCTGCCCGGCAGGTCGGTGCGGCCGCACGAATTGATGAACAGCGTGTCGCCCGAGATCACGTGGCCGTCCACCACGAAGCACTGCGAGCCCGGCGTGTGCCCGGGCGTGTGCATGAAGGTCAGCGTGAGGCGCCCCACCGGCAGCGTGTCCGCGTTATCGACCTTCACGAGGTCGGAGCCGAAGCCCTTCAGGAACTCGCCCTCCGCCTTGTGCACGTACACCCGGGCGCGGAGGCGGCCGAGCAGCTCCTCGACGCCCGGGATGCGCCCCGGCATCCCCCACGACTCGAGGCTGCCGCCCACGTGGTCCTGGTGGGTGTGCGTGATGAGCGCGCCGGTGATGGTCATGCCGTCGGCGGCGGCGGCGTCCAGGATGGCGTCGATCTCCCACGCGGGGTCGACGACCACGCAGTGCTTCGCCACCGGGTCACCCACCAGATAGACGAAGTTCTGCATGGGGCCCAGCTCCATCTGCTTGATGTACACGCCGTCATCAGCCACGCGCGTATGCTACCGCACGCGTCGCCGCCATGCGAACCGTCGCCGCGAGATCGGGGTCGTCAGGTGAGGGAGAGGAAGGCATAGCCGACCGCCCGCAGCTCGGCCTCGACGTGGGGGCGGGCGCGGCGGTCGGCGTGGCGGCGGTCGGCGCCGGCCGCGGGACCGTTGCGGCGGCGCTCGTCGGCACGGCGGTCCCAGACCACCTGGACGTTCTCCGCGTCCGCGAAGGTCTGCGTCAGGTAACGGTAGAGATCCGGTCGGTCGCGGGCGACGATGAAGAGCTCGCGGGGCATGGGCGGGAATTTACCCCAGATCCGGTCGTCAGCGGAAGTCCGCAGGCACTTTCGGTGGCTCCCCCAGCTGGCGCGCGTCCACCGCATAGATGGCGGGTTCGCCGGCCAGCTTGACGTAGGCGCGGTCGCCTTCGCGCTTGCCGATGAGCACGGTGGCCACCGGCGCGCCGTCGGGCTTGAAGAGCGCCACCTCCATGGAGGGCGCGTCGAGGCCGTACCGGGCCGGCTCCTCGCCCTCCGGCGCGACGATCTCCTGCCACTTGAGGCTCCGCACCATGCCGAGCAGCGCTTCCACCTTGGCCGCCCTCGCCATCAGCTTGGTCGGCTCCAGCATCCTCCACTCCGTGTCCCCCGTGCGCTCCAGCAGCGCGACGTCGCCGCCCACCCGCACACGGACACGCTTGACGGCCTTGGGGTCGAGGCCGCTCACGAGGGCGTGGTCGCGCAGGTCGTCCGCCGTCCGCCCCAGCTCGGCAATCCACTTCCCTTCCACGAGCGCCACGGGGCCCGTGCCGGCGAGCGCGGCGTAGGCGCTCGGCGCGCCCTCACGCGTCTCCTTCGACGGCGCGAGCAGCAGCGTGGTGGGGGGCGCGCCCTCCTGCGTGAGGGTCACGCGCACGTCCGGCTTCGCCAGGTAGCGCGGGATCCCCGACGCGTCGTCGGTCAGAAAGCCCACCGCACGCACGCCGCGCAGCTTGACGAGCATCGCGCCCGCCTCCACCTGGTCCGCGGGCAGCGCCTGGGGCGCCACGATGCGCCAGCGGTCGTCCTCGCGCGCCAGGGTCACCGTGCCGCGCGGGCTGTCGATCTCGAGCCCGGTCACCCGGTCGCGGTCGAAGTCGACGAGCAGCTTGTTGCGCAGCACCGCCACGTTACGCGGCAGGGCCGTCGCCACGTCGTCGGGCAGGAGGAACACGGTGCTGTCCCCTTCGCGCATCGCGTACGTGCCCTGGCGGGCCGCGTCCGCGCGGCCGAGCAGGAGCGTGCGGCTCACGCGGTCCTTGCCCTTGCCGGTATGAATCGTCACACGCAGGGGCCGGTCCAGCCCGTAGGGCGCCCGCGAGGGAGGCGACTCCGCGACGAACTCCTTCACCTTGCCGTTACTCAGCTTGTCCAGGAAGTCCGTCACCACGTCGCTGTCCGCGGGCAGCGCGACGGGCCGCAGGATCTTCCAGCGGCCCGCCTCCGCCGGCTCCAGCGCGATGGCGGCGTTGGCGGTGACGATCTCGGCGCCCGTCACCTCCGCCCGGTTGTAGGCGAGGATGGTGCGGTCGCGCAGGTCGGCGGCGGGGCGACCCGCCTCGCGCGCCACGCTGTCGGGCAGCATGAACACGGCGGGCTTGCCCGTCTCGCTCGCGTACACCCACACCCCCGTGGGGCTCGTGGCGCCGACGGCGAGGCCGATGTGCCTGCCGTCCTTGAGCGTGAGGGCGATGTCGGCGACCGGCGTGTCGAGGCCGAACTCCGCCGGCGATTCGGGCTTGGCGGCGATCTCGCGATCGATCTTCGCGGTGAGGATGGTGGTGAGCATGCCGTCCACCTCGGTGCCGCTGGCGCGCGCCTTCACGGGCGCCGTCATCTCCCAGCCGTCACCGGCCCGCTCGAGGCGCAGCGTGTCGCCGCGGCGCTTGATCTCGACCACCGTGACGTCCTTGGCCTCCACGGCGAAGACGCGCCCCTTGCGCGCCTCGGCCTGCGCGCGCTCCGAGGCCCAGCGGATCTCGTAGAGGTAGTAGGCGCCGCCGAGCACGGCCAGAATGACGGCAAGGGCGGCGGTCGTCTGCCAGCGCATCGGGCCCCGTTACTTCGCGGCGCGGCGGCGCATGAGGGCGACGATCCCGCCCGCGAGCACGATCCCCGGCAGGACCACCACCGGCAGCCAGAAGACCGCCTGGGCCTGTTGCGCGTTGAGGAACACCGGCGTCGCCTTCGTGTCCTTGGGCCGGATGGAGATCTGGTCCTCTTCCTCGGCGAGCCAGCTCACCGTGTTGAGGAAGAAGTCGCGGTTGCCCTGCAGATTGAGGAACTGGTTGGTGGCGACATTCGAGGTGCCGTACACCACCAGGCGCGTCTTGTCGCGGGTGACCGCGACCACGATGGGCAGCGGCCCGCGCGGGTCGGCGCCGTCCGGCTTCACCTGCCCCGCCTGGATGGAGGCGCCGTCGGTCTCGCCCCAGCTCTCCGGGCTCGTGCGCGCCAGCGGCTGCACGCTCGTGCCCGCGGGCACCGTCTTCGCCGGCGTCACCGTGCGCGTGAGCGGAAAGAGCGTGGTGAGGCCGGCGAGGTCACGCGTGATGGTGTGCGGGTCGTACTCCTGCACGATGGGGATCTCGGGCCCGATGCCGAACAGGCGCCCGATGGGGCTCAGCTCCACCACGAGGTTGTCGCCCAGCTCCACGCCGAAGGTGGCGAGCAGCCGCTTGACGGCGTCGTCCTGCACCTTCTGGGGGAAGGGCGGGTTCACCATCACGAGCAGCTTGCCGCCCGCCCCCAGCCAGGCCGTGAGCGCGTCGACTTCGGGCGGGAAGAGCTCGGTGCGTGGTCCGGGGATGAGGATGACGGCGGCATCCTCCGGCACCTTGCCCGCGCGCGCCAGCGCCAGCGGCTTGACCTCGTAGTTGGCCCGCTCCATGGCGGCCTTCGCCTCGCTGAAGCCGGCGCGATCGGTGGAGGTGAGCTCGCTCTCGCCGTGCCCCTGGGTGACGTAGAGCACGCGCTTGCCCTCGCGTGTCACCTTGAGAAGGCCGTTGGTCAGCTTCTCCTCCTCCGCGTCCGAGACCTTCTCGGAGCGGGTCGTCGTCTCCAGCACGATGGTGCCGTACGACTCGACGTTGTAGCGGCGCGCGAGCGCGGGCTCGCGGTCGGGGTCGACCACCTTCCACGTGAACTTGCCGTTGGCGTACCGCGCGTACTGCTTGAACAGGTCCTCCGCCACCCGCTTGCCGGGCTGGTCGGTGCGGAAGAAGCCGACCGCGTTCACGTTCGAGGCGAGGCCGCCGAGGAGCTGGATCGTCTGCGCGGACAGGCTGTGGCGCCGGTTCTCGGTGAGATCGATCCGCTTGTTGTACCGGTAGGAGAACGCCTCCACGAGGCCGATGATGCCCACCACCATCAGGATCATGACCGCCGCGTTGACGCCGTACCGCAGCGTGCGCCCGCTCATCGCCGCCCGCGCCTCGCCCAGTCGCGGCACCACCGAGAGCACGACGAGCACGATGCCGGCGCTCACCAGTGCCCACCACAGCCGGTCGCGCTGGGGGAGCGCGAAGGGCTGGATGACCGCCGCCGCGAGCGCGGCGAGGCCGATATAGAAGAGCCAGTCGGTCACACCGCGCATCGGATCAACCCTTCCACCGGCGCGACTCGATGGAGCGCAGCGCCAGGAACAGCGCGAGCAGCGTGAAATTGACGAAGTACACGATGTCCTTCGTGTCGAGGATGCCCTTGGAGAAGCTGTCGTTGTGCTCCGGGATCGACAGGTGCTGCAGCACCTTGCCGAACACGGCGCCCGCGTTGTCGGCGGGCCACGCGATGACCCAGAACATCAGCAGGATGCCGAAGGTGGTCACGGCGGCCACGATCTGGTTCTCGGTGAGCGAGGACGCGAAGACGCCCACCGCCAGGAACATGCCGCCCATGAGCAGCAGCCCGAGATACCCCGTGAGCAGCGGCCCCCACTCCAGCGGCGAGAAGTACATCACGATGGCCGGGTAGAGCAGCGTGAGGCCGATCATGATGGCGTACAGCGCAAAGGCGGCCAGGTACTTGCCGAGCAGCACCGCCCCGTCCCGCACCGGGTACGTCAGCAGCAGCTCGATGGTGCCGGAGCGGCGCTCCTCGGCGATGAGGCGCATGGTGAAGAGCGGCATGAGCAGGAGCAGGATCACGCTCAGGTTGGAGAAGAGCGGCCGCAGCACGCTGTCCGTCACGTTGAGCTGCCCGGCCATCTGCGGGTTCATCGCCGATTGCATGGAGGCCATCGTGAAGAAGGCAAAGATCGAGTAGAAGAAGAACCCGGCCAGCAGCAGGAAGATCGTCATGATGACGTAGGCCACCGGCGAGGTGAAGTAGAGCCGCAGCTCCTTCTTGAAGATCGGCCACACCCTCATGCGGGCAGCTCCGGCTCCGGCTCCGGCTCCGGCTCCGGCTCCACCGCGGGCTCGGCGGGCGCGGGCTCCTGCTCCTCGCCCGCGACGATCCTCATGAAGACCTCCTCCAGCGTCATCCCCACCCGCTTGAGCTCGCGCAGCTCCCATTTCTGCTGGGCCACGAGCTGGAAGATCTCGGTGCGCACGTCCCGGTCGCGCGCGGAGTCGACCATGTAGCGCGCCGCGCCGTCCGTGGCGGCCAGCTCGGTGACGGCCTGCACCCCGCGGATGCCGCGCAGGGCGGCGCCCACGGCGGCCGGCGCGCCCACGACCTCGACCTCCACGCGCGCGCTGGGGAAGAACTGCTCCACCAGCGTGTCGATCGGCCCCTGGGCCACGATGGCGCCCTGGTTGATGATCACCACGCCGCTGCACAGCATGGACACCTCGGGCAGGATGTGCGTGGACAGGATGACCGTGTGGTCGCCCGCCAGCGATTTCACGAGCGCGCGCATCTCCGTGATCTGCCGCGGGTCGAGGCCGATGGTGGGCTCGTCGAGGATGAGCACCTTCGGATCGCTGATGATCGCCTGCGCCAGCCCCACCCGCTGCCGGTAGCCCTTGGACAGGTTGCCGATGAGGCGGTGCTGCATGTCGGCGATGCGGCAGCGGTCCATCGCGTCCGCCACGCGCCGGCGGCGCTCGGAGCGCCCGATGCCCTTGATCTCCGCCACGAAGTCCAGGTACGGCGCCACCCGCATGTCGGTGTAGAGGGGGACGTTCTCGGGGAGGTACCCGATCCGCCGCCGCACGTCCATCGACTGGCGGAAGACGTCGAACCCGGCCACCTTGGCGGTGCCGGTGGTGGCAGGCATGAAGCACGCCAGGATCCGCATGGTCGTCGACTTGCCGGCGCCGTTAGGGCCGAGGAAGCCGACGATCTGTCCGGCCTCGACGTTGAACGACACGTCCCGGATCGCGGTATACCCGCCGGCGTACTGCTTGGTGAGGTTCTGGACTTCGATCATTCGTCGATCAATGGGTCAACCCTGCGGATTATACACCGCCCTTCGGTCCCGCCGGAACGACGGGCATGATCGCCTGCAGCCAGTCCGGCACCGCCACCATCCGGCTCGTGGCCGGATCCCAGCACGCGTGCAGCGTGGACCCGGTGGCGATCGTCTCCCCCGCCTCGCTCACGATCTGGTACCCGAACCGGAAGCTCGCCCGCCGCCGCTCGCTGATCCACACCCGCGCCTCCAGCAGATCGTCCAGCCGCGCCGGCTTCACGTACCGCACGCTCGCCTCCACCACCGGCATGTGAATCTTCTCATCGACGTCCGACATCGCCCACCCCTGCTGCCGCAGAAATTCGACTCGTGCCACCTCGAAATACGTCAGGTAATTCCCGTAGTACACGACCTTCATGCAATCCGTGTCCTTGTACCGCACCCGAATCTTCGTCGACGCAATCACGACGCGGCTCCCGGAGCCTGGGCACCGCCGGCGTGTACTCGGTGGAGGCGGATGACCACCAGCTACAGATACTGCCCGTAGCGGATTTTCTCGACGACGGTACGCACGCGCTTGTACGCGTCGACGGCGACGAAGAGGTCGTCGGTGGAGACAGGGGGCGGCTCCACGCCGTCGGCGGCCGCATGAACCTTGGCTTCCAGCGCGCGGCGGATGATCTCCGAGATGTCGGCGCCGCTCATGCCGCCCATCACGGGCACGAGCTTGCGGATGTCGATGGCGTCGAACAGCGTGCGCCCGGCGTTCTTCTCGGTGCGCGCTTTGAGGATCTCGAAGATCTCCCGCTGCTCGTCGGCATCGGGCAGCGGCACTTCCACGAGGTGGTCGAGCCGTCCCGGCGCCACCAGCACGGGATCGATGGCGTCGGTGCGGCTGGTGGCGGCCACGACGAGCACGCGCGCCTTGGACGACACCGCGTCGAGCCGCTCACACAGGGAGGCGACGAGGCGCGCGCTCGCCTCACGCGCCTGGGGCGGCGGCAGCAGGTGCTCGAGCGACAGGGCCTCCGCCTCGTCCAGGAAGATGACCGCCGGCCCCTCCGCGATGGCGATGCGGAGGACCTCCTGCAGCAGCTCGCCCGTGTTGGCGCCGAACTTCGAGGTCAGGTTCAGCAGCTTGACGTTGTAGAAGATGGCGCCCGACTCCGACGCCAGCGCCCGCGCGAGCTTGGCCTTGCCCGCACCCGGGGGGCCGTAGAGCAGCACGCCCCGGGGCGGCGTGATGCCCCAGCGCTCGTACAGCTCCGGATTGCGCAGCGCGTGGGCGAAGCCGCGCATCAGGCCCTTCGCCTGCCGCAGGCCCCCCACGTCGTCGAACGACTCCTCCGGGTGGATCTCCGTCTCCACGCGCCCGGTGAGATCGCCGTACTTCTCCCCGAGCTTGGCGAAGACGTCCTCGATCCGCCGCTGCAGCGCCCACTGCAGATCGTCGCCTTCGAGCTTCGACATGCGCTGAGTATACCCGCGGCGTTGGTGGCGCGTGGGGCGGGCGGGGAGCGGGGCCTGGTTGGGGGTGCGGGGACCACGTGGATGGTGGCCGACTCGCGCCGAGGGCGGCTGGGCGATTCATTACATCGGGGGCCTCGAAGGGCCCCCCAAGCCCCCCGCGCTCGGCAGCGCCGCGGCGAAAGCCGCGTCGCTCCTCGAACGCCGACGTGCGGTCCGCCGTACAGGATCCCTGCACCCCGAAGCACGCCCCGCCCCCCGCACGCGGTATCGGCTTGCTCACGCGTTCTCAGGCGGCGACGGGGGCCGGAAGCTTCTCAGGTGGTGGCGGGGGGGCGGTGGAGGTTCATGGAGAGAGCGGCGCCGAGGATGAGGAGCATGGTGAGGACCCACCACATGGGGCCGTAGCCGGCGGCGTGGGTCACGTAGCCGAAGAGGAAGGCGCCGCCGGTCTGGCCGAGGAGCATCACGGCGCTGAAGACGCCCACGATGGAGGCGCGGCGGTCGTCGGGGGCGGTGTCCGTGACGAGCGCGGCGAGGCCCGGGTAGAGAAAGCCGTGGGCGCCGCCCGAGAGCAGCCCGGAGACGAAGAGCACGGGCAGCACCGGCAGGGCGGTGTGACGCGACAGGAGCAGGCCGAGCGCGGCGAGGAGGCCGGTGGACACGGCCTGCACGAACATCGACGGCACGATGACCGCGCGGCGGCCGCGCGTGTCGATGAGGCGGCCGCCGAAGACGCGCACCGCGATCGCCGCCACCGCGTACGCCGTGTAGAACAGCGACAGCGTGCGCACACCCAGGCTCTCCGCGAAGGTGGGCAGGAACGCGAAGATCGTTCCCGACCCCAGGCCGAAGAAGAACGAGATCGCCATCGGCCGCTGCCACACGTCGTCGACGCCCATGCGCATCATGCTCGCGCCCATGCGCACGGTGACCGCGCCCGGCGGCCGCGTGTCGCGCACCTGCCACACGATGGCGACGGTGACCGCCGCCAGGACGGCCGACACCACGAAGAGCGCGCGGAAGCCCCAGGCGCGGATGATGAGCTCCCCCGCCAGCGGCGACACGGCGGTGGAGACGAAGCCGGACACGCCGTAGATGCCGAGCGCCCACCCGCGCTGCGCGGGCGGCACGATGTCGACGACGTACGAGAACATCGCCACGAAGAAGGCGGAGAAGCCGAGTCCCTGCAGCAGGCGCACGACGGCGAGGGCCGCGATCGATTCCGCGCCGATGGCGAGGAGCGAGGCGCCGAGGACGAGGCCCGCCCCCACGAGCATGAACGGACGCCGGCCCACCGCGTCCACGATGGGACCCAGCAGCGGCTGGCACACGATGCCGACGCCGGTGTAGAGGCCCATCACGAGGCCGATGTGGATCTCGGTGCCGCCGAGGGCGTGGATGTAGAGCGGCAGCAGCACGAAGCCGTTGAGGCTGAGAAAGAAGAAGAAGTTGGTGACGGTCGCCCGGATGAACGGCTTGTGCGCTAAGATGGACGACACGACGGGCGATTATCGCATGACGACGACCGAGGCCGCGCTGCGCGAGGCCGTCTCCGGCGACGGTGACACGGCCCTGCTCACGCTCGCTCCCGCCTTCCAGGGGCTTCCCGACACCGCGCACGGCGGCAGCGTGCTCGCCGTCTTCGATGCCATCGCGCGGTGGGGCGGCGCGCACACCGTGATCGGTCACTATCGAAAGCGCGTGCCGCTCGGCGCCGCCCTGCCCCTGAAGATCCGGCGCACGCAGGCGGCGGTCGGCTTTCAGCTCCTCGACGACAGCCGCGCGCTGCTGGTGGAAGGCGCCGTGATCGCCGCTGCCACCGCCGCCCCCAGAGCCGACACGCCCGCCGCGGGGGGCGAGCCCCTGCCCGTGTCCTCCCGCTGTTTTGCCTGCGGCGTCGACAATCCGCTCGGCCTGCAGGCGCGCCTGCGCTTCGATGCGCACGCGGTGTGGACGCAGTGGCAGCCGCCCGCGCGCTTCCGGGCCGCGGACGGCGCGCTGGCGCCGGTGGGGCTCACCACCCTGCTGGACGAGACGGCCTTCTGGATGGGCGCCCTCGCCACCGGCGAGGCCGGCATGACGACGGAGCTGCGCGTGACGCTGCACGACGGTGCCCGCGCGGAGGAGACGATCACGGTGGTGGGCGCCCGCACCTCCGCGAGCGCGCGTCGCGACGACGGGCGCTACTGGGACACGGCCATCACCGCGCACGCCGGCGGCCGCGTGGTGGCGAGCGCGACGATCACGTTCGTGGCCGTGCGCGGGGCGGCGCGCAAGCTCGTCACCGGCATGCTCGCCATGAACGAGCGCGACGTCCTCGCGCGCGTCTTTCCTGGATACGCGACGTAGCCATGCGCCGCCGCGCGACCTCGACCACGTGCCGCCGAGGGGCGGGCTGATGGCGCGCAAGCCTGCGAAGCGGAGGACGAGACGCACGACGGCCGGCGCCACCACGCGTCCGGCGCCGCCGAAACGGACGGCGCGCACGCGGCTGGTGGAGCGTGAGAAGGACCGCGAGCAGCAGTTCGAGCAGCAGGAGGTTCAGGAAGAAGTCCGCGAGAGCGCCGAGCAGGGACGCCGGGCCTCCGAAGCCGGGCGGCGCCGCGGCGAGGAAGGCCGGCGCGAGGCGGAGGACACGCGTCAGCTTGCGGAGGAGGCGCGGCGATCAGCCGAGCAGGCGCGCGAAGCGGGCGAGGCGAGCCGGCGGAGCGCGGAGGAGGCGCGGAGGGCGGCGGAGTCGGCCCGGAGCGCCGCCGAGCTCGCCCGCCGGGCCTCCGACGAGCAGAAGAAGATCGCGGAGGAGATGCGCCACACGACGGAGGAGTACCGGCGGCTCCTCGAGCGCGGCCATCGCTAATCCCCGCCGGGCACGGCGGCGGCCGCGCCGTCGAGACGCCTGTCGACGCGGGGGGTCAGGAACGCAAGGGCCGGAAGAAGTCGCGGACGTCGGCGGCGAGGGCGTCGGGCTGCTCGAGGGCGGCGAAATGGCCGCCGCGCGCCATTGGCGTCCACCGCTGGATGTTGTAGACGCGCTCGGCCCACGCGCGCGGCGGGGTGAGGATCTCGCGCGGAAAGGCGGCATAGCCCGTGGGCACCTCGATGCGGCGGCCCTCGGGGAGGGGCCACGGCGCGTGCATGCGGGCATAGTAGGGCCAGAACGACGAGTTGATGGCGCCCGTCACCCAGTACAGCATCACGTTCGTGAGCAGCACGTCCTTGCTGAAGCAGCGCTCGACGTCGCCGTCACAGTCCGACCACGCGCGGAACTTCTCCACGATCCACGCCGCGAGGCCCGCGGGCGAGTCGGTGAGGCCGAAGGCCAGCGTCTGCGGCCGCGTGCCCTGGATCCACTGGTAGCCCGTCTCCTCGCGCTGCCAGTGCCGGAGCTGATCGAGAAAGCGCCGCTCCTCGGCGTCGGGATTCGCGGGCGCGGTCACGTCGCGCCTGACCGCGAGGAGGTTGACGTGGATGCCCGCCAGCCGGTCGGGATACTTCAGCCCCAGCACGGCAGTCACGAACGCGCCCCAGTCGCCGCCCTGCGCGGCAAAGCGTGGATAGCCGAGCACGTCCGTCATGAGGGTGGCGAACACGTCGGCGATCTCGGCCACGCCGAAGCGCGGCTGGTCCGGCCGGAACGACAACGTGTAGCCGGGCAGCGAGGGGGCGACCACCGTGAAGGCGTCGTCGGCCCGCCCGCCGAAGCGCGCGGGATCGGTGAGGCGCGGAATCAGCTCCTGGAACTCGGCGATCGATCCCGGCCAGCCGTGCGAGAGCAGGAGCGGAAACGGCCGCGGCCCCACGCCCGGCTCGTGGATGAAGTGCACGTCGATACCGCCCACGGGCGCCGTGAAGTGCCGGCGCTCGTTCAGGCGCGCCTCGGCCGCCCGCCAGTCGTAGGTGTCGCGCCAGTACGCCACGAGCTCCTTCATGTACGCCAGGCTCGTGCCGTAGGCCCACGCCGCGCCCGGCGCCTCGTCGGGCCAGCGCACACGGCCCAGCCGCGCGCGCAGATCGACAAGGACGTCGTCGGCCACCGCGATCCTGAACGGGCGCACGGTCACGGCCTGGCCTCCTCCACCCATGCCTGCCACGTGTCGGCCGCGTGCCCGATGGTGACCTTGCCACCGTTGCGCACCAGCGGGGTCTTCAGCAGGCGCGGCTCCGTGAGCGCGCGCTCCAGCAGCCGCTGCGGGGAGTCGCCCGCCACGTGCAGGCCCAGTGCCTTGAAGCGCGGGCTGGCGCGGTCGATGACGGCGGCGGCGCCGAGCTTCTCGGCGAAGCGCCGCAGCTCGCCCTTCGATGCGGGACGCTCCTCGAGATCGACGAAGTGGATGGGAATGCGCCGCTCGGCGAAGAAGCGCTGCGCCTTGCGCGTCTGCTGGTCGTCGTTGAAGCCGAAGATCTGGACGTTCACGACGCGCGCGCCTGCGCGGCTTTCACCCGCAGCGCCTCGTACACCGCCATCGGCACCGCGGGCGAGCCCAGCGGATTGACGCGGCCGGTGCGCGGGCCGTGATAGTCGGAGCCGCCCGTGGCGAGCAGGCCGCGCTCGCGGCAGATGCCCACGTAGGCCGCCGTCTGGGCCGCCGAGTGCTCGGAGTAGTAGCACTCGATGCCCATCAGGCCCGCCGCCACCAGCTCGGGGATCATCGCGTCCCTGTCCGCGAGCCCCGGATGCGCGAACACCGGCACCCCGTGCGCCCGCCGGATGATCTCCACCGCCTGCACCGGCGTCAGCCGCCGGCGCGGCACGCTCGCCGGCCCCCCCGCATGCAGATACTTGTCGAACGCCTCCGCCACCGACTTCACGTAGCCGTGCTTGATCATCACCCGCGCCACGTGCGGCCGCCCCGGCGACCCCTCCTTCACGAGGGCGAACACCTCCGCCGGATCGATCGGCATCCCCAGTTCAGTCAGCCGCGCGGTCAACCGGTGCACCCGCGCCACCCGCTCCGCCCGCTGCTCCCGCAAGAACTCCCGAAACCACTCCGCCTCAT
>JBBDXO010000211.1:0-2461 GCA_040902295.1 Candidatus Rokuibacteriota bacterium | reverse complement strand
CGGGCGTTACCCGACCAGCGGTTGCCGCGCAGCTTCTGGTAGTCGGACTCCACGACGGGCAGCGGCACCCACGCGCGGGGAACGCCCACCGGCTTCAGCAGCTCGATGCGCGTGGTCATCTCGTACGTGCGCCACGTGCCCGGCCGCGGGTCGAAGTCCTTCGGCTGGGCGGCGGCGATCGGTAGCGGCCAGTGCGACGCGGCGGCGACCACGGGCAGCGTCGCGGACATTCTCAGAAAGGTGCGTCGCTTCATCGGTGAGTTCCCCCTCGTGGCTGTGATGCGGCACGCGCGCGCCGAGATTCAACGCGCACGAGGGTGAACTGTACGGACGGGATCGAGTCACTTCAATACGCCAAATCACTATCGTTGCCGCCGATGCCGCCGGCGCGCATGCATCGAGAGCCGCGATGGCACTCCGGCCGTCCGCGGCGGGGGGACATGGGGGGCCCTTCGAAGCCCCCCATGCTCAATCAAGCGGCCGCGCGATTGGCCGCGTCCGCCCGAACGCGCCCTCCACTTATTACTGCAGCGGAGAGAACGCGGACGGCATCAGGATCTTGTTCTCCATCGTGATGAGCCGGTCGCCGCCGCCGGGCGGCGGCCAGACACCCTTGGCGCGCGCCTCGTCGCGCACCTTGGCCCGCTGATCCAGGCTGCCGTACGCCCACACGTGCACGAAGGCATTGGCCGTGCCGAACTCGACGCCGCCCGCGAGCACGAGCGGGGACATCTTCGTGCGCTCGCCGATCTTGTCCTCCCACGCCTTGATCATCGAGGGCACGGTGCCGGCCTTGAGCGTGTAGTAGCGCATCTCGAAGTAGGGGCCCAGCTTGCCGGGCCGGATCTCGGGCACGAACGCCGGCGGCACCACGATCTCCGAGCGCATGCCGTGGATGAACTCGGCGATCTTCGGCGGCCAGTTCGGATCCTTCACGGCCTCGGCGCGCACGCGCGCGCGCTCGGCGAGGTCGCGATAGGGCCACACGTGGACGATCTCGTTGAGGGGACCGATCTCCGTGTGCCAGAAGGCGGCCAGCTCCGAGTGCTTCTTGCGGTACTCGTAGCCTTCGCCGAAGCGCTTCTCGACTTCGGCCAGGCTGCCAGGGGCGATGCGATAGGTGCGGATCTCGTAGATCACGTGCGGCTCCTTTCCATGATCGGCGGCGATGAGGCACGCATGATACCAAGCGTTCGTGCCGATGTCCCGGCGGGCAGCGGACACGGGGAATCCGCGCTACGGTGGTCCCGGAGTGACGCTCAATCTGACCCAAGGAGCTGCGCATGGCGGGGAAGCCGGCGGTGCTGGAGTTCGGGATGGGAGTCGACGTCCACGGAGGGGATGGCACGAAGGCGGCGTGCCGGGCGGTGTCGGACGCGATCCGTCACTCCTCGCTGCCGCTGCTGGCGCAGGTGCGGGAGCGCGGAGGCCGGATGCTCGTCGAGGTCACGGTGGCGGTGCCGGATCCGGCCGCCGTCGATATCGCGCGCGTGGCCCGCGAGCTTCCGCATGGCGAGGTGACGGTGCACGCGGTGGCGGGCGGGTTGCGCGTGCCGGGAGCGGACACGCTCATGGCCTGCGCGGCCATCGTCGTGAGCATCGAATAGCGCGCTCGGCGCGACCGTCATGGCCGTGTGCCGGGGCTTCGAGGATCCGCCGCCGCGCGCGGCCGCCGCGTGAGACGATGAGCGGGTGAGCCTGCCTGCGGCGGAAACGAAGGCCGTCTGAGCGCCGACCTCGGCGCGTCGTTCTTTTCGCTCACGCCGGACCGCGTGCTGGACGCGGTGGAGGTGGGCGGCCTGCGCTGCACGGGGCGCTGCCTGCCGCTGCGCGCCTTCGAGAACCGCGTGTACGAGGTGGAGCTCGAGGACGAGCGGCGGCTGGTCGTCAAGTTCCACCGGCCCGGACGCTGGTCGCGCGAGGCCATCCTCGACGAGCACGCCTTCCTGGCCGAGCTGGCGGAGGCGGAGGTGCCCGTGGTGCCGCCGCTGGACCTCGGCACCGGCTCCACCCTCGGCGACATCGACGGCATCCTCTACACCGCCTTTCCGAAGATCCGCGGCCGTCTGCGCGACGAGCTGAATCCGGAGCTGCGGCGCCAGGTCGGCCGCACGCTCGGGCGCATGCACGCGGTGGGCGCGGCCCGTCCCGCCGCGCACCGCCCGCGGCTCGACGTGCAGCGCTTCGTCCACGACGCGCTCGACGCGCTGGCGGCGGGCGGCTTCATTCCGGACAACTTCGCGCCGCGCTATCGCGACGTGGCGCTGCGCATCGCGCAGGCGGTGGGGCCGCGCCTGGCGGCGGCGCCCGCGCAGCGCATCCACGGCGACCTGCACCTGGGCAACATGCTGTGGACGGCGGAGGGGCCGACGCTGGTCGACTTCGACGACTTCCTCATGGGGCCGCCCGTGCAGGACTTCTGGCTGATGGCGCCCGGCGACACGGAGGAGGCCCGCGCCGC
>JBBDXO010000210.1:13748-17201 GCA_040902295.1 Candidatus Rokuibacteriota bacterium | reverse complement strand
ACGGGGGTCGAGGGCGGCGTAGGCGAAATCGACGGCGAAGTTGATGGCGACGATGCACGAGGCGACGAAGACGGTGACCCCCTGCACGACGGGCAGGTCGCGCGCGCTGATGGCGCCGAGGGCCAGGCGGCCGAGCCCCGGCAGCGCGAACACCGACTCCAGCACGATCGCGCCCGCCACCAGCTGCCCGAGCTGGATGCCGGCCACGGTCAGGATGGGAATGCAGGCATTGCGCAGCGTGTGCCGGCCCACCACCACGATCTCGGCCACACCCTTGGCGCGCGCGGTGCGGATGAAGTCCTCACCCAGCACCTCCAGCACGGCCGAGCGCGTGGCGCGCACGAGGACGGCGGCCTGGAAGGCGCCGAGCGCGACCGCGGGCAGCAGCAGCGAGCGCAGGGCGGGGCCCACGCCCTCCGACCAGCCGTCGAAGCCGCCCGACTTCATCCATCCCAGCCGCACCGAGAAGAGGAGGATGAGGAGGAGGCCCAGCCAGAAGGCGGGCACCGAGATGCCGAGCTGGGAGACGATCATCGCGACGTAGTCGCCCGCGCGCCGGTGGCGCGTGGCCGCGTACACGCCGAGCGGCAGCGCCACCACCACCATGCACACGGCCGCCATGAGCGCCAGGGGCACCGTCACCGGCAGGCGGCTGGCGATGAGGGCGGCCACGGGCAGGTCGTACTGGATCGAGGTGCCGAGGTCGCCGCGGAGCGCGCGCGCGAGCCAGTCGCCATACTGCACGACGAGCGGCCGATCGAGGCCGAGCGATTCGCGCAGGCGGGCGGCCGTCTCGGGGTTTCGCTCGATCCCCAGGATGATGTCGACGGGGTCGCCGGGCAGGACGCGCACGACGAGGAAGACGAGGATGGAGACGAAGAGAAGCGTCGCGGCGAGCGCCGCCACCCTTCGCACCACGTACCGTCTCACGCGCGCGCGGCGGCGGCTACCTGGACGACGACCACGACACCTCGGAGAGATCGGCGGAGGGGAGGGGCAGGTCCTTCCAGAGCCCCTGCACGCCCTTGCGCGCCACCACGAGCCGCGGGTGAACGTAGAGCCACACCGCGGGCGCCTCCTCCACGAGCATCTTCTGGAGCTGCGCGTACTGCTCGCGTCGCGCCCGGTCGTCGAGCGTGACTTCCGACTTCCTGAACAGCGCCTGGAACGCCGGGCTGTCGTAGCGGTAGTAGTACTTGGGGTTGGCGTAGTTGGCGATGTCCCAGGCCTCCGCGTGGCCGATGATCGTGACGTCGTAGTCCGCTTCCCGCCACACGCGCGACAGCCACTGGCCCCACTCGATCTGCTCGATCCGCACGTTCACGCCGACCTTCTTGAGCTGGTCGACGAGAACCTCGCCCGTCCGCACCGTGTAGTAGTACTGCGGCGCCACCCGGAGCACGGCGTCGAAGCCGTTGGGATACCCCGCTTCCGCGAGGAGCTTCCGGGCCCGCGCGGGGTCATGGGGCACGGCCTGCGCGTGATCGACGAAGTACGGATTCAGCGGGTCGACGTTGCTGCCCAGCACGCGGCCCAGCCCGAACATCGCGAGCTTGACCACCTCCGGCTTGTCGATGGCGTGGGTGATGGCACGCCGCACGCGCACGTCCGAGAACGGCTTCCTGCCGTTGTTCATGGCGAGGATCACGTCGTTCGTCGTCTCGCCCACGATGACGGTAAAGCGGGCGTCCTTCTGGAGGTCGGCGACGTGCTCGGGCCCCAGCCCGAAGAGCGAGGCGTCGATGTCGCCCGCCTTGAGCGCGGCGAGGGCGGCGTTGGGATCGGGGATGAAGCGGAAGGTCACCCGGTCGAGCCGGGGCAGCCCCTTCACGTGATAGTCGGCGTTCCTCGCCAGCACGATGCGGTCGCCGCGCACCCATTCCGCCACCGTGTAGGGCCCGGTGCCGACGGGCGCCGTCTTGAGCGTGTCCACCGCCTCGCGCGGGTACATGACGGAGCCCTGGCGCGCCATGTTGAGCAGGAAGTTGGCGCTCTCGCTCTTGAGCGAGAAGGTGATCGTGTAATCGTCCCTCACGATGATGTCGCCGATGGCCGCGTAGTACGCCGGGTACGGGTGCTTCGTCTCGGGGTTCATGGCGCGCTCGATCACGAACTTCACATCGGCGGCCTTGAGCTCGCGCCCGTTGTGAAAGCGCACGCCCTTCTTCAGGAAGAAGGTGTAGTTGCGGTTGTCGGTGGTGTGCCAGCGCTCGGCCAGCCACGGCACGATCTTGCCGTGGCGGTCGACCTTCACCAGGCATTCCTGGACGTTGTAGAGCACCACGGCGGCGGTGGCGGAGGCGGGCGTGGCGGTGAGGTCGAGCCCGGGCGGCTCCGCGCCCGTCTGCACGACGAAGGTGCGGGGGGCCTGGGCGGCGGCGGGGCCCGCCACCAGCGCGGCCACGAGGGCGACGAGCAGGCCGAGCAGTGTTCGGCGCATCGCGCGAGTCTCCTTTATGCGGACCGGAAGAAGTCGACCGTCCTGCGCAGGCCTTCGTCGAAGTCCACGAGCGCGGTGTAGCCCATCATCCGCTTGGCCCGGTCGACGTCGGCGAGCGTGTGCGGCACGTCGCCCGCCCGCCCCGGCGTGTGCCGGCGCTCGAGGGAGCGGCCGAGCAGCCGCTCGAGGCGCGCCACGATGTCGAGCAGGCTCACGCGCCGGCCGCAGCCCACGTTGAAGACCTCGCCGGAGGCCTGCGGCGACTGGGCGGCGAGCCGGTTGGCGTCCACGACGTTGTCGATGTACGTGAAGTCCCGCGACTGGTGGCCGTCCCCGTGCACCTCCAGCGGCGTGCCGCGCAGGCCCCACAGGATGAAGCGCGGGATGACGGCGGCATACTCGGAGGCGGGGTCCTGCCGGGGGCCGAACACGTTGAAGTAGCGCAGGCCCACCGTCTCCACACCGTACAGCCGCGTCCACACCGCGGCGTACAGCTCGCCCGCCGCCTTCGAGACCGCGTACGGCGAGATCGGCGACGGCCGCTGGTCCTCGCGCTTGGGTAGCTCGGGGCTGTCGCCGTAGACCGAGGAGGAGGAGGCGTAGACCACCCGGCGCACGCCCGCCCGGCGGGCCGCTTCGAACACGTGCAGCGTGCCCGTCACGTTGTTGTCGTTGGCGCCGAGGGGATCGGCCACCGAGCGCGGCACCGAGCGCATGGCCGCCTGGTGGAAGACGACGGAGGCGCCGGCGCTCGCGCGCTCGATGGCGGCGAGGTCGCGCACGTCACCGTCGATGATGCGGAGGCGGTCGCCGTATCGCGGCCCGAAGGCGAGATTGGCCCGCGTGCCGCTCTCGAAGTTGTCGAACACGCGCACGGCGCTGTCCGGCTCCTCCGCGAGCAGCCGCTCGACGAGATGGGAGCCGATGAAGCCGGCGCCACCGGTGACGACGTAGATGCGCTGCACGCGGGAATTGTATCACCGGCCGCGCGCGCAACTGTTCACGTGGGGGGG
>JBBDXO010000210.1:0-13738 GCA_040902295.1 Candidatus Rokuibacteriota bacterium | reverse complement strand
GACCCCCACACCCCCCACGCTCGTCGCGCCCCGGCGAAGCCGTGGCGCGCCTCGATTCACGCGTGCGCTGTCATCCGATATGCGGCACGCCGAGGCCGGAGCCCGCCTGGCGGTACTCCTCGCGCGGCGGCGCGAAGATGTCGAGCACGACGCAGCGGCGGTCGAGCGTGCGGCCGCCGTGGGGAACGTGAGGCGGCGTCTGCCAGAAGTCCCCGGCCTTGACGTGATACTCGACGCCGTCCTGGATGCGGATCCACTCGCCCTCCAGGCACACGCCCCACTGCTCGTTGGCGTGCGCGTGCACGGGCGACACCGCATGCGGCTCGAGCGTCACCACGGACAGCATGGCATTGACCCCGGGGAAGACGCGCGCGCGCACGCCCGCCGCCAGCTCGCGCAGGATGCCGCCCTCGTGCAGGTTGTGAAAGCAGGACGCGTCGCTCATCTCGCCTCTCCTTGTTTACACGGAATACCTAACCATTTACACTAAGCGCCGCTGATTCGAGCGCCAATTCCCGGCGCGCCAGGAGGCCCCGTGCGATCTCGTCATGCATCAGGAGTGTGCTGAGCGCCGATGCCGTCTTCCGCGTTCCGCGCCATCGATTTCAAGATCTTCGAGATCAAGGGCTTTCGACCTCGCATGACCGAGCTGCGCGCCCGCGTGCGACCCAAGCTGGAGGCGATCGGCCACAGCCTCAGCCCCGGCGTCAGTCGCGCCACCGGCGGCGACGCCTTTGCGCACGTGGCCAAGCACGCCCGCCGCACGGTCAACCCGCCCGCGGACACGTGGGTCGCCTTCGGCCCCGACGCGCGCGGGTACAAGAAGCACTGTCACTTCAAGGTGGCGGTCTCGCGCCGCTGCGTGCGCTTCCTCTTCGAGGTGGGCCCCGAGCACGAGGACAAGAAGCGGTGGGCGTCCGCGTGGAAGAAGAACGCGGGCCGCCTCGGACCCGTCCTGCGCCGCGTGCGCGGCCTCGCCTGGTTCCGGAACGAGCACGACGAGGAGCCCGCGGCGCCGCTCGCGGATCTCACCACCGAGCAGCTCGCGGAGCTGGCGGACGGGCTGCTGCGCACGCGCGACGGGCAGTTCGTGCTCGGGCGCGCGGTCTCCGGCGAGGAGGCGGCGCGGTGGACGGAAGCGCAGTATCGCGCGGCGGCGCTGGAGACGTTTCGCGCGCTGGCGCCGCTGTACCGGCTGCGCCAGTGAGCGCCGGCGGCGGCCAGTGAGCGGCGCGTGAGCGGCGCGGAAGCCCACGGCGTCATCTTCGACATGGACGGCGTGCTCATCGACTCCGGCGCCCACCACCGGGCGGCGTGGGCGGCCCTGCTCGAGGACGAAGGCGTGACGGCCAACGAGACCTCGTGGCGGCTGACGATCGGGCGCCCGGCCGAGGAAGCCGTCGCGCTGCTGCTGCGGCGCGCCCTGCCCGCCGAGGAGGCGCGGCGGCTGGCGGAGCGCAAGCGCGAGCACTACGCGCGCTTCGCCGGTCGCGGCGTGCAGGCCATCGCGGGCGTGTCCGCCTTCGTCGCCGAGCTGGAGCGGCTGGGCGTCAAGCGCGCCGTCGCCACCTCCGCCACCCGCCACGATGTGGAGCGGCTGCTCGGCGAGCTCCGGTTGCGCGAGCGTTTCCACGTCATCGTCGCCGCCGACGACGTCCGCTGGGGCAAGCCGAACCCCGAGGTGTACCTGCGCGCCGCGGAAGGGCTGGCCCTGCGCCCCTCCGAGTGTCTCGTGTTCGAGGACGCCGTCGTCGGCGTGCACGCCGCGCGCAACGCGGGCATGCGGGTGATCGGCGTCACCACCGCCCACACCGGTCGCGAGCTCATCGAGGCGGGCGCCGAGCGCGCCATCGCCAACTTCGAAGGCTTCGCATGGCCCGTGTGAGCGCGCCCGCCTTCTGGGAAGATCTCTACGCGCGCGGCGCCGATGGGTGGGAGACGGGCGGCGCCGCCCCCGCCCTCGTCGACTTCGTGGAGAGCACGCCGCCCCCGCGCGGACGCGTGCTGGTGCCCGGCTGCGGCCGCGGCCACGACGCCCGCTACCTCGCCGCGCGGGGTTACTCCGTGGTGGGCGTCGACTTCTCGCCCGCCGCCCTCGCCGCCGCCCGCGCCCTCGCGAAGCGGGACCACGTGGCCGTCGAGTTCCTGGAGCGCGACGTCTTCACCCTCGACCGCGACCCGGCGCTCGCCCGCGCCTTCGACGGCGTGTGGGAGTACACCTGCTTCTGCGCCATCGACCCCGCGCGCCGGGCCCACTACGTGCGCGCCATCGCCGGCGTCCTCCGCCCCGGCGGCTGGCTCCTCGCATCGTTCTTCCCCCTCCGCGCCACCACCGCCGGCCCCCCCTACCGCGTCACCCAGGCCGATGTCCGCCGCCACTTCACGCCGCCCTTCCGCATCGAGCGCGCCTTCCCCCCGCTCCGCTCTCCCCGAGGCCGCCAGAGCAAGGAATGGATGGTCCTCGCCCGAAAGACGGCCGCCCCCGCCTGACCTGTCCGACGGCGTGGACGACGCGCCGGGCGCGTGCTAGATTCAGCGACACTTTTCGTCCGAGGAGGACACGCACCATGAAAGTCCTGCGCATATCGCTGACGCTGTTGCTGATCGTGGCCGTGGGTGTGGTGGCGTGGTCACGGCCCGCCGCCGATGCCCAGGGGCAGACGATCAAGATCGGGATTCTCTACGACCACACGGGCCCGTTCTCGGCCGCCGGGTCGCTCAACTGCTGGCGGGGCGCGAAGATGATCATCGATTACGTCAACGAGCGCGGCGGCGTGCTCGGCAAGTACAAGATCGTGCAGGTCGACGGTGACAGTCAGTCCAAGGCCGAGATCGCCATCAACGAGGCGGAGCGGCTGCTCAACGTCGAGAAGGTCGACATCCTCGCCGGCATCTATTCGAGCGCGCACGCGGTGCCGCTCGCGGAGAAGGTGGACAAGCAGAAGAAGTTCCTGTGGATCACCACTGCCATCTCGTCGAAGGTGTTCGACGGACGGAATCTGCAGTACACGTTCCGGCCCCAGCCCACCGGCACCCAGTTCGGCGAGCTGTCCGTCGCCTACATCGCCGACTATTCCCAGGACAGGCTCAAGCGGCCCGCCAAGGACCTGCGGCTGGCCATCATCTACGAGGACGGCGCCTACGGCAGCGACGTCGCGCTCGGCAACGAGACCAAGGCCAAGGAGCTCGGGCTCAACGTGGTGCTGAAGGAAGGCTACTCGATCAACTCGCCCGACCTCTCCTCGCTCGTGACGAAGCTGCGCTCGGTGCGGCCCGACGTTCTCTACCACACGGGCTACAACCCGGACATCTCGCTCTTCCTGCGCCAGGCCAAGGAGCAGGGGCTGCGGGTGCGCGCCTACATCGGTCACGGCGCCGGCCACAGCCAGCTCGACAAGCTCAAGGAGGCCTTCGGCAAGGACGTGGAGTTCTTCCACACGCTGGACCCCATCGCCTCCCAGCTCCTCGATCCCAAGAAGCTGAAGGCGGGCGTGGGCGACCTCACCGCCGAGATGGTCAAGCGGTACAAGGCGCACTACGATGCCAACGCGCCCACCAACGCCATCGCCCCCCACGTCTCCATGGGCTTCAACAACATGTGGGTCCTGCTCAACGACGTGCTGCCGCGCGCCATCAGCAAGCACGGCGGCTTCGGGCCCGACGCCCTCGCGAAGGCGGCGCGGGAGACGGACATCCCCGAGGGCGGCACCATGCAGGGGTACGGCGTGAAGTTCTTCCCCGCCGGCCACCGCTTCGCCGGCCAGAACGAGCGCGCGTACCCGGCCGTCTTCCAGATCATCGAGGGCAAGTTCGAGCTCGTCTATCCCAAGGTGGTGCAGACCGCCCAGCCGGTGCTTCCGCTGCCGGCCTCGTCGCCGTTCGCGGCGCGCTGACAACCTCCGGAGGGGGCCTCGGGGCCCCCTCCGCTCTTCCCATGCTCACCATTGACGGGCTGACGAAGCAGTTCGGCGGGTTCACGGCGCTCAACGCCGTCTCGTTCGAGGTGCGGCAGGGGGAGATCCTCGGACTGATCGGGCCCAATGGCTCGGGCAAGACCACGTGCTTCAACTGCATCGCGGGCACGCTGCCGCCGACGGCGGGATCCATCCGGTTCGAGGGGCGGCAGATGAGCGGCCTCACGCCGGACGCGGTCTGCCACCTCGGCATCGCGCGCACGTTTCAGATCCCTCGTCCCTTCCGCAAGCTCTCCATCCTCGAGAACGTCGCGGTGGCCGCGCACTTCGGCGCCAGCGAGCGCACGGCGGAGGCGGACGCGCGGCGCCGGGCGGCGGAGATCCTCACCCTCGTGGGCCTGCCCGCCGACATCGACGCCTCCACCACGCTCCTCGGCGCCGGCGGCCTCAAGAAGCTGGAGCTGGCGCGCGCCCTCGCCACGCGGCCCCGGCTGCTGCTCGCGGACGAGAGCCTCGGCGGCCTCGACCCCGCCGAGATGGGCGCGGCCGCCGACATGCTGCGCCGGATCCGCGGCGAGCTGGGCATCACCATCGTCTGGGTGGAGCACATCATGGCGACGTTGATGCGCGTGGTCGACCGCCTCGTCGTCCTCGATCACGGCGAGAAGATCGCGGAGGGCTCGCCCCTGGAGATCGCCGAGGACCCGCGCGTGGTGGAAGCGTACCTCGGCGAGAAGATCGTGCTCACGTGAGCGCGCCCATGCTCGCGGTGGACAACGTGACGGCGGGCTACGGCGCCTTCACCGCCCTCTGGGACGTGAGCCTCCGCGTGGCGGCGGGGGAGGCGGTGGCCGTGGTGGGCCCCAACGGCGCCGGCAAGACGACGCTCATGCGCGTCATCTCCGGCATGATCGCGCCGCGCGCGGGCGCCATCGCCTTCGAGGGGCGGGCGGTGGGCGGGCGTCCCGCCTACGACATCGTCGGCCACGGCATCGCGCACGTGCCGGAGGGGCGCCGGATCTTCCCCGCCCTCACCGTGGCGGACAACCTCAAGATGGGCGCCTTCCTGCCCGCCGCCCGCAAGCAGTACGGCGAGAGCCTCACCCGCGTCTTCGCGCTCTTCCCCGTGCTCGCCGAGCGCCAGGGCCAGCGCGCGGGCAGCCTCTCCGGCGGCGAGCAGCAGATGCTGGCGGTGGGCCGCGCGCTGATGTCGCGCCCGAAGCTCATCCTGCTCGACGAGCCGTCGATGGGCCTCGCCCCGGTGATGGTGCTGCGGCTGTTCGACCTCATCCGCCGCGTACGGGAGGAGGGCTACACGATCCTGGTGGTGGAGCAGAACGTGCGGCAGGTCCTGAAGCTCGTGGACCGCGCCTACCTGCTGGAGGTGGGCCGCATCAAGATGGAAGGGCGGGCGGACGAGCTCGCCGAGCAGGACTTCGTGCGAAAGGCGTACGTGGGCCTGTGATCGACCCCATCTTCCTGCTCGAAGCCGCCATCAACGGCATCATGCTGGGCGGCATCCTCGCCCTCCTCGCCCTCGGCCTCAACCTGATCTTCGGCGTGATCGACATCGTGTGGATCGCCTACGTCGATCTCGTGATGCTGTGCATGTACGCCGCGTACTTCGCGATCCAGGTGTACGGCTGGCCGGTGTGGCTGGGCGGGCTCGCCGCCGTCGCGCTCGGCGCCGTGCTCGGCGTCGGCGTGCACCTGCTCATCATCACGCCCATTCTCGGCAGCGCGCCCGTCAACCAGCTCCTCGCCACCGGCGGGCTCCTCTTCTTCCTGCAGTCGTTCGCCACCTTCCTGTGGACGACCGATCACAAGAGCGTGCGCCTGTCGCTGCCGAGCTGGGAGTTCGCCGGGATCTTCCTGCCCTTGACGCGGGTGATCCCGTTCGCCATCTCGATCATCGCCGTCGTGGCGCTCTACCTGTTCCTCACGCGCACGTTCATCGGCACCGCCATCCGCGCCGTGTCCCAGGACCGCGACGCCATGGCGCTCATGGGCGCCAACCCGCAGCGCATCTACATCGTCACCTCGGCCGTGGGCGGCCTCATGGCGGGGCTGGCGGGGGCGCTCCTCGTCTTCCAGTACTCGGTGCACCCGTTCTTCGGCGGGCAATTCGGGCCGCTCACGTTCATGATCTGCGTGCTGGGCGGCCTCGGCAACATGGTGGGCGCCTTCGTGGCCGCCTTCATCATGAGCGAGATCATCGCGGTGGCGGGCGTGGTGTGGTCCACGGAGATGGGCTACGTGATCGCGTTCGTCGTCTTCATCGTCATGATCTTCGCGCGCCCGGGCGGCATCCTCGCCCGGCGCGGGTGAGCGCGTGACCATCGCGCGCGCGGTGGCGGTGGCCATGCTCGCGCTGCTGGCGCTGGCGCCCTCGCTGCCCATGGGAGGCTACAAGGAGTACGCGCTGCACGTGATGATCCAGATCCTCATCTGGTCGTTCATCGGCGGGGCGTGGTCGCTCATGGGCCGCTTCGGCCTCGTGTCGCTCGGCCACGGCGCCTTCCTCGGCCTCGGGGCCTACACCACCACCCTGCTGTGGAACTTCTGGGGCGTGTCGCCGTGGGCGGGCGCCCTCGTCACCGTGGTGCTCACCATCGCCCTCGCCCTCGTCATCGCCTACCCCTGCTCGCGCTTCCAGGTGGTCGGCCACTATTTCGCCCTCGTCACCCTCGCCTTCGGCGAGGTCATCCGCCTGCTCATCATCGCCGAGCGCGACTGGACGGGCGGCTCCCTGGGCGTCTCGCTCAAGCCCGCGGGCGGCGACAGCCTCCTCGCCCTGCAGTTCGCGAACAAGCGCGTGTTCTACTACGGCGCGCTCGTGCTGTGGCTGGCCGGCCTCTACGTGTGGCACCGCCTCGACCGCTCCATGGCGCGCTCGGCGATGGAGGCCATCGGCGAGGACGAGACGGCGGCGGCCTCGGTGGGCATTCACGTGAGCCGCTTCAAGATGGGCATCACCGTCCTCTCCGCCGTGCTCACGGCCATCGGCGGCGTCGCCTACGCGCAGTACATCTCGTACGTCAACCCGGACACCCTCGCCGGCATCGGCGTGTCGCTGCGCATCGTGTTCGCGGTGGTGCTGGGCGGGATGTACACGCTCCTGGGCCCGACGGTGGGCACCGCCCTCACCATCGCCCTCGCCGAGTACCTGCGCATCGCCTTCGGGCTGCGCTTCATCGGCATGGCGGAGACGATCTACGGCCTCCTCCTCATCGTGATCATCATCTTCCTGCCCTCCGGCATCTACGGCTCCGTGCGCGACCTCTTCGTGCGTCGCCGGCCGGAGGCGGCGCCCGCGCGCGCGGCGGCCTGAGCGCGATGGCCGCTCCGGCCGTCTACCCCGACCGGGAGCCGCCCGCGCCGGCCCGCGCGCTCGCGGCGCAGGTGGAGCGCGACGGCGGGCACACGCTGGCGATCTACCAGGAGCCCGTGGGCGACCACTGGCAGCTCTTCTGCCTGCTCCCGCGCGGCCGGGTGATCGCCAGCCCGTATCAGCGCGACGTGTCGCCCACGCACGCCAGGCGCCTCACGGAGGCCGTGAAGCGGCTCGATCGTTTCGTCGATCCCATCGTGGTGGTGTCGCCGGAGGCGGGCGTGTACTGGACGCCGAACGGCAACCACCGCCGCACCGCGCTCGACAAGCTCAAGGTCGACTACATCCCGGCCATCCTCGTGGTGGAGCCCGAGGTCGCCTTCGAGGTGCTGCCGCTGAACACGGAGAAGGCGCACAACCTCAAGGAGAAGGCGCTCGAGGTGATCCGGATGTACCGGGGACTCGTCGAGCAGAAGCCCTCGGACACCGAGGAGGACTGGCAGTTCCAGTTCGAGTCCGCCCACTTCATCACGCTCGGCCTGCTCTACGAGCAGAACAAGCGCTTCGCGGGCGGCGCCTTCGCGCCCATCCTGCGACGGGTGGACAAGTTCCTGAAATCCAGCCTGCGCAAGGGCCTGCCGGAGCGCGAGGAGCGCGCCGAGCTCGTGCGCGCCACCGACGAGGCGCTGGCGGCGGTGGTGGCCAAGGTCAAGAAGCGCGGCATCAACCACCCCTACGTGAAGAACTACCTGCTCGCGCGCACGACGCCGCTCACGAAGGCACGCAAGACCCTGCCCTCCTTCGACCAGACGTTCAAGAAGCTCCGCGCCAACCTCGAGGACTTCGACGTGGCCAAGGTCCGCTACGACGAGATCCAGCGCTCCGCCATCATGCTCGCGCCCGCCGCCGTCGACTAGGCCGGCCCCGTCATGGCCACGCCACGCGCAGCCATCGTGACCGGCGGCACCGGCGCCCTCGGCCAGGCCATCGTGCGGCGGCTCCTCGCGGAGGGGGCCACCGTCACCGTGCCCTACATCGTCGACGACGAGCGCGAGCGCCTGCTGGCCGCCGTGGGCGAGCACGGCCGTGCGCGCATCACCCTGCAGCACGCGGACGTCACCGACGACCACGTGATGGGCGACCTCGTACAGTCGGTCAGCAGGCGCCACGGCGGCGTGCACATCCTCGTGAGCGCCGTGGGCGGCTTCGCCGGCGGCGCCCTCGTCGACACCGACCGCGCCACCTGGGACCGGATGATCGCGCTGAACCTCACCTCCGCGTTCGTGGCGGCACGGGCGGCCGTGCCCGCCATGGTCGCGGGGGGCTACGGCCGCATCGTCGTCATCGCATCCCGCGCCGTCGTGCCACCCTCGGGCGGCTTCATCGCCTACACGGCCGCCAAAGCCGGCGTCATCGCCTTCACGCAGGCGCTCGCGACCGAGGTGAAAGCCGCCGGCGTGACCGCCAACGCCGTGCTGCCCAGCACGATGGACACCCCCGCCAACCGCGCCGCCATGCCCGACGCCGATCCGAAGACATGGGTCCCCGTCGAAGCCGTCGCCGACGCCGTCGGCTTTCTCGCCGCCGAATCTTCCGGCCACATCACCGGCACCCTGCTCGCGATCTAGCGCGCATGAGCGACCAACGGTTGCCGTGCGGTCGACGGGGGTGGGGTGGGCTGGGGGGTGCGCGGGACCCTGTACGACGCGGACCCACGGCGGAGGATCGAGGAGCGGGCTCGTCGTCCTCGACTGACGACGCACCACCGCTGTAAACGATGTCCGTCCCTGCCACGTCCAACCTTGCAGGGACGACCATGCCACCTCGGATGCCGGCGACAGATTGGTCATGCTGCCCCTGAGGGTATGACCGGATGGATGAGCGCAGCCACCGCCGCCACTCCCGGGGGCGTCGCCGGGCAGCCGGAGGCCGCGCCGGGTACCATGCCGGGAGTGGAGGCAACGGACGAAGCGCTCTGCGCGCGCGCGGCCGGCGGCGACGAGCCGGCGTTCGACGCGCTCGTCAGCCGCTACCAGGGGCGGGCGTACCGGCTCGCGTGGTCGATCCTGCGCGACGCCGAAGACGCGCGCGACGTCTCCCAGGAGGCCTTCGTCACCCTGTACCGCTCGGCGGCCACCTTTCGCGGCGGCTCACGCTTCTCGACGTGGTTCTACCGTATCCTCGTCAACCGGTGTCTCGACCATCGTCGCCGCGGTGGCTGGTGGCGCCGGCTCGTCGACAGGGACGCCGGTGACGAGGGCGAGCCTTCGCTCACGGAGCGTCAGGCGGCGCCGGCGAGCGATCCCGCCGGCGACATCGACAAGGAGAGGATGATGGCCAGGCTCTGGACCGAGGTCGACCGCCTGGCGCCGCGCCAGCGGGCGGCGCTGCTGCTGCACGTTCAGGAGGAGCTGCCGGCGTCCGACATCGCGGCCGTCCTGGGGTGCTCGGAAGCCACCGTGCGCGTTCACCTCCACCGGGCGGTGCAGGCCCTCAAGAAGACAGTGCGATGAGCCAGCATCCCGACACCGCCTTCGTGCCGCTGCTGCGCAACGAGCTGGCGCCCGCCGAGCACGCGCGCGTGACCGCGCACCTCGCGTCGTGCGCGGCGTGTGCGCGCTCGCTGGAGGAGACGCGGGAGATCCTCGCGCGGCTGGGCGCCTCGGTGCCGGCGCCACCCGACGTGCACTGGGGCGCCTATCGCGCGCAGCTTCGCGAGCGCGTCCACGCCCCCGTCGCCATCCGTGCGGGCTGGCGCCGCGTGATGCAGCCGCTGCCGCTGGCGCTGGGGGCGGCGGCCGTCGCGCTCCTCGTGGTCGTGGCCGCGCAGACGGATTTCCGCGCCGGCGGGCCGCCGAACGACCTCGCGGTGTTCGAGGAGGTCGTCATCGGCGACCGCCTGCCGCTGCTGCAGCAGTACCCCGTGATGGAGCGCCTCGATCTTCTGGAAGACCTCGACATCATCCGGCAGCTCGACGTTCTGCCGGTGCGCGAGGGATGATGCCACGGCTCACGCTCGCCGTCGTGCTCGGCTCCGCCGTGCTCATCGCCGCCGGCACCCACGACGCGGTATGGGCGCAGGACGCGGCCACCGAGGGGCGCGACGGCTTGTCCGGCGACGAGCGGGCGATGGTGGAGCGCCACGCCGCGCGGTGGCAGACGCTGTCGCCCGACGAGCGCCGGCGCGTGCTCGAGGGGTACCGGCGCTGGCGCGCGCTACCGCCGGAGGCGCGCCACGCCGCGCGCGAGGACGCCCGGCGCTTCCGCGCGATGCCGCCCGAGGACAAGCGGCGCATCCTGGAGGATCTGCAGCGGTGGAACGACCTGCCGGAGGCGCGCCGCCAGGAGCTGCAGCAGGCGTACGACCGGTTCCAGCGCCTGCCTGCCGAGCGGCGCGAGCGCATCCTGCAGCGCTTCGCGCGCTTCCAGTCCCTTCCCGCGCCGGAGCGCGAGCGCATCATGCACAACTACGAGCGGTGGCAGCGCATGACGCCCGCGCAGCGCGCGGAGGCGCGCGAGCGCTTCCGCGCGCTGTCGCCGGAGGAGCGCGAGCGGCGGCTGCGCGAGCGCCAGGAGGCCCGGCCCGCCCCATGACGGCGGCACGCCGGGTCACGAGCGCGGTGATGCTGCTCGCGGCCGTCCTTGCCGCCTTCACGCGCCCGGCACCGGCCGCCGCGCCCGCCGATGACGGGGCCACCGTCGTCCACGTGCTCAACCGCGTGACGTTCGGCCCACGGCCGGAGGACATCGCGCGCGTGCGCGCGGTGGGCCTGCCGCGGTGGCTCGAGCAGCAGCTCGATCCCGCCCGTCTCGCCGACGACACCGTCGAGCGCCAGCTTGCCACGCTGCCCACGCTCTCCCGGTCCATCGGCGACCTGCAGCGCGAGTACGCGCGGCCGGACACGGCGCTGCGCGAGAAGATGGCGAGCGGCACGATGACGCCGCGCGAGCTTCGCGAGCGGTATCCGGACGACAAGCGGCCGGCGCGCATCGCGGCCGAGCTCGCGGCCGCGCGCCTGCTCCGCGCCGTCCACAGCGAGCGGCAGCTCCAGGAGGTCATGGTCGATTTCTGGTTCAACCACTTCAACGTCTTCGCCAACAAGGGCGAGGTGCGCTGGTACGTGACCTCGTACGAGCGCGACGTCATCCGCCCCCACGCGCTCGGAACGTTTCCCGATCTCCTGCGCGCCACCGCCCGCCACCCCGCCATGCTCTTCTACCTCGACAACTGGCTGAGCACGCGCGCGGACTTCACGCGGCAGCGGGGGCCCCACAAGGGCAGGAAGGCCGGGCTCAACGAGAACTACGCGCGCGAGCTGATGGAGCTGCACACGCTCGGCGTGGAGGGCGGCTACACACAGCAGGACGTCACCGAGGTGGCGCGCGCGTTCACCGGCTGGACGATCGACCGCCCGCGCCGGGAGGCGCGCTTCGTCTTCCGGCCTGTCGTCCACGACACGGCGGAAAAAACGGTGCTCGGCACGCGGCTGCCCGCGGGCGGCGGCGAGCAGGACGGCGAGCGCGTCCTCGACCTCCTCGCGCGCCACCCCTCCACCGCGCGCTTCCTGGCCGGCAAGCTCGTGCGCCGCTTCGTGGGCGACGCGCCGCCGCCGGCGCTGGTCGACCGGGTGGCGGACGTCTACCGCGATACCGGGGGCGACGTGCGCGCCATGCTGCGCGCGATCTTCGCCTCACCCGAGTTCGCGGCGCCGGAGGCCCGGCGCGCCAAGGTGAAGAAGCCGTTCGAGTTCGTCGCAAGCGCGGTGCGCGGGGTCGGCGGCGCCACGGACACGCGCGGCGCCTTCGCGCTCGCTCGGGCGACGGCGGAGATCGGCGAGCCCCTGTTCCACGCGCAGCCGCCCACGGGCTATCCCGATCGCGCGCACGCCTGGGTGAACGCGGGCGCGCTGCTGGCACGGATGAACTTCGCCCTCGCCCTCACCCAGCACCGCCTTCCCGGGGTGACCGCCGGGGTGGCAAGCCTGGTCACCGACCAGGAGCGCGCGCGGCCGGGCGCGACTCTCGACCGTCTGCTCGCCACGCTGCTGCACGGCGAGGCGACCGCCGACACGCGCGCCGTCCTCACCGCGCACCTGGACGACGCCCGGATCACCCGCAAGACCGCGGACGACCGAGGCCACCCCGACACCGACATCGAGACGCTCGCGGCCCTCGTCCTGGGGTCGCCTGAGTTTCAGCGGCGCTGATCGTGAATCGACGTGTGTTCGTCAAATCCGGCGCGTGCGCGCTCATCGCCACCGCCGCCGCGCCACGCTTCCTGGTCCGGGCGGCCGGCGCCGCCGAAGGCCGGCGCAAGGTGCTGGTGGCCGTCTTCCAGCGCGGGGCCGTGGACGGGCTGAGCATGGTGGTGCCGCACGGCGACGCGGGCTACTACGCCGCGCGCACGGGCATCGCGCTGCGGGCGCCGCGACGAGGCAAGACCGACCGGGCGCTCGACCTCGACGGCTTCTTCGCGCTCCATCCCTGCCTGGCGCCCCTCATGCCGCTGTGGCGGGCGCGCACGCTGGCGGCGGTGCACGCGTGCGGATCGCCCGACACCACCCGCTCGCATTTCGACGCGCAGGACTACATGGAATCCGGCACACCCGGCGTCAAGAGCACGCCCGACGGGTGGCTGGGGCGCGCCGCGGGCGCCCTGCCCGGCCCCAGGTCGGTCCTCCGCGCGGTCGCTCTGGCGCCCGCGCTCCCCCGCAGCCTGCGCGGTGACGCGGGCGCCATCTCGATGCAGTCGGTCGATGGCTTCGACGTACGCGCGGCGGAGCAGGCCGGGGAGCGACGCGGCTTCGAATCGCTCTACGCGCAGGGCGTGCGCGACCTGCTGCACGGCAGCGGCCGGGAAACGTTCGAGGCCGTCACATTGCTGAAGTCCGCCAACGCCTCCGGCCTGCGGCCGGCCCACGGCGCCGTCTACCCGCGCGGGCGCTTCGGCGAGTCCATGCGCCAGATCGCCCAGCTCATCCGCGCCGACGTCGGCCTGGAGATCGCCTTCGCCGACATGCAAGGCTGGGACACGCACGTCGCGCAGGGCGGCGAGCAGGGCCAGCTCGGCAACCGCCTGCGCGAGTTCGGCGCCGCCCTCGCGGCCTTCGCCCAGGATCTCGGCGATGGCATGAGTGACGTGGTCGTCCTCACGATGTCCGAGTTCGGCCGCACGGTCTTCGAGAACGGCAACCGCGGCACCGACCACGGCCACGGCACCGCCATGCTCGCCTTCGGCGGCAGCGTGAACGGCGGCAACGTCTACGGCCGCTGGCCCGGCCTGCAGCGCGAGCAGCTCTTCGACGGCCGCGACCTCGCCATCACCACCGATTTCAGAACCCTCTTCACCGAAGTGGCGCGATCCCATCTCGCCCTGCCCCCCACCACCTCCCTCTTCCCCGGCTGGACACCCCCCCCAACACGTCTCGGCGTCATGGGCTAACCACCCGGCGGGCCGTTCAAAACGATCGCCCGCCCCGGGGGCTTGGGGGCC
>JBBDXO010000209.1:0-2484 GCA_040902295.1 Candidatus Rokuibacteriota bacterium | reverse complement strand
GCCACCATCCACGTGGTCTCCGCACCCCGACACCCGCCCACCCGCGCCTCACGAATAATCCGCGCGAAAGAGACTGGCCAGCGGGCCGTCAGGTGACCTTGACCACCACCTCCGCGGGCAGGCGCGCGAGAAAATCCGTGAGCGCCTGCTCGAGATATCCGCGATCGCGCGATTCGAGGGTCACCTTCACCTGGTACTCGGGGTTGGAGAACTCCGGGTAGGAGCCGAGGAGGAGCAGCGGGAAGGCGGCGAGCAGGCCGTTGAGATGCTCGGCAAGCGTCCCCTCGCCGATGCGCACGAAGACGTTCTTGAGGTGGATGGGCTGGTCGCGGAAGCGCTCGCGAAGGGCATCGAACTTTTGCCGGAAGATCTCCGGCACGCCGGGCAGGATGTACACGTTGCGCATGAGGATGGTGGGAAAGCGCAGCGGTGCGCCGCTCACCAGCTCCGCGCCCTCCGGCACCTCCGCCATGCGCAGGTGGGCGGCGTTGATGCGATCCTTGTAGTACCGCTCGAGCAGGCCGGCCAGCGCGGGATGGCGCACGACGGGCACGCCCATCGCGCGCGCCACCCCTTCCATGGTGACGTCGTCGTGGGTCGGCCCCACGCCGCCGGAGGTGAACACGACGTCGAACTCGCGGCTGAAGGCGGCCACCTCGTCCGCGATGAGCGCCACCTCGTCCGGGATGACCGTGATGCGGCGGACGTCGACGCCGAGTCCGCGCAGCTCGCGGCACAGGTAGGCGGCGTTGGCGTCCTGGATCTTGCCCGACAGGATCTCGTTGCCGATGAGGATGATGCCGGCGGTTTTCGGCATGGCGGATGGATTTTACCCTACCGAAGGCGTGCTACCATACGCGCCGATGACCGGCGCCGCGTCGATCACGCTCGGCGGTTGGGCTCTCGTCCTCGGCGCGTCTTCCGGGTTCGGCGCAGCGGCGTCGCTCGCGTTCGCGCGCGCCGGCATGGACGTCTTCGGCGTCCACCTCGACCGCAAGTCCACCCTCGGCAACGTCGATGCCGTCACGGCCGCCATCCGCGCGTGCGGGCGCCAGGCGCGCTTCTTCAACGTCAACGCCGCCGACGCCGAGCGCCGGGCGGAGACGGCGGCGGAGATGCACCGCCTGCTGCAGGAGCGGGGCGAGGCCGGCACCGTCCGCGTCCTCCTCCATTCACTCGCCTTCGGCACGCTGAAGCCCTTCCTCGGCGCCCCCGCCACCGAGGGCGTCAGCCACGCGCAGCTGGAGATGACGGTGGACGTCATGGCGCACAGCCTCGTGTACTGGGCGCAGGCGCTGGTGGGCCGCGGCCTCATGGCGCGCGGCGGCCGCATCTACGCCATGACGTCGTCGGGCTCCACGCGCGTGCTGCCGTCGTACGGTCCCGTGTCCGCCGCCAAGGCGGCCCTCGAGTCGCACGTGCGCCAGCTCGCCGTCGAGCTTGCCCCGCACGGCATCACGGCCAACGCCATCCGCGCCGGCGTGACGGCCACGCCCGCCGCGCAGAAGATCCCCGGCTACGACCGCCTCGCCGACACCGCGGGCCGCCGCAACCCGAGTGGGCGCCTCACCACCCCCGAGGACGTGGCGCGCGCGCTCGTCGTTCTGACTCACCCGGACACCTACTGGATGACCGGCAACGTCATCGGCGTGGACGGCGGTGAGGACATCGTCGGGTGACGTACGCGCACGCGGTCGTCCTCGGCCTCGTCCAGGGCCTCACGGAATTTCTCCCCGTCTCGTCGTCAGGCCATCTGATCCTCGTGCCGCACGTCTTCGGCTGGCACGACCAGGGCCTCCAGGTGGACGCCGCCCTGCACCTGGGCACCCTCGCCGCCCTCGTCGCCTACTTCCACCGGGAGCTGCGCGCGCTGGTGTCGGGGGCACTGTCGCGGCGCGTGGCGGCGCTGATCGCGGTCGCCACCATTCCCGCGGGGCTGGCGGGGCTGCTCGCGGGCGGCATGGTGGAAACGGAGCTGAGGTCGCCGCTGCTCATCGCATTCACGACCGCATTCTGGGGCATCGTCATGTGGGGGGGCGATCGCCGCGCCGTCCCCACCGTCGAGGGCGGCGGCGACCGCCTCGAGCACATCCGCTGGTCGCAGGGGCTGGCGATCGGGGTCGCCCAGGCGATCGCCCTCGTCCCGGGCACCTCGCGCTCGGGGATCACCATCACCACCGCGCTGCTGGCGGGCATCGATCGCCCGACGGCCGCGCGCTACTCGTTCCTGCTCGGCATTCCCATCACGGCCGCCGCCGGGCTCCTGAAGAGCGTGCAGCTCATCGACACCGGTGTCCCCCCCGGCGACCTGGGACCGCTGCTGCTGGCCGTGCTCGTCTCCTTCGCGAGCGGCTGGCTCGCCGTCTGGTTCCTCGTCAACTACCTCAAGCGCCGCTCCCTCCTCCCCTTCGTCATCTACCGCCTCCTCCTCTCCGCCATCATCCTCGCCATCACGCTTCGCTGAATCGTTCGGCCGCAGTCCCC